>JADJIQ010000005.1:950000-1250000 GCA_016707005.1 Ignavibacteria bacterium
GAGGAAGACCTTGAGAATGGCAAGGCCAAGAAGTGCAATACCACCGAGTCGGATCGATCGCACATCGCGCAAGAATCCGATCACAACGACGACGATCCCGTAGAGGATCCACACGCCGGATAACACAAGGTGCAACTTGTTTAAGAGCGTGCTCTCTTCATACATGGTCTGCGCATTGTCGTAAGCGATCCAAAGCGACCAAACAGATTCTGTGCTTGCAAGAATGAAGGTTGTGGCAACGATGCCAAGAGCTGCAATGGTCCGATAGATCTGCGAGATCGTATGATTCGGACGCCAGAAAAAGACAGACAATGCAACTGCAACCATCAGTCCAGTGCCCGTACGCACGTTCATGAATGCTGTGTAGTCGGCATTCAATCGGAACCACGACATTTCAATGATCCATGCGGCTGCAACGATATAGGACATGATCACCGCTGCAAACGTGAGCGGTCCACTGTTCCGATAGCCCGTGATCAGCCATACCCCAGCACTTGTGGCCGCTGTTGCTGCAAGCCCCACGCCACAGGCAGCGTATTGGATATGATCGCTGCCGCCAACCATTGTGTTGAACACTGCATCTCGCACTTCTGCATAAACGAACATCATGGAAGTGATCCACCCCACGATCTCGAACAACATGGCAAATGGTTGAGTTCTCACCGATGTGAGGAGAAGCTGAGACCGAGCAATGAACACGGTGGCGCCGATCACTACGATGTAGGATAACGTGCGCATCGAGAACACGGGCAGGTACGAAGCTTCTTCCATGAGTGCCCCGTCTGAAGCAAGCGCGAAGAACAGTGTGATGCCACCGGAGAGAACAAGTGCGGTTCGTGCGGTGGCCAATAGTTCGAGTCGGCGGAATGCCACGTATCCTACAAGTGCCGCCATGCTGCCAACGATCCGGGAAACGTTCGGGTCATCAACCACCACTCCGTTCAGCGACAGCGTGATGATTCCGGCAGAGGCAACAACTCCGTGAAAGAAAGGGTCGCTAACACGTGGTGCGCGCAGGTACACCAGTACAAACGGAATGATCGCTGCCATGGTGAGAAAGAGATGCTGGATCCATTGCTCAGAATCATCCGTAACAACTGCGAGGAAACAAACGAGGAGTCCATAGTAGAGAGTGGCGTGCACCAATTCGAGACTGGCCAATGTTGATGCGGCAGTAGCTCTTCGATAGTGATACCCAAGGCCCAGTGCCATGGTAAGCAAGAGGAAGACACTGCCTATGATCACATCGTCTCCTGCACCGGTGACGTTGAACCACATCATCCACCACGTTACAACACCAAAAGATGCAATGAACGCTACCGGACGCCATGTGTCCCTCCAAAGCGCCAATGCGTACAGTCCAACAGAAAGCAAACTCAGATACGTGAAGAGCCCTACTGTATTCATCTCACCGGTTGACAGCCATGCCGGTGTTGTAAGTCCACCGATCGCGGCCATGATCACGATGGCAAGTGAGTTATGTGCTAATGCCCTCCAAACCGCTAGGCACGTAACACCGATCATGAGAACAAAGGCAAGGGGCTGAGGGAGGATCTCGTAGAATCCGTACGTGGCGTAGGCAGAAAGGTAGAGGATGGTGATAGAAGCCGAGACGAGACCCTGAGCAAAACCAGCCAGCCCCTTCTTCATCCATCGATGTGCTGCATACATCAGTGCTGAGCCGGCTGCAAAGCCGATCATGACGCGGCCAACAGGCGGAATGAGATCGTTGTCAAAGGCATACTTCAAGAAGAAGATCACTGCCAGAACGATGGCCGCAGCGCCAATGCGGTTGAGGAGCTTGCCGCCGATGAGCATTTCCCACTCGGCGTTGGTTCGTGCTGGAGATGGGACTGAGGATGGGACTGGGGATGGGACTGGGGCTGAAGATGGGACGTAAGATGGGACTGAGGATGGGACTGGGGATGGGACGGGGGATGGGACGGGTTCCGTCTTCTGTGCTGTGATGGTTCTGCCGAGATCGAGTATGTCGATGCGGCGCTGGAGTCTTTTGACTCGATCGTACAAAAGCACGATGAAGATCCATGGACCTAGAACAGCGAATAGGCCGATCAGCGTGAACGGTAGAAACTCCATGACTCGCCCCCATTGAGAGACAATAGACTTCTTACGATGACAACATACGTCGATTGCGTGCAATGAGGATCGCCATCTCGATGGCTTCGGCCGTGCTTGCAGGATCCACGTTTCCGTGTGCCGCAAGATCATAGGCCGTACCGTGATCCGGCGATGTGCGTACGATGCGAAGTCCGGCTGTGCAGTTCACACCAGCCCCCTTCGCGAGGAGCTTTAATGGGATGAGACCTTGGTCGTGGTACATGGCCACGATGCCGTCGTAGCGCATGTATGCGCCAAATGCGAAGAACCCGTCCGCGGCGTGTGGTCCATCTGCATGATAACCGTTAGCAACAGCAAGGTCGATAGCAGGTTTGACGAGTTCTTGGTCGATGGTGCCGATCACGCCGTGTTCACCGGCATGAGGATCAACGGACAACACGGCGATCTGCGGATCGATGAGTCCGAGATCAACAACAAGGTGATGCTTCAAGGCTGCTATACGCTCAACGATGCTCTCAATGGAAAGTGCATGTGCAACTTCCGACAGTGCAACATGCACAGTGGCAAGGGCCACACGCACATCGCGCGTGCACAGCACCATGAGTGGCGTTTCTTCAACAGCCGCAGCTACCATTTCTGTCTGGCCGGGATAGGTCCAACCCACCTTCGTCAGTCCATACTTGTTGATCGGCAGAGTAACGAGAGCATGGGAGGTGCCATTCACTGTGCGGGAGATAGCCGACTCTAGAGATGCTATCGCACATCGAGCTGCGTCGTCTTGAACCGTACCGGGGACGATGCCGGAGGGTGTATCGATCGAAACGATCGAGATCACATTCGATCCGATCGTCCAGGTGCCATTGCGAAACGATCCGGGGAGTCGGTACGCCGACATTGCCGCGACCAAGGTTGACTCATCAATGGCCAGTTCGATCGACGCATTGAACGTGTGCGTTTGACAAGCGCCGGCAAAACAACGCAGGCCCACGCCATTCACATCACCGCACGAGACTGATAGCGCGATGTTCATCGAACACCGGAAGCCCTTCTTCGACGGGTTTTATAGAAGTTCAGCAGCATCCCAACAACTGCAACGTTGGCGATGAGTGCCGTGCCCCCTGAACTCAAGAAGGGTAAGGGAATACCCATCACCGGAAAGAGTCCGATGGCCATACCGATGTTCACCATCGTATGGTAGATGAGCAAGGATGCAAAGCCGATCGCGATGATGCTGGCAAAGGAAGAGCGGGCAAGACTGGCGATGTTGAGTGATCGCAATACAACACTGGCGAGAAGGGCGATGACGATGGTCCCGCCAACAAATCCGAATTCTTCCGTTGGTACACAGAAGATGAAGTCCGTCCACTGTTCAGGGATATACCGAAGCTGCGTCTGTGTGCCTTTAAGGAATCCCTTTCCGGTCACTCCGCCGGAACCCACGGCAAGGATCGACTGGATCACGTGATAGCCCGTTCCGCGCGGATTACGCTCAGGTTCGAACAAGGTGATGAGGCGGTTCTGTTTGTAGGGTTCAAGCTCATTGAACACAGGCTTCACTGCAAGTCCGCCGCCCACGAGAACAACACAGGCCACTATCGTAAGGATCAGATTTCGTCGGAACAGAAATGCTCCTAATGCGACGAGCGCAGCAACGATGGCAAACCAGATCATGTTGTCGAACAACACACCATACAATGCTGACGCGGCAACAAACGGAGCTACTGCAATGAAGTAGAGGATGAAGAGATCGCCCCCTGTCCAGAGATACACACCGAGCATCATGGCAAGGAAGACCGTTGCAGAGCCGGTATCGGGCTGAAGCATGATCAGTCCCACTGGCAACAAGAACATTCCGCCAACCCAGGCGAGGTCTCTCAGAGATCGAATGTTGAAACCCTTCCTGCCCGTGTATCGAGCCACCGCCATGAGCGTTGTGAGTTTGGCGAGCTCTGAGGGTTGGAAGGAGAAGCTTCCGATCTGGATCCAACATCGTTGACCATTTACGACGTGACCCAATGGTGTTAGCACGGCGAGAAGAAGGAGAATGCCGATCCCATACATCGGATAGGCAAGATCCCTCATCCATCGTTCAGGAATAAAGAAGAACGTGCTGGCCGCAGCGATGCCAATGCCGGCAAAGATGAGCTGACGTTTGAAGATGGTGTCGGAGCCCATACCGTACGCAGCACTGTAGATGGAGATCAGCCCCATCGCAACAACACCGGCCACAGCAAGGAGCAGACCCCAGTCGAGCAGGTCATTCACGCGACGTTGCAGAGCAACATCGTCCTCGTCCAGCATAAATGAGTTCAGAGCCATGTCCGCCCCGTGATCCGTTCGAATGCTTCAATGTATTTCGCTCGTGTACCTTCTATCACTGACGAAGGAAGGGTAGGGGGCGGATAGGTTTTGTTCCAATCCGTGGTCTCCAGCCAGTCTCGCAGGATCTGCTTGTCAAAGTTGTATTGCGACGTTCCCGGAGCATACTCGGAAGCAAGCCAATACCGTGATGAATCCGGCGTGAGTGCTTCATCGATCAGGATCACCTCGCCATCGATCACACCAAACTCAAACTTGGTGTCCGCAAGGATCAGCCCCTTGCTCTCAACATCCTTAGAGGCGGCATTGAATAAGGCAAAGCTGTGGTCGCGGACAACGGATGCTACATCGCTGCCAAGAATTTCGGCTGCTTGATCAAACGCGATGTTCTCGTCGTGACCTTCTTCTGCCTTTGTTGCGGGCGTGAAGATGGGCTCGGCAAGTTTCGACGACTCTTCATATCCGTCGGGCAAGGAGATGCCGCAAACCGTACGCGATGTTTTGTATTCCTTCCAACCGGATCCGGCAAGGTATCCTCTCACCACACATTCTACAGGGAGGGGGCTTGTCTTTCGTACGATCATGGAGCGACCCGTGAGCAGCTCTTGTTCTTCCGATGTGAGTCCGTCGATCGTTGAAACATCATACGAGATGATGTGATTGGGAACCACTTGGCCGAGAGTGTCGAACCAATACGCGGAGATGGCCGTAAGGAGAGCCCCTTTATCAGGGATGGTCTCCTGCATCACTACGTCAAAGGCAGAGATACGGTCGGTGGCAACCATGAGGAGTCTATCCCCCAGGTCATAGACATCGCGGACCTTGCCACGTCGGAACAGTGGGTAGGCAGAAAGAGACGTTGTGTGCACCATGGAATACTCAGCCCGCAAGGGCGCGTTGAATGAGCGTAACGCCCAGGATGATAAGAGCCAATGAAGCGATCATGAGGAACGTTGTATTGCGTGCACCAATAGCGTCGCCACGCTTGATGAAGCGAGGGGCCATGTGGACACAACCAACGGCAACGAGCATGATAAAGGCATGTTCAAGTCTGAACCGCAATCCGTCACCCAGCTCACTCCACTTTGCAATAAGCTGCGTTACGCCGAGGATGAGTTGCAGCGTTACAACGATCGTATACACACGCACCGCCCATATGCTGAGGGTATTCAGCGGTTGTTTGCGGATGGTGTTGATGAGCGGAAAGACAACGCCGAGGGCAGCCAAGAGGTAGATGACGTGCAACATCTTGGCGTGAAGAACATAGAGGGTTTCCATGACTGCAAACTACGTGTTCCGACGGGAATGTATCTTGCCAACCATGCGTTTTCTCCTCATAGTTTTCTTGTTGATTGCGGGGATCGGAATCCGGGCTCAGGATCAACCACCGACTCAGGATCCGGAACCACTTTTCTATGAGCCCCTTCCCTATGGCAGTATGTCCATGTTCACACCATGGGGCGTGGTGCTCAATGGGAGTTATGATGTGCTGCAGCTCGACGGAAAGGATCGCAGGATCACCAAGCTGCCTTATGGAACCGGCTTCCTGAACGTCCTCGAGAATACGTTTGTTCACCCTGGCGCCACGATCAGTCAGATCGGCTGGGGAAAGTGGCTCACCACCGAGGTCTTTCCCCTGAATTTCACCAAGGAAGGGGGCCAGTGGCTTCCGAACTACCAGCTCCACCTTATTGGGGGCGGTATGACCTACCGCATGCTTGCCGAGTGGTATCAGTACCAGGGAGTTGCGGCACCTGAAGTATGGTCGGCCTCCACCATCATGTTCTACCACCTTCTGAACGAAGCCGTTGAGAACGAAGCCTACGTGGGCTACAACACCGACCCGATAGCGGACATCGCCCTGTTTGACTGGCTGGGGATCTTGCTTTTTACGAGCGACGATGTGGCCCGGTTCTTTGCGAAGGATCTGAACATGACAGATTGGTCGCAACTCCCCATGATCACCTTCCCGCACGGTCAACTCGGCAACAACGGCCTCTACTATTCCCTCAAATGGAACATCCCGGGTTCGGACCAATGGAGCGCTTGGTACTACATGGGCATGGCCAACATGGCCGGAGCGTCGTACAAATTCAACAGTGAGCACAGCATCACGGTAGGGGCCGGAGCCAGAGGGAAATACCTCTACGAGATCGACCCGCGCGTCCGTCTGCTCACGTTAGAACTCGTCCCCACCGGCGGCATCTTCTGGGACAGAAACAACTCCCTCCTCGCCTCGATCACGGCAAGTGGTCAGGAAGACCAAACCGTTATCCTCAATGTCTACCCCGGCGTTCTGAACATCACCGACGATATCTCTCCCGCCATTTGGGCCGCATGGGGCTCCAACGGAACGTATGGCATTGGTGTGGCGATCAGGGCAGGGATAGGGGTGGGGTATAGGAATCAGTAGATACGGAGATACGGAGATACGGAGGTACGGTGGTACGGAGGTTCACATTGACCCGCTGAAGGTTGATTGCAACATTTAACCAGACTCGGATGGAGTATGCGACAATGACTCGAGGTAGTAGGCGAATTGTCGATAGTTGCGTCGTTTCTGTACTGTAACTTGGCTTAGAGCAGTAGCTGAGTGGAGACTAAGTAAGAGAGGTCTTTCTCAGCCTCTCTGTTTTATCGATGAAACGTGCATGAATGAAGCCTGGAGTAGAGCAATGAAGCTCATGACACTTGTATTGGTTTGCGCTTTATGTACCACACCTTCTCAGGGGCAGAAGAGAGCTTCACAGCCGGTTCCAGGCACCATCTGTAGAATTGAAGTTCCAGACGGATTTGTTGCATCAAGTGAATTCTATGGGTTTATCAATAGCAACAATGGTGCATCGATAATGATAAGTGTGATTCCGGGTTCCTATTCAGCATTGCTTAAAGCCTTTACACCAGAGGCATTAGAGGCTAAAGGAATGAAGGTTCTCAAAACTGAATTGGTTCGAGTTGATAAACAAGACGCTACACTGTTTTCAATTCAGCAATTTGCCTCCGGCGTTAAGTATTACAAACAAACCGTCATGTTTGGTGACGAACATAAGACCACGATCATCAATGGTATCTACCCTGCAAGTTCAGCTATCGCAGGTGAGATCAGACAATCGATTCTTTCCTATCATCGAGACACAGCTCAGAAACGCTCCTTTGAGCGGGAGTCATCGTTCTCTGTTAATGTAGAAGGCACATCCTTAAAGTATGTAAACAACATTTCCGGTATGATGATATACAACGAAGATGGCGCAATGCCCTCTGCGTCGGCCTCGCTAGTTGTTGGAAGTTCGCTGGGAAAAGTCCTGAACATTGGCAACAAAAAGGAATACACCGTTGATAGATTGAAGAAATTGCCAAATGGGGAGCTTGCCCAGATTCAACGAGTTGACTCGATAACAATCGGTGATTTAAAGGGATATGAAGTAGTTGCTAACGGGGTTTCTAGCGGTGGTTACCCCGAACTCGTCTACCTGTTGATGCTTTATAAAGACAGTTTGGGCTATTACATGGTTATAGGTCGCTCCTTGGAGAGCCAAGATAAGATGCTGCATACCTTCATGAAGGTAGCAAGAACGTTTAAGGCTCAATGACGCGACGTCACAGTCGCCCAATGGAATTTCGATGAACTTAGACCATTTATCGTCCAGCTGACGGAACCCGTCGGGGAGTTCCGTGTGGAATGCGCGGTGTGTGATACAGATCGACGGTTGAATGAATAGTAGGTCGTCGAAGAGCTTGATGTGATAGCCGATGCGGTACGAGTTGAACATCTGAAAACCTTTGTCGATCTTCTCGCCGTTGTCATTGACGAATACCTGGTACGTTGGCATCAATGAAGTAGTACTTCCTGATGCACCCTCAAAGAACGAAGTAGCTCTTATCGGATCGTTGTCCCGCTTCGAGCAACACAGTCCCCTTCGCTACTGAACGAAACACGTCCAACGACACAATAGCGTTCTTCTTCTCTTCAGTAAGAGAAACGTATCCCGATAAAAAGTCAGAAAGGATGTCTTGCAATCTTCTCACTACTGTAGGTGATCATCATTAGCTTATTAGCACATTAGCACATTAGCACATTAGCACACCATGCAGCGTTGCATTATTCACGCGTTCGATCTTCACATTGATCGTATCTCCCACCATGTAGTCTGCAAGGCCGTTGTGGGGCCATACTACGGTCTTGTTGGTGTCGGTGCGACCCTTCCAGTCCGACGTGCTGCGTTTGCTCGGACCTTCTACGAGGACGGGGTGGATCTTGCCGATCTCGGTTTCGTTGATCTCATGGGCGATGGTGTTGAGGAGGGTAACGATCTCGCCGAGTCGACGTTTCTTGACGTGGTCGGGAACGTCGTCTCCCATCTTCCAAGCCTTGGTGTTCTCGCGTGGTGAGTAGGCGAACATGAACGCACCTTCATAACGAACCTGACGCATCACGTCCAGTGTGCGTTGATGATCTTCCTCTGTCTCCGTGCAGAATCCGGAGATGATGTCGGTACTCATTGCACACGTAGGCATTGCCTGCTTGATGCGTTCGATGCGCTTGAGGTAATGCTCAACGGTGTACGTGCGGTTCATGAGTTCGAGGATCCTGTCGGATCCTGACTGAATAGGAAGATGGATGTACTTGCAGATGTTGTCGTGCTCGGCCATGGTGTCGATGAGTTTGTCACTCATGTCCTGCGGATGCGATGTAGTGTAGCGTACACGCATGCCTGGTACGGCGCGGGCCGTTGCAGCAAGGAGATCGGCAAAGTCATATCCGGACACGTCGTCTCGGTACGAGTTCACATTCTGACCGAGCAACGTGATCTCCTTGAAGCCGGAATCCCAAAGCCTCTTTGCCTCATCGATGATACTCTGCATACCCCGAGAACGCTCTCTGCCCCGCGTGAAGGGAACCACGCAAAAGGTGCAGAACTTATCGCAGCCGCGGGAGATGGAAAGCCACGCGGAGATTCCCTCTGTACGCAACGGAACGATGTCTTCGTAGGTCTCAACGCGGGAGAGCTTTACGGCAATGCCTCGGTCTCCGTTCATCGCCGTTTCTACGAGCTGGGGCATGCGACGGTATTCGTCGGGGCCGACAACGATGTCGACAAGTTTTGTTTCGAGCAGACTTGACCGCAGTCTCTCAGCCATACAGCCAAGGACACCCACAACGAGATCGTTGTTGTGACGCTTGTGGTACTTGAGCTGACTCAATCGATCGTGCACCTTGTGCTCTGCGTTGTCTCGGATGGCGCAGGTATTGATGAGCACCACGTCGGCTTCGTTGATCTCCGACGTTGCTTCATATCCATCAGCGCGCAAAACGCCCAATACGATCTCTGAATCGCTTGCATTCATCTGGCAACCGTAGGTCTCAACGTAGACCTTGATCCCATTGGAAGGGGCTGGTGGTGCGCCAGGGGCCGGGGAGGTGAGTACGGGAACATGAAGAAATGACGAATGACTAATGACTAATGACGAATGACGAATGTCACGTTTTGGGTGTGTGGAAGCACATAGGGAGACACCCAATTTACGGAGGACGAGATGGGAACGCCACTACAGCAGCGCTCGTAAAAGAAGGAAGAAGGCAGCTATCTAAAGGCTACGATAGATCCGGAAGAAATCAATATGATGCGACTCCGGACAAGTGGTGAGTCCCAAACAATCATGTAGTAGTCAGTAGGGAGTGATCTCAGTGAGTCACGAAATGCAATATGACCGCCATAAGATATAGTTCGCACGAGCTCTCCGTTCATACGATACAATGACGCAGGATATGGGGGCCACGAACCGAACTCTTGTGTGGCAGCCATCTCGTGCGCATCAGACTCAAATGACTCTACAGTTGAAGTGGTTGTGTCAAAGACAAAGGAAAAGTGCATCCTATTGCCACCACCGATGTGTACTCTGTTCTGAATGTTGGCAATAGTTCTCCCCTCTCCTGAGAAACCAGTCTTTGGAAGAGGAACGTGCATCCACGACCGGCCCATATCGCGACTTACTAGTCGCTCGTGACCAGCGCTGTAACCAAGAAGTAGACCGTTTGATTCACGTACGTCAAGCCGATTGGGCAATTGCAATGTCGATTCAACGCCCAGTGGAGATTGTAGCGTCATCGTATCACAGATAAGAATGCCATTGACAACGTGGCAACGGAATTGATATGGTTTGTAGTCATTCGTCTCATCAATAAAACGCACCGCAAGAAACGCTGTCTCACCATCAGAGTACAATGTAGATACATTCGTAAAGTCAACATCGAGTTCGTGTCTGCCAACCCTTAGGGTAGAGTCTGAGTTTGCGACCCAATCGTCAAGAAATCTCGCAACCGGTATATTGTCTCGATACTCTGTTGTTAAAGAGCTAAACTGACGCGAGCCAGTCCGTACAATCCCGGTAGTTAGCGCGACATCTGCCTTTGTGGGCAGGATAGTGAGTTCGCGAAATGAGAGCGACGAAAGGGGTGCGTAGAAGAGGCGATTATCCCGATTGCACACAATTGTGCTGTCTACAATAAAGGCCTCTCCGCTCCAGTTGGTGCGGATCAGGCCAGTGTCAATAGTTGAGATCTGCCACGATGCACCATAATCGCTACTGATTGCGATATGAGCGGAGTCTCCACCGCAGATGATGTGATTGCGGTTTGCAGATTTGAAGAAGTATGTACCCGGAAGGACTGCAAGTGTATCTGACAATTCATTCGGTCTAGCAGCGATAGTCCGATAGATGATAGACCGCCTGTCAGGATGTTCGAGATTCTCATAACGATTCACTCGAGGAGAGAGCACCACCACAAGGTCGCCTTCTGCTTCGCCCCCAGCTAATCCGCTGACGGATTCTGAATACGGTTGTAGTGTGTCTTTATCTGTATCGTTGAAGAACTGAAACAGCCCGCGGATTGGAGTCACTCTCCATGTGGATTGATTGCCCTCCTGAGACAGCAACAGAGGGACGCAAGAGAATGTGCATGCAAGGACAAAAGTGCGACTCTTGACTTGTCCAACTAATGGGCAGAATGTTGCGTTGACCTCATCAGAGTCAATGTTCAGCGAATCAAATGACCTTCTGCGAAATGTACGACCGGTGTCGGAACTCTCATACACTCCAGATACTGAAGGGAAGTAGTTGCCAGTGGCTAGAATTCTCCCATCCGACGTGAACTGCAATGAAAGCGTTCTATCATATCTGCCGTTGATATCATCTGAGTAGGGCGTTGATACCGGTAGCATAAGGCGACTGGTGGTTGACAATCCAGAGTTATGGTTGAAACTGAATACCCGGCCTGAATCCGAACCGACAACTGTATGTGTCTTCGCGATCAGCACTGATCCGTGGTTGCCTTGTTGCCCTTCAATGTAGACTGTAGACCACACTCGGTCTGAATCAGACCACACGGCCATGCTCCCCCCGTCACCAACAGCAACACATCTTCCGAAGGCATAGGAAACAGCCGCAAGTTTATGGTCCTGGGAATACTCTTTAGCCCACTCGCCTTCACCTGAAAACGAACGAGACCAGATCTCGCCACTTCGTGTAACAACAATGAGTTGTTCCTCACGGAAACAAACTGCTCGACAGGATGATGTGTCAGGAAGTCGAATGTCTTGGAAAGCACCGTTGCCTACTCGTGTGAACACAGCTCCGTGATCACCAACTACTGCAATGCTGTCACCTCGTGAAGCTACGTTGCATAGAAAGGGCTGCCCATCTACAGAGTCCCATTGAGTACCCCCGGTGGCAAGGTCAATGAGGCCAACACGACCAAGATCGCCAACAACGACTGCTCTTCCATCATCCAATAAACATGCTCGCGTCATCCACGAAGCACCGATATCTATGGGCGTATGAATGCGAAGATTCCTGACTCGAGCCTGCTGGCCAGATGCCGTTCCGAGTGAAATTGAGAAGAATAGTAGGACGATAAGCATTGCCGTCAGTCACAGGTTGTTAAAGTGCACGGCCCAAATGGTGGACATACTCCGTACTTCCTCCATGCTCCCACAGTGTAGTTGACTGTACCGTCAGCATTCAGGCAAAAGGACATGTCGCGGAAGCAGCAAACGGTACCTACACATGATACATATCTGATCTCCGTAAAAACTCCACCAGACTCCATATAGAGGCTGTTGTAGTACTCCCAAGAATTCAGTGGATCGTAGTCGACTTGAATCGTGGATCCGCTAGGAAACTGATAGACAATCACAGGACGCATGCATGTTGCAAACTTCGAAGTAGTGATAGGTGTGTAATTCGGACAGGGTAGTAGATCGCCAGAAATTGCCTTGTCACGTCCAATTCGTGCCGCAACCGCATTAGAAAGAGCATTCTTAAAAGTAATGGTTGACATGAATGCGTAAATTTGCTGAGTTGAAGCGCATCCTGGAGGTGTCGCAGTTAGTGGGGCCGCGCTCCATTCGGCCACTTCTACTTGGTTGCACCTTGTTTGGAAATACACAGTCACCTCAAAAATGCACGGCGGCGTAGCCGAGTAGGTGATGTTAAACTTCTCAATCTTCGGAATCCACGGATCAGGGCATCCAGGAGTTGACGGCCAAATACATCCCGTTTCTTAGCCAGCCATAAACTGAATCGATAACACAAAGCATGCTGCAATCACAATAAGAACTCTCATATCACAGTCTCCAAATTGATAAGTAGATGAAAAACAGCGGTTCCTTCGGAACCAATATACTGCAATACGAATAAATACCTCATAAATGCCCCCTCGCGTGTTGTCATTCGCATTTGCACACAGGTGCTAAGGTTAAATGTCTTTGTGAATGTCACGTTTTGGGTGTGTGGAAGCACATAGGGAGACAACTAATTTACGGAGGACGAGATGGGAACGCCACTACAGCAGCGCTCGTATGAGCTCACCTTGCGTGTAGCCAATATCTGGATGCAGGGTCAGGGGGCTGGGCACGCCCTTGATGTGCATCGAAGGCTTTTTGAGGCAGCGGCCGACCTCGGGGCATGGACGGAACGAGCTGCGGGTTCTTCCTCGCGCGACGTTTTCCGGTCGTGCTTGTATGAGGTGAACACGAACGTTCGGCTGGTGAAACTTTACATTAGGCTACTCGATGATCTGGGGTTCATTGAACCGGAGGCGGCTAGCCCCCTCCATGATCTTTCGGAGGAAGTACACCGTTTGACAATGGCTGCGCTGCGCACGGCAAGAGATACTTCGCACATAACCGAACGCAATGGTCAGGCGGTACATTCCTAGCTTTGCTGCATGAGCAAACTTGATGAATCAATGGAACCGCGATGGATCAGCGCGGAGGATTCTCCGTGGGGGATTCCGGTGTTCGATTGCAGGGCCATCGCTACAACGATGGTCTCTACGGCAACTCAGTCCGACTCGGCAGAACAATTCATGGCGCTGCGTGAGTCCGACGGATCGCATGTCTTTGGGAAACGTCCGAACAATGCGGTGCAGATAGAGGTGGACGTCTCCTATCCGGCGTCCATGGCTTCGCTTCCGGACAGAGGTGTTATCTGTAGGGCGGAAACTCTGGACGACAAGTGGGATATCGCCATTGATGATGGTGTTGTCTACTTCTCGCGGAGTTGGACGGGAGAACTCGTCTACAACTGTGATCTTGAGAAGCACGGCGATCACTACCATGTTACATCGATCGTTCTCTCAGAGGACATCATCGATGAGAACGATGTCTATTACCACGTCCACGTAGTGAACTATCTGCTGTTCAGTCATGTGTTCGATGTGGTCTATCCACATCCGCTGCCACTTACGGAAGAACTCTCGGAGGACGACATCTTGATGTCGTCGTTTGCATCGTTCGGACGCAAGGGGTGGTTTGCGACGAAGGAAAGGTTTGGGAATAGCGAATAGTGAATAGCGAATAGCGAACAGAGAACAGCGAACAGAGAACAGAGAACAGCGAACAGAGAACAGCGAACAGAGAACAGCGAACAGCAACCGGTTGGGATGATTTGGAAGGGGCGTACGTAATTGCGTACTATTGTGCGAAGAACACAGGAGTGGCAATGAACACGCTTACTGCGAGCGAAGCTCGGGCAAATCTCTATAAGCTGATCGACGAGGCGATGGAATCCCACGAACCGATCACGATAACGGGCAAGAGGGGCAACGCTGTGTTGATCTCTGCCGATGATTGGTCGGCAATTCAGGAGACTCTCTATCTCTTGTCGGTTCCCGGGATGCGTGAGTCCATCCTTTCGGGAAGGGCGGAGCCACTTTCCAAGAGCAAGAAAGAACTAGACTGGTGAAATGGAACGTAGTGTTTGCACGACAAGCCAACAAGGACGCGAAGAAGTTGTTGGCGGCCGGACTCAAACCGCGAACAGTAGAGTTGCTCGCTGTTCTGGCTCGTGACCCGTTTCAAAATCCACCACCGTATGAGAAGCTCGTTGGAGATCTCTCCGGCACGTACTCGCGTCGGATCAATATCAAACACCGGCTAGTGTATGAGGTGTTCGCGAAGAAGAAGACCGTTCGTGTGCTGCGTATGTGGACACACTACGAGTGATCAGAACAGCGAACAGAGAACAGCGAACAGCGAATCCACTCAAAGAAGGCGCTTGTAGAAGGCGCTTGTAGAAGGCGCTTACCAAGCCGATCAGAACTTCGAGCCGATCACATGTGGGAGCATTGCGCGCCACGTAGGCCAGTCGTGGGTGTAGTCGTTGCCCCAGACATCAAGATCGAATGGGATGCCCTTTGCATCGAGGATGCGCCCAAACTCTACGCTGGCATTGGGATCTTCGTAGTTGCCGCTGCCGGTGAGGATGTGAATGTGGTGCTTGGAGCGGAGGAGATTCAGCCAATATTGATCTGTAAGGTTCGGCAGATAGTCCATTGGCGAGTTGAAGTAGCAGTCCTCGTCAAAGTAGCCCTTGGAGTATTCCTTCAGATCGTAGATGCCGCTCATGGCTATCGTGCCATCAAAGACATCGGGTCTGCGGAACAGTGAGTTGGCAGCGTGAAGAGCGCCGAGAGAAACACCGCTGGTGATGATCGGCACTTGTCCGTCACAGTCGCGGAAGATGAACGGGACCACTTCTTCAACAACGTAGTTGTTGTATTGTTGATGTCTGATCGACTTCTCGCGTCCATGCATCCGATCGTTGAGCCAACTTTCACTGTTGATGCTGTTGATCGAATAGACCTTGATCTTCCCAGCTTCGATGAAGGGGGCAATGGAGTCGATCAGATAGAATCGCTCATACTCGAGATAGTCAGCGGCTGCACTTGGGAACATGAGGATGGCCGTGCCATAGTGACCGTAGGCACAGATCTCCATGTTCTTGTTGAGGTTCGGGCTCCACCAGGTTGTGATATCTCTACGCATGACAACTCCAAAAGTCTAGTTTGATCGAATGGCTCAATATAGCCCCTTACACAAGCTCGGGAGCAAGGGGCAGCGCGGCATCACAGAAGAAAAGAACTGAACCGTCGTGGATGATGATCTCTACGCGTTCGGCGTTGGAGCGATTACGTGCCCCCTCGCGCGTGCCATGCTGGAGCACTTCATCGTTGAGCGACCATACAAGGCCGGATGTTGAGATGCGTGCATGGGGCTGCGGTATGATGGAGAGCAGTTCTCCCATCGTTGATGAATACGCAAAACTGTCGTAGAGCGGAATGCCGAAACGTTCGCGGTCCAAGGCAACAAGATCCATCGTTCGACCAAATCGTGTAAGCACCGACCAGTTGTTGAGCGTGTGCTCAAGATCGCCACCGTGGATCCCAACAACTAAGAGTCTGTTCCACATCATTGTCTGGGCAAAACGCAGTGCCTTTTCGAAGTCGTTCGTTTCTTGATCGGGGTCAACGATCAGTTCGGATGAATCTCGCAATGCTGTAAGGACCTCGTCTTCAATGGAATCAAGATCTCCAACAATGAACTCCGGGACGATACCGGCATGATAGAGAGATCTGCGCAGCACCATCAGCAGCGATGAGGGGGCGATCCATCACCAATTCAAAGACATCAACCGTGGGAATACTGCCGTTGAGACAGATCACAGCGTCGAACGGGGTGGATGTGCGTTTCAATTCATTCACGGTCTGCCTGCCCCTTCCCATTCGTTGAAGATGGACATCACGATGTCGATCCCGTCGGTCAATGCCGCCGGCCCCGGCTGCAGGATGATTGGTGATGGAATGTCTCGCAGAAATCCTGTGCGATACGGTCTGAGGTCCGACCATCCGGGTCTGGAGATGACGCGTTCCGGCTTGAGCATCTTTCCGCACCACGACGCGAGCATGATGTCCGGGTCTCTGCGCAATGGTTCTTGGATATCTGCTATGATCCGTTCCTTCGCATTCGGATGGATACGATTCTCAGCAAAGACATCAATGCCGCCACAGATCTCGATGATCTCACTCACCCAGCAGATGCCGGTGATGAGCGGGTCGTACCATTCTTCGAAGTAGACGCGAGGAGAGCGTTGACGGCTTGAGCCACGCTCCGCAGCTTCGTCCACACGATTGCGAAGTTGTGCCGCATACTGTTCGGCCATCGTGGCATAACCGATCATCCCGCCTAAGCGTGTGATCATCGCAAGGATTCCATCTACCGATCGATGGTTGAAGCAGACAACGTCGATGCCCCGGCGAATGAGTTCTGCGGAGATGTCGGCCTGCAGGTCCGACCAGGCGAACACAACGTCCGGACGCAGGGCAATGATCTCGTCGAACTTCGCATCGAGATACGTGGAGACCTTTGGTTTTTCCTTCCGAGCCTGTGGCGGACGTACCGTGAATCCCGAGATACCAACGATGAGATCTTCAGCACCGAGTGCATACATCGTTTCAGTGGTCTCTTCGGTGAGGCATATCACACGTTTCGGATATCCGAATGCTCTCACTGTTTTGCCTTTTTCGGGAACTTCACAACGGTGCCCTTCGGCATGAAGAGGATGGATCGGCGATCTTCCTTGACCATCTTGTTGTATTCGGTCTTGTACGTGAGATACTCCTCCGGCGAGACCCAAGGGCGGTGATTGCCGATGGAGCGGACAACCGTGAGTTTGCCGGGCGACATGTAGGACGAGCGTTCGTAGGTGATCTGCGGGAGGACCGTGCGTGCTACGGACGTACCCTCGGAGAGAACAAAGCCCGGCGGAACATTCAGACGAACGATCTCCGTTGTGGAATCGTGGAAACTCGGTACATGCATTGGCTGTAGGCGTTTTGCATAGGACAGCGCAGCAGATGGAACGATCTGTCTGTCCCACGGAAGGCGTGCGATCAAAAAGCCCCCTGCCTCCATCATGTAGTTCGGGACATAGAACGTAACTGAGAATCGTAGCGTGGGAGTTAGGGTGTCAAGATCATCGATCTCCACCGAGCGAAGTTCAACATCCGGATAGTTCTCACTCAGCATCTCGATGATGCCCTTATCGCGATCCTTCTCCGTGCGGTCTCGCCATGCAGCTCTGTACATCTGTGTGCCTGCGCCTGACTCCGTGTAGGTCTGCGTGATCACTGCCGAGTTATCGTCGGAGATATCCACGTTGGTCTCAATGGTCATCGTATTCGGCATGAAGTACGACTTGTTGAGGTACATCGGTTCGCGCAATCCCGGACGTACTACGAGAGAAAACGCGTTGAGATCTGCATGTGGAATACTGCCAATAGGAACATTGTCTGCGGTGAGATCCAAGAGCAGCGGCATTGAGTCTCCAGGGATCGCTACGATCACATGGTCGAACGGAATGCTTGGAAGGGGCTTGCGTTGAAATGGAGATGTCTGCGTTTGCACCAATACGTGGTGCGACGTGATGTTCCGCTCAGCCAGCATAGCGATGCATAGTGTAGCAACATCCTTGCAATCACCGATGCGTGTATTGATCACACGCTCGGCCTTTTGTGGCACGTAGCCGGATTGACGAAATGGCATGTAGCTGTATCGCACATCCTTGGTGATGTAGCGGTAGACTCCGGCGATGATCTGTTCTTTGGAATATGACGCAGAGCGCGGGAAGAGCGAATCCATGAGCTCACGTACTTCAAGAGAAGATCGAGTTTTCGGACGTGCGATGTCGTGATACCACAGAATGATCTCTTCCCAATTTGGAACGCTTGAGAGCTCAACGCGCTTATCTACGTCGTAGACGCTTGGCATATCCTCTTCGTAGTCGATAGCCGGTTCGTTCCTAGACTCCCATGAGGCGAGTTCACCATAAGCGTTCTTTGTGGTGACCATCTCTGACTCGATGCCATAGGCACGCCACTGAAATGCTTCATCAGGTGGAGTGAGGACTGCGTAGTACGAATAGAGCTTTGGATACGAGCCGTTGAAGGCAAAGTTGTCGGCGAAGAATGCGGAGAGTCGTCCCGACTCTGCCTCTAGGTGACGGTAGCGAACGTAGATGAAGTCACCGGGTTCAATACCCTTGAACACGAGTTGGCCAGAGCCTTTATCTGCTGGTATTTCTCTTCCACGGGGTTTCCGAACGACAGCCTTTTCAACAACCAGACTGCCGTTTGCCGGTAGGTAGACCTCTTTGAAATCGTCGATCCCTTCAATAGTCAGGATCCGTGCTACATACTCGCGTTGGATCTCGCATCGGCTACCGTCGTAGACAACTCTTCTCTTTGCATCGTAGAGATAGACTGCGGCATCATTCGGATAGGCAGAGGCATCCGGAGCAGACCGAATGATACTGTCGATGTCTGCCGTAGGAAAGTACGTGAAAGGGTGCGGATCGCCTTTAAGGTCGCGGATCAGTTCACGTGTCTCAAAGTTCGACGGATCGATTTCGAGAGACCTCTGCAGATCGCTGATGGCGGCTGACTTCTTCCCAAGACTCTTTTGGATCACACCTCGTTTGTACCAAAATCCGCTGATGTTCGGGGCGATGGCTATGGCACGATCAATGGCGGCCAATGCATTGCCCCATTCCTTCTTGTCGATATAGATGTCTGCGATCGAAGAATGAAAGCCACATCCGGGCGGGACGAGTGCGAAGAGCCTGTCGTAGGTTGACAGAGCAGAGGACAGATCACCTGCATCAACATAGAATTTTGCGAGAGATTCAAGACCGCGGAACGATACGTTCACTGCGAGGTTCCGCTTCATGATGTCGATGGACTTCTGTGGTCCCTGTGATGCCTGCTCCGACATGGTAGCCGAAAGCGAAGCGTAAAGATAGTTCCCCGGATACCGTTCAAAGGCCTCGTTGAGCAGTTCAGTGAAGCGCTGAAGATCTGACTTGCGCTGAGCGATCAACATCGCTGACTCGTAGTAGGTAGTGCTTGTTGAGTCTCGGCGTTTTACGAGCGAGAGAATGCTGTCTGCATCATCATTTCGATCCTGAGAAACAGCCTCATTGAATCGATACATGAGGGTAAGGGGCAATCCCGGTGCCACGGTGGAGATGTGCTCGATCATCGCCGTTGCATCGTCCGAGCGGTCGCTGCGATTGTAAGCCTCTAGGAATAGATTGTCAATGAGAATACACTCCGGTGCAACGAGACGTGCCTTGCGAAGAACAAGAATTGCTTCTTGCACATTGTCATTGCGCAAGTATGCTTCAGCGAGCAACAGGTAATTCTCAAGATGATCCGGATGTGATGCGATGCGTTCGGTGAAGAACGTGATGTATGGATTCGTGATGACCCGAGGATCAGGGTCCTGGCTCTTGAACACCTGAGGCTGCGTGTTGATCGTGAGGTTGTCTATCGTACGTCCGCGTTCGTCGGTGATTCGAAGGAGGAAGTTGCACCGGTCGAGATCACTCGCGCCTACCTTCACGAGCACCTTGTTCCAACCTTCGTTCAGCGTGCACTCGGTGATGTAGGTGTCGAGGTCATTATTGAACTCTTCAAAGGTCTCGCGGATCGATCTGTCATTCACGAAGAGTTTGAAGGAGCCCGACGTGCCGAGACGCATTTGCACTCTTTGTTGCGTAGGACTCTTCACATAGGCAACGGAGTAAAACTGACCTCTATGGGTGGACGAGAAATAGGTGAAGTCTATCCATAGATCAAGCCTCTGCACCGGCGGATGCTGCCAGCGGATCATCCCACCGTTTGTGTTCTTGTACACAGCGCCTGTGTCATCTGCTCGCTCGGGAGGAAACACCTTGTCGTGTCCCGATCCGGAGATGTTGTCGAACGGACCAACAATGCGCCAATCGAGAATGGCACCGATCTTCTCGAATTTCGATCGTGCATCTTTAACACGCTCCTTGGACTCATCGATCGAACCAAGGCGCTCGTATGCCATTGCCAGTAGGATGCCCGATGCATCCGGGTTGTCTACCACCTTGTTCAAGACATCCACAGCGCCCCAGGAGGGCTTGTTCAGCGCCGCGCCGAACCGTGCTGTCGACATTGAGGCATAGAGGTAGGGAGCCTGATCAGGAACAGATAGAAGAGCCTTGTGAAGAGCTGCCCAGGATGAGGAGTCATCCCCTCGGATGCTTGCCTCGTACACCAAACCAAACCATGCTCGTGCGTCTTTGGGATCGCTTGTCGTTGCCTGCGTCAACAGCTGTTTAGCTTGCTGAAGGTCATTCTTCAGAAGAGCTTGCCAGCCTTCAACGGTTGGCTGAGCGTGCAGAAGAACCGGAAGCACAAATGCCGTAGCTATGAGAAGAGAAAAGCGGAGCGTGGTGAGGCGCGCTGATGAGGTCATATTGTTGTCGATCAAATTCAGAGTTGTCGGGCGAATCACGTGGTTTGCTAGTTTGCACAAAGCTCAAACAAACTAGCAAAAGCCATGCTCACCGTCTCCTCTCTCCTTGTTCCGACCGACTTTTCGGAGAACGCCGGAAAGGCACTTGCCCTGGCCAAAGAAGTGGCTCGTGGCACAAATGCCTCCCTTCACCTCGTACACATCGTAGAGCCGGTGGTCTACCCTGCGGATTGGAGCTATGCACAAGTTGGCTTTGCCGACATTGAGCAAGAGCTACAGACCAACGCAGAGAAGGAGCTGGCTGCCCTTGCTGAATCTCTCAAAAAGGAAGGCTTCACGGTGATCACCACCGTGCGGAAAGGCCGCGCCTCCGACGAGATCTGCAACTACGCCAAAGAGAACAACATCAGTATCATCGCCATCGGCACTCACGGCCGCAGCGGTCTAGAGCACTTCCTGTTCGGCAGCACCACCGAGCGTGTGCTTCGTAAGGCCACATGTCCGGTCCTGAGTGTTCGGCAGGACCAGCCCTGACCCATGCCGTTCCTCAAGACCTCAAAACTCATAACGATCGAGCGGCATATCACCGAAGAGGGGGCTCTCCATCCGGAAGCTACCGGTGAGTTCTCGCACCTCTTGCGCGACTTCACGCTTGCTCTGCGCATTCTTGCTCGGGATGTACGGCGTGCCGGACTCAATGACATTCTTGGTGCAACAGAGGATACGAACGTGCACGGCGAACGTGTGAAGCGTCTAGACATCCATGCGAATGAAGTGATCTTCAGGGCCATGGATCACGGCGGACACCTCTGTGTGATGGCATCGGAAGAGGCTGATGGCCTGATGGCCATTCCGGACGAATACCGCAAGGGCAAGTACGTGCTGGTCTTCGACCCGCTTGATGGTTCATCGAACATAGATGTGAATGTTTCCATCGGAACCATTTTCTCCATTTATAAGAGACTTGATCCGAGCCTTACAACGCCTGGTATGATGGCTGATTGTTTGCAACCAGGGTGGAAGCAGGTGGCAGCCGGATATGCGATGTATGGCTCAAGCACGCAACTGGTCTACACGAGCGGGAATGGTGTTGATGTCTTCACCTTCGATCCCACGATCGGCGAATTCCTGCTTACGTTCGAAAAGATCCGCATCCCAAAACGCGGGAAGATCTATTCAGTGAACAGCGGTAACGCCTATAAGTGGCCCCAAGGAGTACGGGACTATGTGTCTCACCTCCTCAGGCCTTCCCACGACGGAACACGTCCGTATTCACTCCGCTATGTTGGAACGATGGTTGCCGATGTCCATCGTACGCTTCACTATGGCGGCATCTTCATGTACCCAAGTGATGAGACTTCTCCCACCGGCAAACTCCGACTTGTGTACGAAGTGAATCCGATGGCCTTCATTGTTGAACAAGCAGGTGGCAGAGCAACAGACGGAGTGAACCGCATCATGGATCTCACCCCAGAGTCGTTGCATCAACGCGTACCATGTTTCATGGGCAGCGAAGAAGACGTCTTAGAGGTAGAAAGCTTCCTCCGTGGCGAACCCCAGTAACCCCGTAACCCCTTAACCCTAAGGGCGAGGCGGGGCTCGCCCCTACGCCGTATCTCCGTACCTCCGTATCTCCGTATCTCCGTACCTCCGTAACTCTCAGAACACATATGAACGACCGTAGATCCTTCCTCGCAACTGCGGCTCTTGGCACCATTGCTGTTGCCACCGCTCCTTCACTTCATGCGATCGGATTTGAACCAGTCCCGGGTGGCGGCAAACACGTACTTCCGGCGCTGCCCTATGAGTTTGGAGCCCTAGAGCCCCATATCGATGCACAGACCATGCAGATCCATCACGATAAGCACCATCTTGCCTACGTGAATGGATTGAACAAGGCAGAAGAAGAGCTTGCCAAGTCACGTGAATCCGGCGATCACTCGTTGGTCCAGCATTGGTCTCGTCAAGCAGCGTTCCATGGGGGCGGACATTGGCTGCACTCCATGTTCTGGAAGGTGATGGCGCCGGCCGGAAATGGCGGAGGCGGCGAGCCAACTGGGGCAGTTGCCCAGGCGATCACAGAGAGTTTCGGATCATTTGATGCCTTTAGAAAGCAGTTCAGCGCTGCGGCTACAGCCGTTGAAGGAAGCGGTTGGGCACTGCTTCATTTCAGACCCGATGACCAGCGTTTGATCATCCTTCAGGCAGAGAATCAGCAGAAGCTAAGTGCATGGGGTACAACGCCCATACTAGGAATTGACGTATGGGAACATGCCTACTATCTCAAGTACCAGAATAAGAGGGCTGATTACGTTGCCGCCTGGTGGAATGTGGTCAATTGGGGGCAGGTAGAAAAGAACCTTCAAAGCGTGTCTAGAAAGTAATGTGGAAAACTTCTTGCATTACGCCTTTTTCGAAGTAACTTGCATAACTGTGTCGTAGGCGGAACTACGGCGTAGGGGCATCAGGTCGAGTTAAATTCAATGTGTCAACGTTGATGCCGCAACAAAGTTCCGCAAAGGGTCGATGTATGAACATCTATGTAGGCAATCTGCCGTATTCAATGGACGACAATGAGCTTCGCTCAACGTTCTCCGAATTCGGTGCCGTAACATCCGCTTCCGTTGTGAAGGACAAGTTCACAGGTCGCTCACGCGGCTTCGGTTTTGTTGAAATGGCTGACGCTGCCTCTGGCAACTCTGCTATTGAAGCAATGAACGGTCGCAACCTTGGCGGTCGTCCGCTCGTCGTTAATGAGGCTCGTCCACGTGACGAACGCCCTCGTTTCGATCGCGGTCCTCGCTATTGATCCCGAAAACGAGATCGAGTCTTAGAACGGCCACCCTTTGGGTGGCCGTTCGTATTTTACGGACCTGTTTTCGCAACACACACTGAAGAACATGCAGATCTTTGAAACACTCCAGTCAATGGGCCACGAGCAAGTGGTTCTTTGCTCAGATCAAACCACCGGACTCCGCGCCATCATTGCCGTTCACAACACATCTCTTGGTCCGGCTCTTGGCGGTACGCGGATGTGGAACTATGAAAGTGACGAAGCGGCTATCACGGATGCACTCCGTCTCTCTCGTGGCATGACGTACAAAGCCGCAGTGAGCGGCGTGAATCTTGGTGGCGGCAAGGCCGTGTTGATCGGCGACCCACGAACAGACAAGAGCGAAGCCATGTTCCGCGCCTATGGTCGTATGGTGGAAACTCTGCGCGGCAGATACATCACGGCCGAGGACGTTGGTACCAGCGTACGAGACATGGAGTGGATCCGCATGGAGACCAAATACGTCACCGGTGTTGGCGGACAGGGTGGTTCGGGTGATCCAAGCCCGGTCACTGCTCTTGGCGTATACTCCGGAATGCGTGCCGCTGCACATGCAACGTGGGGCAAGGATTCACTCGCCGGCAAGCGCGTAGTTGTGCAAGGCGCCGGCAACGTTGCATCACACCTCGTTGAACATCTCACGCGAGACGGAGCAACTGTCTACCTCACAGACATCTACGAGGAAAAGGCAAAGGCACTTGCTGCAAAGCATGGCGCAACGTTGATCTCTCCTGATGCTGTCTTCACAACTCCGTGTGATGTGTTCTCTCCAAATGCCCTTGGCGCAATTCTTAACGATGAGACCATTCCGCAACTCACATGTGAAGTGATCTGCGGCGGAGCCAACAATCAGCTTAAGGAAGAGAAGAAGCATGCCCAGATGCTCAAGGAACGGAACATCATGTATGCACCGGATTACGTTGTGAATTCGGGCGGTCTGATGAACGTCGCATCCGAGGTAGAAGGGTATGACCGAGAAAAAGTGATGCGTCAGGCTGAAAGCATTTATGACATCACGATGAACATCCTTGTCACGTCCCGCGAACGGAACATGCTCACGATTGAGGCGTCCAATGCTATCGCAGAAGACAGACTCATGAAGGTTCGTCACGTCCATGGCACATACATCGGATCTCCATCGATCCGCGGCGTCTGATATCAGGAGTGATCTTGTCCAACGAACCAAACGATAACGACTTTCCCGTCAGTCGCAACACCACGATCAAGGGGTCTCGGCATCTCGCACGCGAGAAAGTGCTGCAGGTCCTCGCGGCCACGGTGAGCGATGAGATCAGTTTAGACGTTGCATTCAACCATGTGTTCTTTCGTCAGTTCACATTTGACGCAAAAGAAACACCGGCGGATTCGCGCATCCTTCATCCGGATGTTGTGCACGAGCTTGATTCCGACGTGGCCATTCAATGGTCAGAAGAAGACATCGAGTATGCTCGTGCCGTGATCTGGGCTGCGCGGGATCAGCGAGAGTCAAGTACAGAGCTGATCGATCGTTATTCCAAGAACTGGGATCTTGAGCGCATCGCTCTTCTTGATCGCGTTCTCATGCGCTTGGCGATCGCGGAACTCACAGTATGCACCGACATCCCGGTGAAGGTCACTATCAACGAAGTGATCGAACTGGCAAAGCGGTATTCAACCGATAAAAGCGGAACATTCATCAACGGTATTCTTGATGCAGTGATCGAAGAACTGCAAAAGGAACATCGCATCAACAAAACAGGTCGCGGGCTCGTGGACTGACCACGTTCATCACCACCTGATGTGAAGGGAGATTGTCTATGATGCAGAAGCGCCACACTACACGCGGGTTGGTCTTATTACTTGCCATGGTGTTGTGTTCCTTGGGTGCACAAGCCCAACGCTGGAACTGGGTTGTTCCTGCTACGGGTCCGAGCTTCGATGAAGTATGGTCCATGGGTATCGCACCCGGCGGAGACCTTCATCTTACCGGTTCGTTCTCTGATTCGCTGGATTTCAGCGGTCAGGTCGTAACGTCCTATGGGAACTATGACGTCTTTACTGCCCGCTATAACAACAAGGGTCAGATCCTTGCTGCCAATGGTCACGGCGGATTCGACTTGGATGATGCTCAGTCCATGGTTGTCGACAAAAACGGCAATTATTACTTCGCCGGTTCGTTCGCCGTTGAAGCCCTCATTGCGGGTGAGCTCATTGAAGCGATCGATGTAACGTCCACAGATATGTTCGTGGCGAAATTCGATAAGCTTGGATCGCTCCAGTGGGTTAAGGTGTTTGGTTCACCTACCTATGATGAAGGAGCCCCTTACCTAGCCGTTGACTCCCTTGGTTCTGTCTATGTGACAGGGGGCGTTGGTGGACGTGGTCAATTCGATACGAAGTCGTACCAAAGCGTTGGCAAACTCGATGCCTTTGTTGCTAAGATGTCTGCCAATGGAGAATTCGTTTGGGTTCAAGGTTCGGGATCAACAGAAAATGACATGGGAACGGCCATCTCGGTATCACCGAACGGTGATCGCATCTATGCCTCCGGTACGTTCATCGGTCAGGTGAACTTTGGTGGTAATGTTACGATCGAAAGTTTCGTGAATAAGGCTGACTTCTTCGTTCGTGCCTTTGATGCAAATGGTTCAACACGATGGGTGAAGCGCATTGGGTATAGCGGTACGGATCGCTACATCAGTTCCACCACGCAAGCAGATGGTAAGCTTGTGTTGACAGGCGCTATGAGCCAGACAACAACGTTTGACACCCAGACACTCAAGGCTAACGGCGAGAACGCCTCCGACTTCTTCCTCTGCCGAATGAGCAAGGACGGCGCGATCGAACTTCTGAAGAACTACGGTGGGATCTTTGAAGATGTTGGGATGAGCATTGCCGTTGATGCGAAGAATAACGTCTTCATCGGCGGGTTCTACGATAGCACAACAACCATTGGTGGCAACATCGAAGAGGCCGTTGGTATGCGCGATGGTTTCGCCACACGCATCATGTTCAACGGAGAGGTCGATTGGCTGCGTAGCTGCGGCGGACCGTATGATGATGAGATCCGTGCTATTGTGATCGACTCAAAGAATATCCCGTATGTAACAGGAATATTCGAGACATGGGCAATGTTCGAGGACGTTAAGCTAACAGGAAATCGGTTCTCCGATGTCTTTATAGCCGCCCTAGATTGTGGCCCATCAACCACGCTGAAGCCCCGTAAGACACAACTCGACATCTGTGAAGGTCAAGACAGTCTGATCCAAGCGCGTTTCGGTTATCCGAACTACGAGTGGTATGTAAATGGCACCAAGGACGCAACAGTATCAGGCTATACGTTCGCAACCGGCAAGCTTGGGCAAGGCACCTTCCAGATCTATAGCCGCATCACTGGATTCGATGACTGTGTGAAGAACACGGACACGATCACAGTTGTTGTTCGTAAGGGGCTCCCTGTTCCTACGATCACGCGAGTTGGCGATGAACTACGTTGCAGCGTAGACGATGTGATGTATCAGTGGTATCGCGAAGGCAACAAACTCAATGGACAGACAGGACAAACTCTTACGATTGCCGGAGAGGGTTTGTATCGCGTACAGATCATGGATACCACTGGCTGTGATCGTTGGTCAGAGAACTTCCTCGTGGGAACAACAAGTGTGTTCGAGGATGAGTCGGGTTCCATCGTCACACTCTACCCAAATCCAACACAGGGACAGGTAACGATCGCAGGCGCTGCCGGTGCTGAGATCACCATTACGGATATGCTTGGAAGAGTTGTTGTTCGCCTGCAGAACGCAGCGGACCTGCAGCTTGTGTCGATCGACGGCGCAAACGGCACCTATGCAGTAACGCTACGAAGTGGCAATGCTGTTCATACGGTGCTCGTTACGAAACAGTAGAGGTCCGCGTCGCATATCGATAACGAGTGCAACAACAACCGGAAGAAATTCACATGCAAGGGCGATGGGGTGGTCTAACCACACTCCATCGCCCTTGTAGTTTGTGTAGGCAATTCCATAGACGCAGATGGTTGCGCCCCAGACTAGAGTGGAACGTAGTGGTGCAAAGGGGAGCATCAACAACGGCATGATCAGATACCACGGGTGTACGACCGGTGAGCAGAGCAGTATGACGATGATACTTGACGTCATCGCAAACACTGGTTGCGCGCGATACATCCACCAGATCTTGATAAGTCCGGCAAGCCCCATACCTGCCATCACGATGCGGACGATGCCGTCATCGAAGAACACGCGAAGCAGAGAATACAAGGCCGAATTCGATTGCCACTTTTGTGCAAAGGTGGATAGAGAGCCAAACACACCTGCACCGAAGAATGGTACGTAGACCAAGGCCACTACTGCACACATCACACCAAGCAGTTTCAAACGTTGATCCCATGATCGAGCGCGAAGAAGAATGGGCAGTGCAAGAACAGGAAGAAACTTGACGGTGATCGCGAATCCCAAGATCCCTGATGCAAGGAGGGGGCGACCTTTACTGTTGAGGATGATGGATAACACGGTCAACAATGCCATGATCATATCCAGGTGCATGTCCATAATGCCGTGAAACAAGATCACCGGACATGAGATAGCAACGAGAAACAACGTCCGCTGATGTTCATCCAATGAGCGTATCACAACGAACAGCAGAACCATGATGATGGCCCACCAGATCAGCTTGAAGACCAATTCATTTGTTGAGCTGAAAAGAGTGATCGAACCAAGGATGATCTGTGCTCCGGGCGGATAGATCGTGTGCATGTGTCCATAGGGAACCACATCTGGATACACAATACCATCCTCGGTAGTGAAGGCAAGATGATCGAGGGTGCTGTCTTGTGGAACGTGGGTATATGGGTTAACGCCGTGACTGGTAACCCAACCGTCCCACCGATAGCGGTAGGCATCGTCGGAGAGCACATCTCGGTGAACGGACAGGGCAAGCATGATGATCACAACTACACCGTACGCCCATCGAGGCAGAGCACGACAACACAACGCCCAGACCACCGTAGAAATGGCCCAGAGTATGGCGATCATGCTAACGGATAGCATAGCGGCCAATGGTGTGAAGGATTTTATAGCCGGCTTTTGCTGAACCGATAAGCGTCCCGGAGATCTTTGACTGACCGATACGCCTGCGATAGCGAGCCGGTACCTCTAGGATCACAGAGTTCATGCGAGCAGCCTTGATCTGCATCTCAACCGTCCAGCCCCACGTCCTGTCCTCCATTGCCATTTCTGTGAGTAGCGCCCAGGTGATAGCGCGCAGCGGACCAAGATCCGTGTATAGCGTGCCCCACCTCAATCGAATGAGAGTTGTGGCGAGCCAGTTACCAAAGATCTGTTGCGGTGTAAGGGCGCCACGCTCTCGTTCGCCAAGGACACGAGAGCCGATACACATCTCGGCAGAGCCGTTACAGACCGACAACACTATCACACGTGCATCATCCGGGTGGTCGCTGCGATCCGCGTCGCAGAACAGCACTACATCCGGTGGGTCATCCGAAAGAAGGGCGATACCACGAAGACAGGCGGCACCATAGCCCCGTTGTGGTTCACGGATAACAATAGCCCCTTTTGAAGAAGCGATCGCTGCTGTTGCGTCTGTGGATCCATTATCGACCACGATGATGCGGTCGAACTCTTGCGGCATTTCATCAAGGACGTAGCCTATTGACGATTCCTCATTGAGGGCCGGAATGATCACGGCAACCGAATGGCCGTTGATCATACGTCAAAGAGGGAAGTAGCGTGCGTTGTAATGCTCTAGCTCCGCACGTTTCCAATTGCGCTTTCGAGCACGCTTATCGAGTACGTCGCGTGCGTCGTCCATTGAGATCTTCATCTCGGCGGCAAAGGACGTGGCATCTATATGACCTTCTCTGGCAATGAGGGAGGTGATCACTTCTTCCATGCGTTTGTTCATGCGAGAGCGCATCCAAAGTCCTGTTTTTAGAGCGGCCAACGTAAGGGTTGTCATGATCAGACAGAGGATCATATTCCCAGTGGCGGCTTCGTCGTTCTCGCCTACCTCGGCACCGATCCACATGACCAGTCCGAAAATGGCGAACATCATGAGGAGTCCGGAAAGCATCAAGATCAGGCGGTGCATCATAGGACGCCAAAATACTGCCTATTTTCGAGCCCCTGACCACCCGGAGAATAACGTGGACGCGAAAATCGAACAGTTGAGAGAACTCAAGAAGCAGGCACTCCTTGGCGGAGGGCAGGCACGCATCGACGCACAGCATGCCAAGGGCAAGCTCACAGCACGAGAACGTCTCGACGTGCTTGTGGATGAAGGGTCGTTCAGGGAGTTGGACATGCTTGCCCGACACCGCTCCACAAAGTTTGGGCTGGAGAAACTCCGTCCACTCGGAGACGGTGTTGTTACCGGCGTCTGTACGATCCACGACCGCACCGTCTGCGTCTTCTCGCAGGACTTCACTACCTATGGCGGCTCACTCGGCGAAGTACACGCAGAAAAGATCTGCAAGCTCATGGACTTCGCAATGAAGATCGGTGCACCTGTTATCGGAATCAACGATTCCGGTGGTGCTCGTATTCAAGAGGGCGTTGTTTCTCTGGGTGGATATGCCGATATCTTTCTGCGCAACACCATGGCGAGTGGTGTGATCCCGCAGATCAGCGTCATCCTTGGTCCGTGTGCCGGTGGTGCTGTGTATTCTCCCGCACTCACAGACTTCGTCTTCATGGCCAAGGGATCGTCATACATGTTCGTGACGGGTCCGGACGTCGTCAAGACCGTTACACACGAAGAGGTGACGCACGAAGAACTCGGCGGCGCCGATACCCATGCCTCGCGCAGTGGAGTTGCCCACTTTGCATTCGATAACGAGATCGAGACACTTCTGGCTGTCCGAAAGCTCATGACCTACGTTCCCTTGAGCAATCGTGAGAAGCCCCCTGTGAAACCTACCAACGATCCATCCGATCGTTCGTGTGAGAAACTTCGCAGGATCATTCCGGCAAATCCGAATCAGCCGTATGACATGAAGGATGTGATCCGCGATGTTGTGGATGAAGAGGATTTCTTTGAAGTGCATGCAGACTTTGCAACCAACATCATCGTTGGTTTTGCAACACTGGACGGTATGCCGGTTGGTATCGTTGCCAATCAACCGGCATCGCTTGCCGGAGTACTCGATATCAACAGCAGTGTGAAGGGGGCTCGTTTCGTTCGATTCTGTGATGCATTCAGTATTCCGCTCATTGTCTTCGAAGACGTACCCGGATTCCTTCCCGGAACAGATCAAGAGTGGCGCGGCATCATCCGTCACGGGGCTAAGCTCCTTTATGCCTTCTGTGAGGCAACGGTACCCAAGCTTACCGTGATCACGCGCAAGGCCTATGGCGGAGCCTATGACGTGATGAATTCGAAGCACATACGCGGTGATTACAACGTTGCCTGGCCATCAGCAGAGATCGCGGTGATGGGTGCAAAGGGGGCTGTAGAGATCCTCTACCGAAAGGATATCGATAAGGCCGAGAACAAGGAGCAGCGCATGCAAGAGCTCCAAGATCAATACAACGAAGAGTTCGCCAATCCATACGAAGCAGCAGAACGCGGCTACGTGGATGACGTGATCGAGCCACATCAGACACGTTCGGAACTCATCAAGGCGCTTCGCACGCTCCGCACCAAGGTGGAGACCAATCCGTGGAAGAAACACGGGAATATCCCTTTGTGAACAGCGAACAGCGAACAGCGAACAGCGAATAGTGAATAGCGAATATTGAATAGCGAATAGCGAACAGCGAATGAGTTTGTAGCCCACGACGAAGTCGTGGGATGGAGAATAGCGAATAGCGAATAGTGAATAGCGAATAGCGAATAGCGAATATTCTGTGTGATTATGTACGTAGGTGCGGGAAGTATCTAGGGAGAGGGTGGAACATAGGAAACGGAGTTGGTGTCATAGCGCCCGGTAGTCATAACAGGGGGGCAAGGGTGACATCGGTTCCTTGCCTGTGCAAATTTTGTGAATTCGCGTTTGTCAGCTGGTGAAGCACTGTTGCTCACTGGTTCGACGTGTCACTGTCCGTGGCACTTGTTGTTGCTTTTCGACCACATTGTAAAGTCTCATGCTATGAAACACTCCTACGTGTTACACAGGCGAGCCGCCTATTTGATTGCGTGCTTCGTTCTGTTCTTAACTGCATCAACGAATGCTCAAGTGGCGCCAGAGCTTGGCACTGCCAAGGCGTATGGTGCATTCAGCGGGGCTGGTGCCATTGAAAGCACAGGCCTCACTGTTGTTGTAGGAAACATCGGTACCAACGTCGGTGAATTCATAGGATTCCCACCTGGCATCTATACGGGCGAAAAGCACGTTGCAGACGCCGCAGCACTTGCCGCGAAGAATGACCTAACTACTGGGTACAACCTCCTGAATGACGCAATTCATTCTATCATCTTTGATGAAGCACTGAATGCAACAGTGGGAAATGGGCAAGTACTGTATTCAAAGACATACGGACGTGAGGATCTCACTACCATCAGTGGTAATCTCACCTTCGATGCAGAGGGAGATCCTGACGCGATCTTCGTTGTGAAGATCAGGGCGGCATTGAACGTTTCTGCCTTCACTCATATCCGTCTTGCCAATGGCGCTAAGGCGCTGAACATCTACTGGGCCGTCGATGGCGCAGTGAGTGTGTTGGATAGTTCGGTCTTTCTCGGAACAGTGATCGCCAATGGAGCGATCCACTTCTACGGCGGCTCAACGCTTGAAGGTAGTGCGCTCGCAGTTGTTGGGGCCATCACTCTCGCGGGTAACTCTGTTTCGGGACCGAATGGCTTTGGCCCGCCGGATTCGCTCATAGTGTTGACTCCGGAGTTCGGCGACACACTACAAGGTGGTCAGAATAACTATCAGATCACATGGCGCGGTAACGGTATCGGGGTAAGCAAGACGTTCGCACTTTCACTCGATAGCGGACTCACATGGACCAACATCGACACTGTATCCACTACCGGCTTCACAACAGGCTGGGACATACCAGACACATCGTCCAGCAAGGCCATCATTCGTCTCACAGACACGAACGGACTTGTGGGGTACAGCGGAGTCTTCACTATACTGCCCACTCCCGAGATCATCATTCTCACACCAACACTGAATCAAGTGCTGGTGGGGGGCACACTGAACTATCAGATCACATGGTCTGGTACCGGAATCGCCGAACTCAAGGTCTTCGAATATTCCCTGGATAGCGGAGCTACCTGGATCTTGATCGGTGGAATGGCCACAAACGGCTTTGCTTATGCGTGGAATGTGCCCGATACATCGTCAACAACGGCGATGGTCCGCATCACCGATGCGAACAGTCTTCGTGCTGTGAGCAAGGTCTTCTCCATCACACGCACGCCGATCCCCGGTGTTATCACCGTTGTTCGTCCGGCACGTGGAGAAGTGATCTTGGGTGGTACCATGAACTATCGCATCTCATGGATCGGTACCAACATCGCCTCGCGTAAGAAGATCGAGATATCGCTTGACAGTGGTGCAACGTGGACACTTGTTTCCGAGATAACAGACAACTCACTCTCGATTTCATGGGACGTTCCGGACACAAACACCACGCGGGCGTTTGTCCGTGTGAAAGACGGAAATGGTATCGTTGGCGTGAGCGGCAAGTTCACCATCATCTCCTCCGCACCGGCGCCTGGTAGCATCGTTATCTGGCATCCAATGGCAGGTGAGGAGATCATGGGAGGATATGTGAACTTCCCGATCGCTTTCACGGCCATCAATGCTTCTGCTCGCAAGACGTTCGAGTATTCACTCGACGGCGGAGCAACGTGGGTGGTGATCGGTGAAGCAGACACGTATGGTCAGTTTTATTCATGGCCAATGGTTCCTAATGTAGAGACCAACCTTGCACTCATACGTATCACTGATGCAGCTGGTATCGTAGGCGTGAGCGGGCTCTTTACGATCACGAAGATGCCGGATGATGGAATCATCGATGCCCTTACCCTCACGGGTCTTGACGGAAACGGTAACATCGACAACAGCGGCGTTGTTGGGATCAACTGGACGTTTACAGGAGAAATCGGCACTTCAGTGAATGTTGAAGTATCACTTGACTACACAGCAACATGGATGCACGTTGCAACGGTGCCAACTACGTCGGCTCCATATGCTTCGTGGGTCACGCCTTCAAGTGGATTCTTTAATCCTGTCTTCATTAGAGTAACAAGTACGAAGGGAATGACGCGTGCGTCAGTTCCATTCTCAATCGGTATTGTAACAGCAGTTGAGACTGATCTCTCGGAGCTTGGCTACGCAATCTCGAGCTATCCGAACCCCACCGGAAGTCAGACGACGTTCAGAGTAAACATTCCTCAAGCAGGATTTGCCACTCTCTCGATCTTCGATCAACGTGGTACAAATGTTGGCATAGTAACCTCTCAGTACTTTGCTGAAGGTGCCTATGACATTCCGTATGGCACGAATGAACTCTCTTCGGGCATATATACGTACGTCCTGACCGTGAATGGCGATCGACTGGCCAACAGACTGGTTGTCACGAAATAGACGCACAGAAGAACATCACTTTGGGCGGTTGGTGCAGTTGTGCATCAACCGCCTTTTGTTGTTTCTAGGGAGTTCCGAGGACGATCACGCAGGCGCGTCCATATGTAGGATGTGTGCCGAGGGCTATCCCAACGAGAGTATAGGTTGGGTTGAGTAGGTTCTCGCGGTGACCGCGGCTAGGTGTTCCTTCGTCTACGAGGAACGAGGCAATGATCAGTTCAGGCGTCATATGGCCGTAGGTGATGGCTTCACCAAGAGAGCCCACAGTGCCATACTTTTTCACGCGTACAAGCGGGTCTGACCCATCGTGGGCGATATGTCCGATAGTGCCGTACTGCGTGATGTCCTTGGCCATATCCTGTGCGGCAGAATACAAAGCCCCTTGAACATTCAATGGGGTTAATGGACGTTGCTTCTTCAGGATCGCCTTGATCTCTTTGACCGCAACATCAAGTGCCTTTGGGTCCTTTGTGAATGATCGCACGTGCGTGCGATATCGGTCGATGGCCGGAATAAAGGACGTGGGATCGTTGCGGACAGCGTTGAGCACGATCAGGATCTGGTTCGCAATACTATCCTGTTGTTTCTGCTTTTCTGATACTTGTGCAATGCTGAGATGGCAGCTTGCTGCGAGGATGACGAGGGTCGAAAGGAGTTTCTTCACGTCGTCAAGTTAAGAACGGTCAGCGTAGATATGCGACATGAGCAGTGCACCACCGGCAAGACCAAGATCTTTCAGGATGTTCGTCATGAACATCTGCTTCATCAGATCGTCAGGTGCGTTCAATAGGCCAGGTACATGCATCGTTGTTACGAAGATCACCAGCTGCAGTGCCAGGAGCTGCCCAACCACGCGTGTGTATCTGCCTGTGAGGATGGATGCAACGGCACAAAGTTCCGTGACTCCAGTAAGGTAGACCCACAGGATCCCGCCGGGAAGCCACGATGGAACGATAGTCGCCAACTGATCGGCACTGGTAAAGTGCATCAAACCAAGGGCGAGAAACGGAATTGAAAAGAGTATCCTGCCAAGCAGGAGCGTTGGGATGTTCATGTATGCTTCAAGCAGTGGTGATTACTCGATCGCCGACGTCACCTTGTCACAGAGATCGGCCAACAGGCCGGCTTCTTGTACTGTGAGTCCTTTTGAAAGCTGTTCTTCCAGTGCATCGATCTCTGGCTGGATCGATACGAGAAGATCCAGTCCCTTTTGTGTGATCACGGATAGTGAGAGGCGAAGGTCTTGCTCACTTTTGCTTCGTTCCACCAGATCAAGCTTCTCGAGTCGATCAATGAGGCGGGTTACATCAGGAGCAACGTGGATCATCCGAGTGATGATCTCACAGCGCGGATGTCCATCCGGGTACACACCGCGAAGTATACGCAGGACGTTGTACTGAGCCGACGTAATGCCATGACGTTCGCACGTTTCGTCCATGCCACGGTTGAGCCTGTCGGCACAAACCATCACAGCCAACATGGCCTCTTGGTATGGAGACGAGAACCGTTCCTGCTTCAGCCGTTGTTTTAACGCTTCACCCATGCCGTAAACTTACACAAAAAATTAGTGTGTTGCAACACGTAGCGCAATAACAATAACAATGACCAATGACTAATTACTAATGACTAATGACGTTGTAAACAATGATAAGTCGTTAGTAATTGGTCATTAGTAATTAGTAATTGGTCATTAGTAATTAGTAATTGGTCATTAGTAATTAGTAATTGGTCATTAGTAATTAGTCATATGTCATTATTGCTGAGGAGCTTAGAGTCTGCTACTCTCAGCGCCGTTATGATCTCATCGAGGTCGCCATCGACCACACCCTGAAGGGGGTGATTCTTGTTATCGCCCTCAAGTCGGTGATCGGTAACACGGTTCTGGGGCCAGTTATACGTGCGAATCTTCTCTGAACGGTCTCCTGAGCGCACCATGCCCTTGCGGGCTCCGGCAATGGCGGACTGCTGCTTCTCGAGTTCAAGCTCGTACAGGCGCGCGCGAAGCACCTTCATGGCCTTGTCTTTGTTCTTGAGTTGGGAGCGTTCGTCCTGACACTGCACAACGATGCCGGTGGGGTTGTGGACGATGCGAACGGCTGTTTCTACCTTGTTCACATTCTGACCGCCCTTACCGCCCGACCGAAAGATGTCGATCCGCAGGTCGGTGTCATTGATCTGGACGTCTACCTCTTCTGCTTCCGGCAGGACAGCAACGGTGGCAGCAGAAGTATGGATGCGACCCTGAGACTCTGTGTCCGGTACACGTTGAACCCGGTGGACGCCACTTTCATACTTCAGCACTCCGTAGGCTTCGTCTCCATGGACCTCGAACGTGAGTTCCTTATAGCCCCCTCGCTCACTTTCCGTCATATCGATCGTTTCGATTGTCCAACCGCGTGCTTCGCAATACCGTTGATACATCCGGAAAAGGTCGCCCACGAACATTGCGGCTTCATCCCCCCCGGTACCGGCGCGGAGTTCCATGATGCAGTCTTTGAAGTCATTCGGATCACGTGGGATGAGCATCACATTGAGCTTCGACTCAAGCTCAGCACGGCGTTCTTCCAGTTCTCGTGTGTCCTCATAGGCCATGTCTCGCATGTCCTGGTCGGTGGCCGGATCATCGATCAATGCACGATTCGCACGGATCTGTTCAAGCAGCGTGATGTATTGTCTGCCGGCAACCACAACTGGAACCAAGCCCTTATGCTCGCGTGATGCCTCACGTAAACGATTGGGATTATTGACAACTGCTGGGTCGTTGAGAGACTGTTCGACTTCGGCGAACCGGTCGATGAGGGCTTTGAGGCTTTCTTCCACAAGACAAAAATATCGCAACTTGCCGTTCGTTCAGGGACAAACGTCCCAATGAGACCCTATGCGAGCAATTTCTTTTCTGCTGTTCACCACCCTCTTACTGGCCGGATGTGCCAGTGAAGACCCGAATATCGTTGATCCGCCCCCTGGGAGCCGGCGCATCGTTGTTCGGCTTTTCAACATGATCCCCGACGGAGCAACCCGAAAATTGATCCTCGAGCAGGGGTATCAGAGCACAGAGGTGGGTCAGTTCCGGTTCAGCGACTCTGTTCGGTCGCCCGGTGATTCCAGTTTCGTAGAGATCGTTAAAGCCGGTGCCACTGAGTTCCGAACGCCACAACGCGTGAGGTTCATTCAGAATGCGGTCTACGATGTGTTTACAATCTCCAAGATCGGTCAACCGACAGTATTCGATTCGGTTCTGATCGTGAACGCCAACAATGCACTCACAACGTTACCAGTTGCACAAGTGCGGGTTGTGAATCTTATCGCCGATACCAACCGGACGTTCGACGTTCGAGTTGGGTGCCCGAATGGAACGCCACTCACGGCAACTCCGGTGCCGTTCAAGCTTGCCTCGCTGTATTCTGAAGTCTATCCCGGACTCGCAGTCTTCTCGATCTCAGAAACAAAGAACGGCGTTGTGAATGTCATCGGAACGTATCAATGTATTCTTGGTGAGCGCAAGGCCTACAGCATCATCATTTACCGCGATGCTACATCAACAGATGCCTACTTCCTCTTCATTGAAGAGAACGACCTCACATCAAATGCCGAGCGAGCATTCATTCCGGTAGAGACGCGCACAGCTGATATCCGCGTTCTCAACCTTTCTACATCAAATGTTGATGTGAGTCTTACAAACACTGGACAATCGCTCGTTAAGGGGCTAGGCACATCGTCCATCAGCTCCATCACCACGGCGCCCACATGTGAAGGAGAGCGAGCCGATGTCTTTGCAGCAACCTATTCTGACGGGCGGTCTGCCACAGACAGCACGTCGATGACGGTCCGGGGTAAATACACCGTCATCGCTGTTGATTCAGGCGGCTCCGGACAGATCGTCATTGCACCAACCATTCAGCGTCCGTTCGGCGCTATCGGTAAGTCCGTGATCCGAGTTGTGAACGCCTCTGCACGATCACGATCGATCGTTGTCTCGCTCGGCGCACGTAGTGATGCTCTCGCACCGAATGGTATCGCTGCCGGGTCAACGATCGCCCGGGATATCGTGTTTGACAGTCTTTCTGCTCCAACGGCCGTTGAACCCGGACTTCTTCCGCTCACGGTAACGACATCATCAACACCTACGAACATCATCGACGTAACGCGAGCAACGGTTGCGCCGGACAAGAACTATGATCTGGTGATCTATGATGACGGATCGCGGATCCGCACCATGCTGGTTGAGGAGGAAGAATCGAGTTCTACGATGCAACCCCTGCCTGATGGTGCGTTCGGGCGTTTCATTAATGGCTCCAATCGGCAGGTTTCGATACCGATCCAGATCGGTCTCGTTCTGCCATCGGGTTCGGTCTATTATGGGAACGCACTCGCAACAACATTCCCGGTAGGTATAGTCCCATACAATATCAATGGTGTTCCGGGGAGCTTCACAACTGATGCCAGTATGAGATCGTTATTGATCTATGCCAATGGCAACGGAACACCCAACGTTATTGATGTTACCACTCCGCCCCTTACCCCCGTATATGGTCAAACAAGTAGACGTGTTGTGAATGCAACAGAGGATGTGCGAATGATATCGGTTTGTATCGACTCGATACCGAAGATCAGCGGCGATGGAGATCACCTTGCCAGGGATGTTTCGTATGGCATGGCCTCGGCGGCTTCTGTCACGAATCTAGACCGTCGCGGCACATACTATGTATACGATGCAGAGACACGTACCCAGCTTTACACACTTCCGGTTCAATTAGCACCGCTCGGCAACAACTATACGTTCGTTGTTGTGGGGCGACAGGATGGCGGATACGAAGTGATCGTATCACAAGAGTTCTAGCCCCTCGAGCTGTGGTATATTTGACATTCCATGCAGATTCCAATCGCCCGTACCATAGTCGTCCGCTCTTTCGCTGTCCTAGGGATTCTCCTTTGGTCGGCAGCATCCTTGTTTGCTCAAAATGAGATCACCGTTCCCCAGAACACCGAGATCGCTGTAGGTCAGCGCCTCACTGTTGCCGTTATCGGTACGCTCGATGTAGGGGGCTCGATAGAGGTTACCTTCCGCTACGATCCATCGGTGATGCGCATCGTTGGTGCAAACGGGGGTGATGGGTATGGGCTACGGTGTTTCCCTCTCGATGTTCTTGAGAATTCGGTTGAGTCTGCGAGTTCGGCAGTATTCACCGTTCTCTGTCCATTCAGTGTATCGATTGCCAATGACACTCTCGTGACATTGGAGATCGAAGGGGTGGGCGGAGAGGATACCGTTGGGTTCCTCCGTACAGATCGAGTGGTCGCAAATGGCCTGGAACTCACAAATGTTGCCTTCAATACAGGCACGGTGATCCGAACCGGCGGAGTTACCGCCCGACAAGTCGTCAAAGAGGGGATCACGGGGAACTATCCTAATCCCTTTTCATCACGCACACGAATCGTCTATGTGATGGACGCAGACGGGCCGGTGAAATTCATTGTGAGGAATGCTCAGGGCAGACTTGTGCAAGAGCTTGCAACGATGGACGCACTCGCCGGCGAGAACTACCTTGACTACGAACAGATAGCCTGGCAGGTGGCCGGCGGGGTCTATATCCTCCAAATGACAACCGATGCAGGCACGTACTATCATATGATGACGGTGATGAAATGAGATCCGTCATCCTTGTTCTGATGCTGATGCTGGGATGCCTTGCACTTCCGGCGCGTGAAGCGGACTATATCACCAAGAATTCCGAAGGACGAGAGTTCTGGCTCTGCTTCATGAAAAACTTCCGTGAAGCGGGCCAACGAGATCCGCAAAATCGACAGGAAGCTCTGCGTTTACAGCTCTTCCTTACGAGCAGCTTTGATGCCACGGTCCGTATTGAGATCGAAGAGATTCAATATGACAACACGATTACGATCAAGGCGAATACGGTTGTGAATGTGCAGATCCCGGCGCGTGCGCAAGTAAGGGCTGTAGAAACAGGTGAGCGCCTGGCTGTGCACGTTACCGCAGATACCTCGATCAGTGTCTACGGTTTGAATAGCCGATTCCAAACAACAGACACCTTCCTCGGACTCCCGGTAAGCGTGCTGGGTACGGAATACCGTGCCGTTGGATATACGAAGCTTGCCTCAGACCTTCTCTCTGCGGTCTCCATTGTGGCAACCGAAGACGAAACCGAGGTAACGATCGTACCAACAGTGGCAACGTCAACCGGACGTCCTGCCGGACGCCCCTTCACCGCTCGATTGCGAAAGGGAGACGTTTACACCATTGGTGCTCGATGGGAATCCATCGGTGCGTGCGATCTCACAGGAACATCGATCACCTCAAATAAGAAGATCGCCGTATTCAGCGGTCATAATTGTGCCTACGTTCCGCCCAAAGTCGAAGCATGTAACCACCTTGTTGAACAGCTTCCGCCGGTTTCTGCCTGGGGCAAACACTACTATTTGGGCATGCTGAAGGAACGTTCCAAATACACCTACCGAGTGATCGCATCTCAGGATCAGACAAAGGTCTTTGAGGACTCAAAGCTTGTTGCTGTGATGAAGGCAGGTGAGTTCTATGAGAATCTCAACCTCACAAGACACGTGCAGGTAACGGCAGACAAACCGGTTCTTGTTGCCCAGTTTGCGCAAGGCTTTAAGAATGGAGACAGCGTTGGGGATCCGATGATGATCCTCGTGAGCCCAACGCAACAGTTCCTTCAGAACTATCGGATCGCCACTCCGATCAGTGGAGATTGGCACCACTATATCAATGTGGTTGCACCAACGGGATCGATCGATCAGATCAGGCTCAATGGCCGCCGCATCGACTCGATGTTGTTCGTTGTCCTCGGAGAGAGTCGCTACTCCATCGCACAAGTGCCAATTCCGTTCGGCTCACATGTTATCAAAAGCGATACGCCATTCGGCCTCTACTCCTACGGGTTCGGTTTCCGAGCGGATGCCTACGACGCCTACGGGAATATGGCCGGACAATCATTCTTTGAATTGAACAAACTGGTGGACTCGCTTGCACCACAGGCCGATGGAAAGCGCGTTCGAGATGACTACATCATTACCATTCGTGATGACCGTCCGATGGACAAGGGTATCAAGAGCGTGAAGGTGCTTGTTGCTACCGGACTTGATGCACAGATCCCAAAGATCGAAGAGGGGGCTCCTCAGGTTGCCATCCGTATCAAGCAATCCGTTGGCGGTCAGGCAGGACGTGTAGTGCTCCGCACACAGGATGTTGCCGGAAATACCAGTGACTTTACGATCTGTTATGTCTTTGACAGTAGGAGCGAACGGTATACCTTCATCATCAGTGAAGGCACAGATGCCATTTGCGCGTCAGAAGGTGCATGGATGGTGGGAGCATACATTTCAGCGGGCACTACATTCCACGAAGTGAACGCATCATTTGCATCTGTTCCATCTGCACAAGTTCCGTTCAATACCCAGTCACAAGGAACAAGCTGGGGCGGTGGACTTCTCCTTGCGCGCCGCATGACGCAGGACATCGTTCTGTCCGGTCGCCTGGCTATGACGTCGCTTGGTGGAACGTTGCTCTCACCGGACAGTACGATCACAACGGTTTTTGATTCATCGTCGAGGTCCTTTGTACCGTATCAAGAAGGGACCACCTTGTCAGTGAGTGCCCCCTACCTCCATCTTGGTGCCGGTGTTGAGTGGTTCCCGCACAGATATTTCTACTTGACAACGGGGCTCCAGCTCACGATGCCGATGGGGTCGAGCGTTACAGTACAACGTGCGATCCTTCGACCAAGCAATTGGCAGTTTGCACAAGGCTCAACGCCGCAGACCATAGCACCGGAGTCCCTCGAAGAACTCAATGCCATTCAGCTTGGGATCTTTGGTGGCGTAGGGATCTCCTATCCCGTCACCTTCCGCATCTCCGTCTTTGGCGAGGCCATGTTCACAACGTGGTTGGGAGATGTGGCTACACCTGGTCCATGGACCATTCAGCGGTTCGGCTTGAATTTTGGTGCCAGATATCGCTGGTAGTGCTGCGCACTCCAACAGCGTAATTTGTAGTTGATGCCAAGCCCCTTCCCATGGATCGCCGTTGTTGCGAAAGATCTGCGTAGCGAGATCCGGACCCGTTATGGTCTGACCGCTGTTGCGCTGTTTGTGGTGACCGCGGTGTCTCTTGTTGCGTTTGCAAGCGCAGACGAGCCAATGCCGAGACCTATCGCTGCAGGTGTCCTCTGGGTCGTGATGTTCTTTACATCCATGACCGGGCTCGGAAGAGGTTTTGTGAGCGAGGAAGAACGGGGCACATCGTTGTATCTCCGTCTCAGTGCCCGACCAATGTCTGTGTTCTGGGGTAAACTTCTTGGAAACGTGATCCTAGCTACGGGGTCTAACATCGCAGTGGTGATCCTGTTCCTGTCTCTAATGACGTCTGTGCATGTTGGTTCACCGTGGGCTCTGTTGCTGGTGACACTTGTTGGCAGTATCGGTCTTGCAACAGTGGTAACGATCACATCGGCCATCGTGGCAAAGGCAGGGACTCGAAATGCCCTGCTACCGATCCTCTCCTTCCCTGTGTTGCTTCCATTGGTGATGCCCGGGATCGGTGCAACACTCTCGGCAATGGCCGGACTCTCCGTGGCTGATCTCATGCCGGACCTTCTGCTCATGATGAGCCATACCGGTATCGTTGTGGTTGTTTCCGCATTGGTGTTTGAGGTCATCTGGTGCGACTGATCGGACCGATCTTGGTTGCCTCTGTCTTGCTACTTGCCAATTGTGCATCTCCGCAACCGCCTCTTCGTAGGTTTACCACATCGATACCGCAGCGATCGCCCCTTACCATTGCTGTGATCGGAGATCAGCAGCGTACGAGCGAGATGGAAGTATGGAGGGAGCAGAACACGATCCATGCAGATCTTATCCGCGAAGTCGTGCAGTCGAGACCAGATGCATTGATCCTCTTGGGAGACCAAGTATTCACCGGCTCATCGTCAGAGGATTGGCGGTTCTTTGACCGGATAATGGTGCCCGTGCTGAAGGCAAGGATCCCAACCTTCCCCATCTTCGGCAATCATGAATACATTGGTGTGGATGAGGTTGCATATTCAAACATGGCTTCGCGGTTCCGTATCACACGTTCAACGTGGTATTCGATGATCATGGACTCGATAGGGTTCGTGATGCTTAACACCAACTTCGATGAGTTCAGTAGAGATACGGCTGTCAAACAACTTCGGTGGTTCAAGACACATATGCGGCAGCTCACGGAGAATCCTGCCGTGCGTTGTATCGTTGTGTGCGGACATCATCCACCTTTTACGAATTCCGCCATCGTTCCTGATGAACATATCCTGCAGCAGTACTTCGTGCCGCTCTTTGAGCGCTCCCCCAAGTCGCGATTGTGGTTGAGCGGGCACTCTCATGCATACGAACACTTCCGTCACCGCACTGTTCACTACGTTGTATCGGGAGGGGGCGGCGGACCACGCCACCTTCTTTATCTCGAGAAGAATCTCCGTCGCCATGATGATCTGTATCCTGGTCCAATGATACGTCCGTTCCACTTCCTCACGATCCAACGGGATCAGAGTGAGCTGTGTGTAACGATGACGCCACTCTCTGGACAAGAATCTCCCCAAGAGTCCTTCATGATCGGACCGCTAGTGGATGCGGAACGATGAAGATCCTTCTCACGATCCTCCTTTCTCTCCTCTTCACAGGTATCTGTACAGCCATGCCGGATACGGCTGGGATCCCGGCTTCGAAAGAACTCGAGCCTACAGAGGACGAGCGTCACTATGTTTTCTCATCGAGATCTGTTGAGACAACCAGGTTCAATGGCTCAATTGGTGCATCATTGACCATTCTCCCTCAGCCCCTTACCGAATATCCTGCTCCCGCCCCCATGGTCGACATACGGTGGAGACTTGCATTCCCGATCGGATTGGAAGGGTATGGCAGACTTGGGTCGAATATCGCAACGTCCATCATAAAAGGCGGACTGTTGTATGCCGCAGATGTTGGCCCGGCAACTCTTGGTGTTGGGTACTCCATATCGTACATCTATGGCAACCTCACCTTCATCGATGGATTCAATACGTCACAACATCGATGGTTGAATCAACCAATGGTGTGTACTTCAATGCAGTTCGATAAGGTGACGCTTTCTGCAAGGGTTGAGCTGGAGTTTCTCACCTCTCTCGAACAGCGAATTGAAGACCAGGTTGTTGCTTCCAATGCCAATGAGTTCACCGGTGCTTCATTGACGATCGTTCTTGAGCAACCGTTCTGGCATCGAACACACGTGTTGCTTGGAGTAACGTTCTCGAGTTCCACAAGTCCGTATCAAGCGTGGTTCTTATACAATACGTTTGAAGACCGACTCTTCTCAACGGAGTTCTTTGTGGGGTTCATCCTATGAAACACCTCTTGGTCTTTATTGCAACCATAGTTGTTGCCGGATGTGTTAGTCAACTTGATCCTGTTCAATTCCCGATCATCGACTACTCTGCCGAATTGGCCGGTGCAACTCCACTCGACGGGAATAGACGGTTGATCCTCACCGGCGTCTATGCTGTTGAAGATGGAAAGGGTCGTCTCGGAGACTCTGTTGCCGTGAGATTTGATGGACTTCGGTTTACGATCTATGCTGCACGAAACGTAACATTCGTTGCAGGCGCCGGTGGAGCCCGTGGCGATTCAGCGGTCTTTATATCAACATGGCGAGCTGTTACCGGTCCAGATGCAGGAAGACTGGACCTGGTGGTCCCGGCCGCAGAAGGGGGAAAGGAACTCGTTGATGGAAAGGGTAATGGAAAGGGGCTGATCCTGACCGGTGTATTGCAGCTTGGGGCTGGTAGAGAGACAATCCGACTGCGTAAGCTTGGTCAGATAAAGACCAGACTTCGGAAGTTTCAGATCATTGCCCATCGTGGCGGTGGACGGAACTCTGAACGTCTCGGCAGGTCGGAGAATAGCATTCCGATGATGATGCTCGCCAGTGCTCTCGGAGCAACTGCCATTGAGATCGATGTGCACATGACCAAGGAACGCATCCCGATCGTCTTTCATGATCCAACATTCACGGCCAGAACGGTTCCTAGCCCTTACGTGATCGGAGCTGTTGAGAACTATACGTTATTACAGATGCGTCTCGCGGCAAGACTGGTTAACGGCGAGTCCATTCCCACACTTCGAGAAGCGTTGAAGGCTGTTATCGATAGCACTACGTTATCCCTCGTATGGCTTGATAATAAGGCACCTCAAGTTGTAGACTCGGTGATCATCATTCAGCAAGAAATGCTAGCCTATGCCAAATCCAAGGGGAATGACATCCGGATCCTCTTCGGCATCCCGGATGACGAGATCTTTCAACAGTACAACAGAAGCCCCTTCAAAGGAACAGTGCCGGTACTTTGTGAACTTGATGTACAGAAGGTTCGAGAGGTAGATGCAGAAGTATGGGCGCCTCGGTTTACAGCCGGCACTCAGGATGAATTGGTGAAGGAGATGCAAAATGAAGGCCGTGAAGTCTACGTTTGGACTCTAGATGATGATGACTTCATTATCCGATTCCTCAAGGCCGATGTCTTTGATGGCATTCTCACGAATTATCCAACCCTGCTGGCTGCATTGTTCTATACAAGGCAGGTTCAGCCATGAGGTGTCACCTCCTAGCACTATTCATGCTGCTCTGTTCGGTATCCATGAGTGCACAGTCCGACAGTGTCTTCGCAGTGGAACTTGTTGTCACGGCATCCATTCAAGCCACGCAGTATGAAGAACTTCCCACTATTCAGAGCTTGGATAAGCGATTCACTGGATCGGCGTTTCTAGGTAAGGTTATCTGGCGACCGAATCATCTCTTGGGGGTTGGCCTGCAATCCGGCTACATTACATTCTCCAACGAGCAGCTATCAATACCGGGCAACCCAAGCATTCCAACGGTAGATGTGCTATTGACAGCAGTGCCAGTACACCTGGTCCTCTCGATGAATCCGGGCGATTTCGATTTTGGTGTTGGGATAGGGGGCTATGTGTTACAATCACGCTGGCGCTTGGACGAATCACCACGCGTGAACAGCACTGATGTAGAATATGGGATCAATTCATGGATTGGATACGAGTTTACTGTCGCCGAGAGATTCACGATAGGACCCGAGATCTCACTTCATGTTCTAAGCAATCGAGGTGTGGCTTCGCTCGCTGCCGGCGTTCGCATTCGATATGATGTGATCCGTTACTGAGCTGACGCAACCGCATCGTGGGCGATCATCCGCGAAGCGATGGTCCCGCTGCTCATTACGCCGGGAAGGCCTGCACCAGGGTGAGTTCCGGCTCCGACAAAATAGAGCGATTCGATATCCTCACTCTTGTTGTGCGGACGCCACCAAGCGCTTTGCGTGAGGATCGGCTCAACGGAGAATGCACTTCCAAGATGAGAATTCAGTGTATCGCGGAAGTGTACTGGATCAATGATATGCTCAGTTACGATATGCTTCTGCAGATCCGGCATGTACCGCTTCTCAAGCTCATTCATGATGCGGTCGCGATAGATCTTCTTCATCGTTGTCCAATCCGTGCCCGATTCCAGATGTGGAACGGGTGAGAGTACATACCATGAATCACAACCGGGAGGAGCGAGTGAGGGATCAGTAGCCGTTGGCCGATGCAGGTAGAGAGAGAAATCATCGGAGAGAATTTTCTTTGTAAAGATGTCTTCTACAAGATCCTTATAGCGTGGACCCATTAGGATCTCGTGATGCGCCATGTTCGGATACTGTTTGTTGGTACCGAAGTAGATCACAAAAAGTGACATCGAGTATCGCATCGACGTGATCCGTTTGTCGGTGTTGTGCTTCCGATACTGTTCAGGAATGAGTGTAAGGTAGGATCGTGCAACATCACCGTTGCATACTACCACGTCGGCCGTGAGTGTTTCACCATTTGCCAATTGAACACCTTGGGCTCGAGGTCTCTCGGATCCGTTCTGAGTGAGAAGGATCTGAGCAACCTCTGATCGGTATCGGATGGTCCCACCAATATCCATGAAGAGCTTCACCATTGCTTTCACGAGAGCGCCCGTGCCACCCATTGCAAACCACACGCCCCATTCCTGCTCGAGTTTGTGGATGAGTGCATAGATACTTGTGGTCTGGAATGGATTTCCACCCACAAGGAGGGGGTGGAACGAGAACACCTGACGAAGTCGAGGGTCTCTGATGTATCGGTTGACGAATCCTGCCACGCTGCGGTCCGAGCGGAGTCGGATGAGATCCGGCAGAACCTTGAGCATATCCGTGAAGTGTGTGAACGGTTGATCGATGAGATCGAATCCCGTCTTGAAGATGGCCTCAGTTTTATCGTAGAACCGCTGATACCCGGCCACGTCGCGCGGCTCGAATCTCTTTATCTGCTCAAGCACTTCCTCGCGCTTACCGTTGTAGCGGAAGATCGTGCCGTCTTGGAATCTGACGTTGCAGAACGGGTCGATCGGCACAAGGTTTACGTAGTCCTCTGTGCGCTTGCCACAAAGCGTAAACAGGTCGTGGATCAGCCATGGTGCTGTAATGATCGTTGGGCCTCCATCAAAGACAAAGCCCTCCTGCTCGTACACATAGGCCCGTCCGCCGGGTTTGTCGAGCTTCTCAACGATCTCCACCTCAAACCCTTTGGCTTGCAGACGGATAGCAGCTGTAAGCCCACCAAAACCACTTCCAACAACGATGACCTTCACAATGCTCCTACGGAATGAACAACGGCATGGAACAAACATACGTTTGGCGCACGGCGTTCCTTGTTTCCTGACAAATGCGTGAAAAACGATTCATTGGGTACTGAGAGAAGTGTTCCTGAGTTTTGCAGTGTGTTAGGAATGTCTCTCACATATCGTGGTGCTCTCACTCAGCCGCTTCAGCGTGATGCGGCAACGAGGGATGGGCGTCGGTCGAAGTCGACACATACAGTTGTGCCGGACGGCAGACTCTATGCACTAGACCTGGCGAGATTCCTTGCAATGCTCTTCATGATGCAAGGGCACGTCCTTGACACACTTGTCTCGCCGGCTGTGATCGACATAACACAAGCCCCTTGGAATATTTGGCATTGGATACGTGGACTCACCGCACCAGTGTTTCTTATGGTGTCTGGTGCCGTGCATGTATTTGCAACAAAGCGCGACGCTCATGGTCGTGTTCGCGAGGATGTGATGGGGAAACGCATCCGATGGGCGATCACGATCATGGGTCTCGGCTATCTGATGTTCTTCCCTGCCAATCGCATATGGGATCTGCCGTTTCTTACGGCCTCAAGTTGGAAAGCCTTCCTTGCTGTGAATATCCTTCAGCTCACGGGCGTGACGTTGCTTGTATTTGTTCTAACGATGGGCAGTACACGTTCCATTGCCGAAATGGGAAAGAGGGGGCTCTTCACCGCACTTGGCATTCTAGCGGCAACACCGTTAATGAAACTCCCGCTCATTGAAAGCAATGTGCCGAGCTGGCTGGCTCCATACATCAGTGCTGCACAAGGCTCGTTGTTTCCATTCTTCCCGTTCGGCTCCTACCTTTTCTTCGGTGTTGTTTTGGGGGCCTACTTGCACAGTGTTCCCAAGGAACATCGAGACGATCAGCTAAAGCGTGTTGGTATACGTGTAGGTGCGGTGATCGCTACGTTGGCACTCATTCTCCATCATGTGTTGCTTGCCAATGGTGTGGCAGAGAACATTCTTGAGTCATCGGAAAGTGTACTGCTTGTCGTGCGCAGACTCGGGATCGTCATGATGATCTTCAGCGGAAGTGTTGTTGTGCTGCAACACACGTATAGGCTCCGCAATTGGTACGTGCTCTTTGGAACACGATCACTCTATATCTACGTGATCCATCTTGTTCTGCTTTTCGGCACACCATGGTGGGACGGTATTGGTCGTACGTCCTTCCGCTCATTTGGTCTCGCCGGTGGCCTCGTGATGATGGTCTCTATCATGGTGAGCACGCTCATCCTTGCATGGGCTATCGATGCATACGAGCGCTCTCACATCCGAAGTGAGATCAAGGCAACCCTACGCTACAGCAGCCTCGCCCTCCTCGCCTACCTCCTTCTCGTCTAGCACACTAGGAAAGGTACTCAGTTACATTAGCACATTAGCACACTAGCACATTAGCTAGAGTCCTCGCTTGAGCTTGCTTCCCAGCTTCTCCGTTAGCAAGGCGCGTGCATCCGGTGCAAGAAGACCAAGGCCGATCACGCTCTGGCGGAACGTAAAGGCTTTGTCGAGCGGGAAGGACCGGCCTTCGAGAACCCACGCAAGGAAGATACCGTCGCTTATGCCGGCTTCGAGATCTGCGAATGCACGTGCATCCACGTCTGTGAACCAGCCTGCGTCCACGAGCTCGCGTGTAAGCTTGATGCCAAGGTCGCGCAAAAAGGTCCGTGTGCGTGTTATGCGTTCCAGGAACGCAGGATTGTCAGTGCGGAGTGCATGAGCCCAAAACTCCAGTAAGAGTGGTGCTTGCTCGGCACGTGATGCGTAGAATTCAACCGCACTGTCGCGTATAGCGTCCACCTTGCTCATAGCATCCGGAGATGCTTCAACGCGCTGGAGGATCAGGCTTTCATAATCACTCATCCACAGATCGTACACCGCAAGGAAGAGCTGTTCCTTTGCACGGAAGTATTCGTAGATGGTACCCTTGCCGATATCTGCCTCAGTGGCGATGTCCTGCATCTTTGTTTCGTGATATCCCGTGCGGGCAAAGACATCGGCTGCGTGACGGACGATATCGGAACGTTTGGCGGCTTTATCGACGATAGCGGGCATGGGGGTCTTTGGGTTTTAAGGGCGAGAGAGCGATCGTTCTACGTTTGTAGCAAAAGCGTCGAGATGGTCCTTAGAACCCTTGCCCCACGTGTGAAGACGGACAATTCCCTTGGCGTCGAGATAGAGGACATTGGGGAGTCCGGACTGCATCATGTAATACTCGCAAACATCACCCTCCCAGTCCATGAGAATGCTGTTCGTGAATGCCTCCTTGAACTTGTCTCGCACAAGCCCCTTGATAAAGCCGGGAACAGAGGAGACATCGGCGATGGCAACAAACTGCACGCGATCCTTGAATCGTTCATACAGCGGCTTCGTCCAATTGTTCGTGTAGTCACTCCCACTTCTGTCGCTTAGGACCATCACTGTATGTTTTCCCTTCCAGTGTTTTTCCCAAGCCCATTCTTGTTCAAATTGGTCCGGCAGAACGAACTCCAACGCGGTCTTTCCGATCGCCTTATCATCACCCGCACCAACCACCACCACGGATATCATCAACACCAGTAGGGTCGAGGCCATGCCTCGACCTACTGAGGCCACACCTCGACCTAACGAGGCCATCAAGTCTCCCACCATCACATCGTGACCTTTTTTGCGTCCTTGAGAAACGCCTCGAGACCGGCATCGGTGAGCGGGTGTTTCATCGATTGCATGAGCACCTTGTATGGAACGGTTGCGATGTGAGCACCGGCCTTGGCGCATTCGAGCATATGGATCGGTGTTCTGATCGAAGCTGCGATGATAAGCGATTCAAATCCCTGCGTTTCCCAGATCTCGCAGGTGTCGTGGACAGCCTGCATGGAGTCTGTTCCGATGTCGTCCAACCGACCCAGGAAGAGACTCACATACGTTGCGCCGGCATTGGCTGCGATCAGCGCCTGATTGGCAGTGAAGAGCAAGGTCACATTCGTTGGGATGTCCTGATCGGCAAGCTTGCGAACAGCGGCAAGTCCGGCAGGGATGAACGGGATCTTGATCGTTGCTTCAGGGAACCACGAAAGGATCTCGTCTGCCTCACGGAGCATGCCGTCAGTATCGGTGCTGATGACCTCAACGCTGGTGTGTCCGCCAACACTCTTGTGAATGTCGAGCAGCAGTTCACGCATGTTCGTGTTCGGATCTTCTTTCGCTAGGAGCGACGGATTCGTCGTTACTCCGCTGATGAAGCCGAGGGATGCGGCGTGCTGGATCTCTTTAAGATTTGCGCTGTCTACGTACAGTTGCATTGTTGTGCTCCAAATGGATGAGTACAAAGATACCAGCCAGCAGTTTAGTCCTTGCCGTAGAGCTTGATCGCAGGAATCTCCGGAAGCATCTGATGATAGAACATCGTGTGGAGAGATGCTTCAAGGCCTTCTTCGACCTCGGACGACCAACGGAAGAGAACCTTGCCCTCGCGTGGCATACGATCCGATGTAGATGGCACAACCTCACTTACATGACGTTCCAACAAACGTTGATCGGCAAACTCGGTTACGGTCCGATCTACGTCCAACGCTTCGGCATCGACGCGGACCACCCATACTGCGATGGGTAACGGCGACTCCACGAGGTCGAACCACTCCTCTCCCAGATCCATGGCAGGGGGCTGAGTGTTGCCAACAGCATCGATCACACAGTCGCCGATACTTTTCGAAGGGGCTTCAGAGAGCACCACGTCGAACTTCTCAGCCATCACCATACGTCCGGCGAGCGCTGGGAATGATCCCGGCTCTGACGATGAGTATGTAGCAAGCCCCTTACCCCCATCCGGAAACCAGATCCCATAGGCGTTGGTGTAGTCTTCGAGGGCAACACACGGGCCGGGGATGAGGCGGTAGTCCACCTTGCCTACACCACGTCCATAACCGAGTGGACTGGTCAGTGCCATATCTACACTGTTGGCCAGAAGCATCTTTCCGCATTCATCAAGAGATCCGGTGCGGACCTCCCAGCCGAGCTGGGCGCAGACCTCGCGGACATTGGTGAGGATCGGTTCGGCGAGTGCAAGGGTAGGGATGGCAATATTCATGACTGGGTTTCTCGATAACGGTGAACGGCGGAGGAAAGCAGTACTCCTGCGGCAACTGCAACATTAAGAGAGTGTTTGGTACCGTACATCGGTATCTCGACGGCCCCATGGCAGGCCGCCAACACTTCGTCGGGGACACCGGTAAGCTCATTGCCAAAGACCAGCGCCAGTGGAAAGTGCTCAGGTCCCAGATCTTCCGGCTTGAGCGATCCGTGAGCGATCTCAGCAGCATAAACCCTGTAGCCGGTGCTTTTGAGCTGATCGATCGCCTCATGAACGTTTTTATAGACAATGAACGGAACCACTGAATCTGCGCCAAGAGCGGTTTTTGAGATCTCTGATCGAGGAGGGGCCGGAGTAAAACCACACAGGAGAAGGCGCTCTATGCCAAAGGCATCGGCTGTGCGGAAGATCGATCCAACGTTGTAAAGGCTGCGAACATCGAGCAAGACCGCTACGATCGGGTGTTTTGTGGCCGCGGAGGCCTCCTCGGGGGTTAGCCGGACCTCGGTGAGTTGTTCGTAGGTGAGTTTCTGCACGTCGCGAATATCGTACTTTGGCGAACGATGATCCGCCGACACTTTATCACCACCCTTGCTGCCGGACTAGTGCTTCGCCCCTTGAAAGGGCTTTCAGCACTGGTTCCGGACCCCAATCTCGATTTTCTTGTGATAGGAGATTGGGGGACCGGAGGCAGCCTTCAGAAAAAGGTGGCTCAGGGAATGCATAACGCGTTAGCCAAGCCAACGGTATCGGGCTGGCCTAAGTTTGTCTTGAGCACCGGAGATAACATCTACCCTAGTGGTGTTACTTCCGCCATGGACCCGCAATGGGTAACCAAGTATGAGAAGATCTACAAGGGTCTGGATCTTCCTTGGTGGTCTATCCTTGGAAACCACGACCATAGGGGTGACCCCGATGCCCAAGTGGCCTATGGTAAGCGCAATCCGCAATGGAATATGCCGGGTAGAACCTGGAGCAAAGAATTTGACATCGACGGTGTAACGAAAGTCTCCCTTACCGCTCTTGATACCACGCCGCTCCTTCAAAAGAAGGACGGTTGGAATGTTCAGCTTGAATGGCTTGAACGGACGTTGTCTGAATCGAAGGCCAAACGACATATCGTAGCCGGGCATCATCCAATGCGGAGTTATGGCCACTACGGAGACACGGATTTCCTTGTGAAGAATGTGAAGCCGATCCTCGACAAACACAGCGTTGCGCTATACTGCTGCGGTCACGACCATGACCTACAGGCGATCAAGCACCCGGATGATCACTTCGGCTGTCTTGTCTCGGGCGGTGGTGGCGGCAGTCGACCTACAATTAAGGGTCAACACACCAAGGCTCTTCTCACCGGAGGGGGCTTTGCATCCGTATCGATCAATTCAACTGATGTTCGTGTGACGTTACACGATGTTCATGGCAATAATCTGGGCAAGATGATCCTATGAGATCCTTGCTACCATACGTGATCGTGATGTTCGTGCTTCTGGGCACACTGAACATCTCTGCCCAGCAATGGCCGGATAGTAAGGGTCGGGACTTCTGGTTCAGCTTCCTCCCGAACTTCCATAACTCGGAAGATGAGATCGAGGCCGACCCTGTGCTCCAACGCGAGCATCAACTCTACATCTACATCGGGGCAGAGCGGCCTACATCGGGTACCATCTCGTGGACGCGCTCCGATGGAACCACGCAGACATTACCGTTCCGAATCAACGACGTGAGGCAACTCTTCTCTACGAGCGTGTATTATCGAGATGTTGAGCTACGTGGTGTATCTGACAATGGGGTGGGGTTCGACTTCTTCTCTTCTGACAACGAATCCGTTTCTCCCAAGAGTTTCCATGTAGTGGCGGACGATGACGTAACAGTCTATGCGCTCAACCAAGCAACGTTAACGAGCGATGCCTTCCTCATTCTGCCAACTGATGCCGTTGCTGAAGACTACGTTGTCCTCGCCTATACGTCGGACATACGATACAGCGGAATACAGCAACAATCGCTTGACCCAAATTCAACCCCGTCTCAGTTCGCCGTTGTAGCAACCGCTGATAGCACCATCGTGGACATCACCCCATCGGTGCCTACGGTGAAGAATCCAAACATGATCCGTCAGCGAGTTATTCTCCAGCAGGGAGAATCATACCTCGTTCAAGCAGACATGCGGATAGGGGGCAAGGCAGATCTCACAGGAACATTGGTTCGTGCATCCCTTCCCGTAGCGGTCTTTGCCGGACATCAACGAACGGTTCTTCCACTCTCGTTCATTGGTACCCTTGGCTCTCGAGACTGTCTTGTTGAACAGATGAATCCTATCCGCACATGGGGTAAAAGCGCATTCCTCACGCCCCTGGCACGATCATCTGACGAAGTAGCGGCAGGCTACGATCTGTTCCGCGTTGTTGCCGCGTTCGATTCCACGGCGGTGATCGTTGATGGCCAGGAGCGAACGATCCTTGATGCCGGGATGGTCTTCGAAGACAGTCTCGTCACAGCCCGTGAAGTTCGCACCTCGCGTCCGGCCCTTGCAGCACAGTACAAGAAAACCTCCAGCGTTGGCGGTGGCGGAAGTACTCGAAGCGGAGATCCGTTCATGATGCTGGTGCCCCCTGCTGAACAGTTCATGAAATCGTACAGATTCATCAACATTCAGTCATACACCTATACTGTTGACGGGAATGGGATCATCGTAGTCGATGATTCGATCTACAAGGAACAGTGGATGAACGTTGTGATTCCAACAACGGGCATTCCCTCGCTTTTGATCGATGGTGTCTCCGTTCCACAAGGAAGATTCCAGCAGATCGGCACTACGTCCTTCTCATGGGCGCAGATCCCGTTGACCGATGGAACACACGAGGTGAGATCGGATACCACGTTCGGTATTTATGTCTACGGTTATGGTGTGGCCAATTCGTATGGATACATCGGTGGAATGTCGTTCCGTCCGCTCGATGTGAATCCACCCGCCCTTGTTGGTGAAAACACATGTAATGGATTCGAAGGGGAGTTCACAGATTCCTTGCTTGCTGATACTCGCATCACACGCGTGGGCGTGGTTCCGGGCACCGAGGTTAATGCAACGTTCACAGTGCCGGCCTTTACACCTCCGCAAGCCGTAGTGCCGTTCAGTGCTGCCTTGCGAGACATCTACCTCGACGGATCGCTCAGTGTTGAAGCCACCGATGCCGTTGATCAAACATCCCGCTTCGATATCGTGCTCCCCGGATTCACCGTAGCACCGGTTGGCAGCCGCAATGCTGCGCAACCGTTACAACGTGCCTATGTGATTCCGATCGATCGTGAACGTTGTGACTCGTTTGAGATCGAGAACTACGGACTCTATGCTCATACGGTCAGTGCCCTGCGATTCTCTGGCACAACAACCGTTACGTCTCCACAAGCCCCCTTCACACTTCAGCCGGGTCAGCGCATCACGGTGCGATTCTGCAGAACCGGCACGATGGAGCAGGTTGTGATCGATACGTTGCTCGTTGGAGACACGTGTTTGCTACGTCCGGTCCTTGCCGCACAGATCGAAGAGAAGTTTGACAAGGAAGGTCCGAAAGTGCAAGGGGAAGCGGACGTCTGCTCTACACGTGTTGATGTTCGGATCGATGATGAGGTGGGTGCTGATCTTGGACTTCGAGAAGCTCGTATCCTCGATAGTGTTCTGGTCAACTGTATCGTAGAGCTTCAAGATTCCTCGACCTTAGTTCGGACCTATCGAATCGATGTGCTTGATCCGTACCTGGACGCTATTTATGGATTTGAGGCCATTGACTCGGCTGATAACATAACGCGCTTCATCGATACCATCCCTGGTTTTATGATGTCCATCAACGGAGATCTCTCGCCTGTGACCACGTTCGATATGGGGCTCCAAGCGATCGGTACGCTAACGTGCGACACCATAGACTTGGTCAATCAAGGCGTGCAGAGTATATCCCTCCCGACTGTCTATGTGCAAGAGAACCTGTTCTTTTCAACTCCTCAACAGCAGTTCAGCATCCGGATAGATCCCTTGGGAGGCGGAGCACGCTTGATCGTGTGTTTTGAGCCCCTTGCAGCCGATACCACAGCAGTTCTGTCCGACACCATAGAGATCTATCAGGGCTGTTTGGTGCGGAAGATCGTTGTTGTTGGACGTGGGAAGGGACTTGAATATGCCGGTATCAGCCGGTGTAATGTGCCTGTAGATGCCACCACAACCACCCTAATAGGCGGCGTTACGGTTGTTCCGCAGCCGGCCAATGAGTGGATCACGCTTGTGCTGAGCCAACCGGCAGAGACTGTTGAGGTCAGGCTGGTGGACATATCCGGCATGACCGTCCTGCAGCGGACATGGCACGGGGCAGCCACAGAAGCCGTTCTTCTTGACGTGGCGGGGGTACCTCCCGGAGCCTATGGGTGCCACGTGATCACCCCCAATGGCGTTGCGAATACGGTCTGCGTTATCCGCTGACAACACTTGCCAAGGCATCTAGCCGTCTCCTTCCGAACCCAGCTTTCGTAGTTTTGCGCCACTATGGCTCATATCCCCATGAAGAACAGATCAATTCGTATCGCTCTCCTCACTGTAACGGCTGTTGTTATTGGAATCGGCTTGGGCTTCTACGTCCAACCCGCGTTCTCCGGCGATACCGTAATGGACCAAACACGCAAGTTCTCGGACGTGCTCTCAATGGCCGTGAAGAACTATGTGGAGGACGTGGATACACAAAAACTCACGGAAGCTGCCATCAAGGGCATGCTTGATGAGCTGGATCCACACTCCGTATACATCTCTGCAAAGGAAATGCAGAAGGTAGAGGAAGACTTCCGTGGCTCATTCGACGGGATCGGCGTTGAGTTCGATATCGTCAATGACACCATAACGGTTGTCTCTCCCATCACGGGCGGGCCAAGCGAAGCTCTCGGCATTCAAGCCGGTGACAAGATCGTTCGTATCAATGACACCACGTCCATCAAGCTTACACGTGAGATGGTGCCGAAGAAACTTCGCGGTCCGAAGGGCACTGTAGTAAAACTTCACATCCGTCGTGCCGGAGAGAAAGATCTCCTGGTGTTTGATGTGATCCGCGATAAGATCCCGATCAACTCGGTCGATGCCCACTTCATGATCGAAGGCACGGACATCGGTTACGTAACGATCAACCGTTTCAGTGCTACAACGTATGATGAGTTGATGAGTGCAACTGAGTCACTACGCGGTCAGGGCATGAAGAGACTGTTGCTCGACCTTCGGTACAATCCGGGTGGCTTCCTCGATCAAGCGTTCAAGATCGCTGACGAGATCGTGCCGGCCGGACAGAAACTCGTCTACACCAAGGGCCGTCGTCCGGAATTTGATGAAGACTTCTGGTCAACCGGCGGTGGTTCATTGGAGAACCTTCCGCTTGTTGTGATGATCAATGGTGGTTCAGCATCAGCGAGTGAGATCGTTTCCGGTGCCGTTCAGGATCTCGACCGTGGTCTTGTTGTAGGTGAGACCTCGTTTGGGAAGGGGCTTGTCCAACGTCAGTACCCGTTGGGAGACGGCTCTGCGTTCCGCCTAACGATCTCTCGGTACTACACGCCATCCGGACGTTTGATCCAACGCCCGTATGATGACAAGGCAAAGTACTACAAGGGCGAGGGCAGAGAAGAAGGAGACGAAGGCGACAACATCGAGCACAATGCAGATGATTCTACAAAGAAGCGCCCAAGCTTTAAGACGATCGGTGGACGCACCGTCTATGGTGGCGGTGGTGTAACGCCGGACTACATCGTCAAGCAAGACACGGTTGGATTCCTTGCTCGCAAGCTTCGTGCAAAGAACGTTTTCTGGGAAACAGCAGACCAAGTGATGAAGAACCGTGGCAAAGAGATCCGCGCCACCTATGGAAACGATCTCAAGAAGTATCTGCGCGAGTTCACCGTAACCGATGCAGATATGGATGTAATGAGATCGTTTGCAAAGGCGAAGGAACTTGAATGGAAGGACGATGAGTACAAGCAGGATGAAGAATATCTTCACTTGGTTGTCAAAGCACTTGTTGGCAGAGCCGTGTTCAATAACAACGGCTATACGGCGGTGATGCTTACGATGGACAAGCAGGCAAAGAAGGCCATGGAATTGTTCCCCGAAGCCAAGAAGATCGCCCGTCTGAAATAATCGATTTAAAACAGGAATCCCCATGTTGTCAGCTGTCATTCGCGCGTGTTGTGTCCTTTCACTGATCATTGTTGGATTCACATCCGCTGCAGCTCAGGATGCCAGTTATGTCTATCCAGGTGAAGAGCTCACGTACCGAGTATCGTATCTCAACATCACTCTTGGAACGATCAAGACAATTGTAGAACCGTTCACAACCTACAACGGCAAGAAGGCTGTGAAGGTGAAGGTCTACATCGACTCGCACCCGAACATCCCTTTTGTCTCTCTGCACGCCGTTTATGAATCGTGGATGGACTCCACTTCGTCATATTCCAACAAGTTCACAGCGAACACGATGGTGGAAGAGAATAAATGGGAGTTTGACCAATACATCTTCGACTATGACAAGAAGAAGATCTTCGCCGACAAATTCAGAGATAAGCAGAAGATCGGCTCAAAGACGTTCGATATCAAGAAGAGATATAACGACGGCAGCTCCCTCCTCTTTGCAGCACGTTCACTTCTAAATGTGAAGAAGAGTCTTCGACTACCCACGGTGATCATGGATGACACGGTGAATACTGTCATCAACTTCAACGGTACGAAGGAAGCGATCAATATCGACGCCTCTTCGTATCCGGTCAAGACGGTGTTCTTCAGCGGTGATGCCAATTGGACTGGCATCTATGGGCTTTCCGGACGCTTCGAAGGTTGGTTCAGTGATGATGAAGCGCGCGTCCCGATCAAGGCCAAGATGAAGCTCTACGTTGGATCTGCTACCATCGAATTGCAATCGTGGCGCAGAGGCAAGTGGCAGCCACCGAAGGCGGACTAACGCTCTGCACCGCACGCCTCAACTATGCGTACAGTGATCATCGACGGAGGTGGATCCACAACCGATGTGGGTCTTGCCATTGATGGCGTCTGTGTTGCACGCACTAGTCTTCCAAGCGTTAAGCCCTCGCCAGCAGATCTTCACACTGACGAACTGTGTCGGATGGTAGGCTCATTTCTGGCAAGTACCTCGGTCACACCGGATTCCGATATCACGTCGCGCCTTAACGGTGCCATCGTTGGTATGGCTGGTGTTTGGTCCGCATCGGAGATCCACCGATACCAGCGCGCCTTGCGCGACTCGTGGGAAATGTATGTTGGCCCGGATGTGCCGGATCTTGCTGTGATGAGCGATGCCGAACTCGTAGTGTATGGGGCATATGGTTCACGTCCGGGTATGGTTGTTATAGCTGGAACAGGATCCATAGCACTTCTACGGGACGCTGAAAGTCGCCTCCATCGCTGCGGCGGCTGGGGTCCGCGCATCGATGATGCAGGCGGCGGATTCTGGCTCGGCAGGCAGGCATGTAAGGCAGTTGCACGGATGTTAGATGGCAGAGGCCCCTACACCTTGCTCATTCGTCCCGTAGCAGCATATGTGCGAGCAGATGCCGAAGATCATGAAAGTGTTCGTTCTGCCTTGCGAAGAGCGTCGATCGACGGCGTAGCACGATTAGGTGCTGCTGTCTTGACGTATGCAGAAGAAGGAGACGATGTTGCTCACTCCATTCGTCGTGCCGGCGCAGTAGGTCTTGCTGAACTCATTGCGACGTTGGATCCAACTGCACATCACACCGTGACCGTGTATGGATCACTATGGCAGAACGCAGCGTACCTGGCTGAAGTATCCGGTGAATGTGGGCGTCCGCTTGAACGTCTCAATGATCTCCTAGAGGCTGTGACGATGGCGATCGATCCACCAGCCCCATAACACGATGATCCACGTTGCATTCCCTGCAATCGCGATCATCTGTTCACTTGGTGGCGGCGGACCAAATACATTGGCAGCGTAGATCGTTACCAAGAAGGTGATCAGTGCGAACAGTCCCCATCTTCCGATCTTGTCGTCTGATGCTGTTGCTCTCATGTAGACAACCACACCCGCAACAAAGAGCCCCATCTCGATCATCAAGGTCAATGGATAGCTATTCCAAACTCCGAATCCAACCTTTGTTGATGATGAGCCGAGAAGGGGCAGATCAGGTCGGTGCATGATGAGATCCAAGATCCAATGGCTCATCGTTACACATCCAACAACGATGGCTGCATGCGTGTTTCTTCCGCGCCAGAAAACAAGTCCGGCAAAAAGTACTGACCACACCACGGAGCCGACAAGGGAGTGGGTGATCGGGTAGTCATAGAAGTCGAGAGGTGTCACAGTTGTGATACCCGGTACCACGCGAACATGCTCCACTCCAAGCAAGAGAAGAAGTGGCCAGAGCAGGTCAACGAGTTGAGACGCAGCGAAGAGCGTGCCGAGTGACGTGGTTGGCGACAATCGTTTCGCTGCAAACGCAACTGCAAAGTGGCCGATGAACATGCTGAACTCCGGTTATTGAACTGCGGACTCGAGGAGCGACATACGTTTCGTCCGCGAAGACAGGCGCGTGAGTACGCCAAATGGCAACGTGAGTTTCGTTGGTTCGTGACCATACATGAGATCGGTCAGGATAGGTCCACGCGTAATGTCTATTCGTTCTGCGAGGATCTCCATCACATCTCGATGTGGTGTAGAACCGCGTGGGCGTGATTCTTGAGACCAGAACCCATAGGCCACTCCGGCGGGACGTGCTCGATGTGTAGCATACACAAGTTGTGTAAGCAAACGATCGATGCGATAAGATTCTTCGCCTACGTCTTCAAGTGCAAGGATCGATCCGCCGAGTGACGGCATGTACGGCGTGCCAATGATCGAACACACTACGCTGAGATTGCCGCCGAGGAGTCTGCCTTCAGCATCACCATGTTGAACCGCATTCATAGACCACGGCTGTTTGAGTGTGCCAAGGGGCTTGCGTGATGTAAGCACTCGCCAAAATTGCTCTTCGGATGTTGGATCGAATGTTTCTGCCATGTCAACACTCGGCATTGCACCACTGAACGTGACAAGACCACACTTCTTCCAAAGAGCCAATTGAAGAGATGTGATGTCGCTGAATCCAACAAGGATCTTTGGATTCTTTTTGATGAGTGTGGTATCGAGGCCCGCTAACAATCGTGCGGATCCATACCCGCCCCTTGAACAAAAGATCGCGTCGATCTGTGGATCAGAGAACATCGTTTGAAGGTCCGAAAGCCGTTCTTCATCCGTGCCGGCGAGGTATCCGCCAAATCGAGATGTGGAATACTTCCCGAGCTTGACGTTATAGCCAAGACTTTCAAGATAGCGTATCCCCTTGTCTAGTCTGGACTTATCGCGTTGCGGCGAGGCCGGCGAAACAATGCCGATCGTGCCGCTTTTCTTCAGTGCTGGGGGAAACAGGGGTTTCATTGGGTATAAAGATGGGGAAAACTTGTGAAGATTGGCATGAAAGTTGGAGCCGTAATATGTTCGACCATGGTTCGGGGCTGGTACCATATCGTCGGGATCCTCTTTTGCGCTGCCATTTCGGTTGGCGCACAGGATACTATTCTCTTGCCACCGGCCCGGATCTCGGGTGAGATCAATAGACACGAGGCAGTTGCCGAGATATTCCCGTGTGATAGTACGGTAAGGATGCGCCAGGCAACTCAGTTCAGCGTTGGCGATGAAGTGATCATGATCCAGATGAAGGGGGCCCGTATCATCGAAACAGATGATTCCACCTATGGTACGATCACAGACATGAATGGTGCCGGGTGTGTGGAGTTCCTTGTCGTCGGCGCTATCACAAATGACCGCATTACGTTTACATCTTCATGGGTTCACCCCTACGATCCTACGGGCAGTATACAGCTTGTAAGTGTACCTTCATATGGGGATGCTAGCACTTCCGGACCGATCACTGCGAAAAGTTGGAACGGCACTGTTGGTGGCGTCGTGGTGCTACGCACGTACGGCGAACTCACTCTCTTCCACGACATAGATGTTTCTGGTCTGGGGTTCCGCGGAGGTTTCCCGTCCTTCCCGGTTGATGTGTGCACTCCAAATGAATGGGGCTCCTACTACATCTTTGGTGGTGGTGGAGAGAAGGGTGACGGCATCGCAACGATCGCATCGAGTCAGGCATTGGCTAGCCGCGGACCATACGCCAACGGTGGCGGTGGCGGCAACGGTGGTAATGCCGGCGGTGCCGGCGGAAGTAATGCCGGCAACGGCGGTCACGGCGGAGATGCAAATACGTTCTGCCCACAGTTCAAGGATCAAGGGGGCTATCCAGGACAAGCAGTGGACTCCCTTCTTCTGAAGCAACGTGTCTTCCTTGGTGGCGGTGGCGGTGGCGGACACCAGAACAACATTCAAGGAACTGCCGGTGCATCTGGTGGCGGCATCGTTATCATCAAGGCGTACTCGATCAGATCCTACGGTGGCAGAATTCTGGCGCGTGGAAACACGGTAGTGGATACGGCAGCATGGGAAGATCCAACCTTTATGCAACCGGGAGATGGTGCAGGTGGTGGTGGCGCAGGCGGAACGGTTTTACTCGATGTTGCGGAAGGTTCGAATCAGATCACGGTAGATGTCCAAGGCGGTAACGGCGGATACGTAGGTGCTCGATATCAGCCCAATGGACCCGGAGGAGGAGGTGGTGGTGGTGCAGTGATCGTCACAAAGCCACTTCCATTGTTGAACGCCATCGTCAGTGGTGGCAAACCAGGGATCCATATCTCGCCGGAGACGGCCGACAGCGTTCGCAATAGTCCGTGGGGTGCAACGGCAGGAACGGATGGACGAGTAGTTGAAGGGTTTGCGTGGAAGTTTGCATCGCGGAAGACCTTCACTGCTTCGGGCGGTGGTGATATCTGTCCGGGTGACAGTGTGACGTTGACAGCAATGCCTGGCTTTATGCTGTATCGTTGGAGTAACGGCAGAACAGAACCAACCATCCGAGTTGGAGATCCGGGGATCTACAGTGTAACGGTCACCGACAGTGGCGGATGCAGGCAGACCGTGGGCGGTATGGTTGTGAGGCTCGATCCGACGTTGGTTGACGTGCCACCAATTCTCGATTTCGGTAGTGTCGACTTCAAGCGCTCCTACAGCAGAATGTTAACCATCCGCAGTTTGGATGATGATACGATCGTTGTAACAGGTGTGTCGAATGCCGTTGGATTTACTGTGGCAGATCCGTCGATCTTTCCCGTCTCCATCGCCCCTTTTGGAACACTGGATGTTGAGATCGTCTTCTATGCGGGAGAACCGCGTGAGTATTTCGGATCCATTACGGTTGATGTAGCGAAGCCGTGCGCCTTGACGCGCACTGTGGACCTTCATGCGCAGGTTAATCCTGTGCGGATCAGGATCTTTATGCCTGATACCGTTGCGAAGATCGGTGCAGCGAATATGTCGATCCCTGTCTATGCCACTCTTCAACCAGACACAGTTGAACTCCCGAACACACTCCTTCGTGTGAGCATTACACTCAACTCTCGCATGTTCGCACCAACGGGTGTGAGCAGAGGGCGGATCGTAGGTGACATCATCGATATGCTCAACAACACGCGCACGATCGATGTTGAGATAGACTCTATCACTATCCCTGCGAACACATCGATCCTGACATACGTGGTCGGTACTGTATTACTTACCGGCGAGGAGCGGTCAACTCTTGATGTGGTGGATGTGGAATGGATCCGTTCCGAACAAATGCCGATCGTTACCATCGATGATGGATCTCTTGCTGTTGATCCTGTGTGTTTTGCAGAAGGTCGGATGATCCGACTCTTAACGTTTACACCGCTAACTGTATGGCCAAATCCGGCCAATGACGTCGTCAACGTTTCAACCACTTTACACGCACAGGGAACCTACAGGATCACCATCACGGATATCCTTGGGAGAACACTGGCATCGTATTCCGAAACCGTGACTACGCTTGGTCAGTCTCGCCCCCTATCACTGACCTTCCCCGTTTCATCGTGGGAACAGGGAACGTATTCCGTGCAGCTCGTTTCTCCGTTGGGCACAGAGGTGGTTTCGGTTGTGGTCCGCCATTAAGAAGGCGAGCCGGACGCGATCGTAATATCTGGACGTGCATCCATCACGGCTCTAATAGCGGCCTTCGCAGCATCTGACGTCCAATCTTCGATCACCGATGGAATGTTCATCAAGGATTCCATCAACACATCCTGCTCTGCTCCGATGCGCTTGGCTTCATTGTACGGTATGTCGCTGGAGAAGGTGACCATCGTGTAGAGCGGGATGAACTTGCCTGGGTATTCGGCGAATAGCCACGCTTCGATCTTCTTGCGCCACAGAAAGCGCGGATCGGCAACCTTGTCGCGCATTTCAATGAAGTTGTCGAGCGCCAGATCAAGAATAGCATCACCGGCCGGCTTGCGCAGAGTTTGATACGTCTGGAGAGCACTAGCCCAATCATTGTTCGCATGATCGAGGCATTCCATCAGGATGCGACAATCTTCGAAACCGCAATTCATGCCTTGACCATAGAATGGCACGATGGCATGGGCGGCATCGCCGATCAAGGCGATACGATCATTCATCACCCATGGTTCACAGCGCACCATCATGAGTGAAGACTCAGGATTCGTAAAGAAGTCATCGATCAGTGTTGGCATCAACGGCACGGCGTCTGGGAACTGTTCGTTGAAGAACGCTTCAACGGCCTCCCGCGTACGCAGCTGCTCGAATGACGTAGTTGGACCCTCATGTGCAAAGAACAGCGTGAGTGTGAAACTGCCATCGAGATTCGGCAGTGCGATCATCATGAAGCTGTGTCGCGGCCAGATGTGCAGGGCATGTTTTTCGAGCTTGAAGGCGCCTCCTTCTCCCGGCGGAATGTGCAATTCCTTGTAGCCGTGTTTAAGGTACGTCTGCGAATAGTCGAATCGATCCGTGAACTGCATGCGTCCACGAACAGCACTGTACGCACCATCGGCACCGAACAACACGTCGGCATCCGCCGTAATGGTTTCTCCTGACGGAAGTGCAAAGCTTGCCGAGGCCGTGTTGAGGTCTACGTCTGTGCAACGTGCATCGAAAACGATCTCAACGCCATGACGTTCCGCAACCGTAAGCAAGGTCTTGTTCAGCTCACCGCGAGAGACGCTGTTGATCGCCTGTCCTTCGAGTCCGTATGGCTGATAGGTTTGATTTCCTGCGAGATCATGCATCACGCGCCCGCTCATGGGAATGGCGATGGCCCGGATGTCATCGGCGATGCCTGCAACCTCAAGTGCGCGCAGTCCACGATCGGACATCGCAAGATTGATTGAACGTCCCGCGCCGATATTCGCACTGCGCATATCAGGCCTTCGTTCGAAGATTCGAACCGTTGCTCCGCGCTTTGCAAGCATGACGCCGAGAAGAGTTCCTACGAGGCCGCCGCCAACGATCGTGATGCGATCAGACATGATGTGATGTTCAGTTTGTGGTATACAGTGGTGCAAAGGTAGGGTCGGCGATCAATGCAGAGCCCCCTGTCGGAAGTGAGGCGATGATCCACTCGGTGGATCGTACGGTTGTTTCGAATCTACCCACCTCTACACAGGCAACGGTAACAACGGTCCATCGCCCATCGTTCTTGACCTCTACAACAAACGGAGCCTTCTGTGGAAGGGGCGTTTCTGTGCGTGTTGTGGTCCCATTGTGGATCACCGTGGTCTGTCCGTCGCTGATATCGATGATAAGCCCCTTCTTCTGTGCCGTTGAGTCGTCGTAGGGCGTAGTACGGGTTTGAAGACGAAGCGTGGAGCCGGCATGTAGCTTTACCTCGGTAGAAAAGATGCCGTCCGTGAGACGCGGACAACGCATGGCGATCTTCGCATCACTGCGTATTCCAACAGCATTCTCGGCTGATCGCTCAACGCCGTGTCTGTCAGCAAGTATCCTCGTCTGTACTGGCCATCCGGAATACTCCTTCATTGTGAACTCCCAATACGAGCACGATGAAAGCATGGCTCCAAGAAGTATGATCATGAAGATCCTACTCATGAGGGTATCCCTTGCCGTACCGAAGGTCGCCTCTTCCAAAGAGTCGATCGAAAAGACTTGCACCGATGCCAATGTAGAAGGCGCTGAAATCCGCGGATGTTGAGTAAGCTTTATCATCGATACGTCGACCGATCTCTTCGTCGCCAATTTTGATCCCGGCCCCGGTGTTACCACTAGCCCATCCCGCTACCACCTGAATCGACGTCTGTTCACCAACAGGCACTGCAAATCGTACGCCCATGTGTGCAAAGGTGGAAGGGGCGAAGTTGTATTCGAAGAACGGCTCAGCAACGAATGTGCTGCCGAATGGATTCCAATGGTAGGTCACTCTAATCGGGAACATGCTGAGTCCATATTCATAGGCACCGAGAACCACCGCGTTCGCAAGTGCAGTTCCCAGTGACAAACGGTAGTCTAGGATCGGCAACGCGATGGAAGCAAACGCTATTCTGGCTGTTCCACCCTTGATCACCGGAACCTTGTCGCCCTGCTGGTCAGCGGCAAACGCAGATAGATCGGCACTACTCCCGGCAAGCACAAAATCGATAACACCGATCTCCCATGCAGAGTGCTCGTGATACTTCCATTCCACGTTGAGTTCTTCTTCTCGGTTCAGGAAGTCCACAACAGATGCGCCGATGCCGAAATAGGGGAAGCTGACGTAGTTCACTGGCTGAACGAAGAGGTTCGCACCAAATGCATATCCGGCATAGGCACGCAGATTCAAGCCGCCGATACTGCCTACCTCTGCCGAAACACTCGCATTCACGTATTGCGACGGAACCATCGAAAGAGATATCGAGGGTCGTACCGTTACGTACGGAATGAGGCTGCGGAAGTAGATTCGCTTGTTGATCGTGAGCACGCCGGCTCCCAACAACGCATGGGAGTTGTCGGCATCCGGACGTATGAACTCTGCCATGGTAACGCCCCATGACCATCCGGGGTCATTGTCGAACCAGTTCAGCTTCCATTCACCAATGCCGATACGATAGATGTATCCGCTGAAGAGAGAAGATGTGGATGTATCTGGCTGGTTAAAGAACAATCGGTCGATGTCGTAGTACACACCGAACAGACCAGTATTCGTACTCTTGGCCGTATCGATCTTCGAACCGATGAGACCTATCCCTTCAAACAGACCGAGTCGGATGAATGACGGATAGAGTCGTTCTACAACACTGTCGTGCTGATTCACCGTACGTGCCATGGTGATCGACCGCGTGGAGGGGTAGACGATCCCATTGTCTCTGTCGCCGGGCTGATTCTGTACACGTTCTGTAACGACTGTATCAGCATTGGTGATCGTATAGATGTCTCGTTCCACTCTTGTGTAACTGCCACATCCAACAACGAACATCGCAATGCCAAGTGCAACAACAAGTAGTACGTGTCGGTTCATGCGATGCTCACAGAGAGATTCACAAGAGGGGAGAGAGAGGCGTGAACAACATCACCCGAGCGAATAGGGCCTACACCCTCCGGTGTACCGGTGAAGATGCAGTCCCCACGTTCGAGAGTGAAGACCGACGAGAGGTAGGAGATCATCTGCTCAACACTGCGCTCCATATGGGCCGTGGTGCTGTGCTGACGGACGGTGCCGTTCACTTCGCAGGACAGTTCCCACGGACCGCGTCCTGATGCAACAACGGGCACGATCTTGCTTACAGGAGCCGAGCCCTTCCATGACTTGGCAACGGCCCATGGATGACCGTTCTTCTTTGCGGAGGCTTGTACATCGCGTGCGGTGAGATCCAGACCAACACCAACACCGGCTACAATTGACCACGCATCCGAGACAGCGATGTTTTCCGCTCTCGAGCCGATGACCACAACGAGTTCAACCTCGTGATGAACGTCTGCAGACCACGAAGGGAGTTCGATCACCGATCCGTCTCGACGATATGCAGCAGGGGGCTTGAGAAATACGATCGGGTCCTCAGGAACCGTTGCACCCATCTCTCGTGCATGCGCTGCATAGTTTCGTCCGATGCAGTACATCGTGCCAATGTGGATCTCTGATCCGTCGGCAAAGGTCCACGATGGTTGTTCGTTGCTCATTGTGTTGTGTCTTGTGGATGATCGTCGATCTCATCTGATGGCGGATTGATCATTACCTCTACGCCAACGGTGTCCGTGGAGTCTCGCGCAACGGCGAAAGAAGATCGTCTCCATGGCACTGTTGGGTCGTTGTAGACCTTTTGCATAAGTCTTCCCCAAACTGGTGCGGCGGCACGTCCGCCCTGACCGTAATCACCGGTGAACTGTACGCGTCTGTCATCGAATCCGATCCACACACCGCACGCTAACTGTGGCGTTACTCCTACGAACCATGCATCCGCAAAGTCGTTCGTCGTCCCGGTCTTCCCTGCAGCGTCACCCTTGTAGAACCGGCGGATGCTCGATGCCGTGCCGCCATCCACTACGCCGCGCATCAGCGAGATCATGTTGGACGCAACGTTCGGACTGAGCGCATCATTCACAGAGTTCGGAAGTCTTGCCTCATAGAGAACATTGCCCATACGGTCTTCGATCTTGGTGATGAAGGCAGGGGGCACGTGGACACCGTCGTTAACAAAAGCAGCATAGGCCGATGTGAGTTCCAGTGGGGATACTTCAACCGACCCTAGCGCGATGGATGGTACCGCTTGCAGCGGAGATGAAATGCCGAGTCTTTGGCACAGGCTCACAACGTTGCCCGGTGTGGTGTGCTCCGTGATCAACCGCGCAGCAACACTATTCGTGGAGAACTTCAGTGCAGTGCGCAGCGAGACCGGTCCTCCCTCCTTGCTCGAACCTCGAGGTGCCCATACGGTTCCGTCACTCAGCGTGGTCGTGAACGGTCCGCTCTCAACGGTTGTCTCCGGCGTGAGTCCCTGTTCGAGTGCACTAGCGTAGACAAAGGGTTTGAATGACGATCCGGGCTGACGTCTGATCTGTGTGACGTGGTTGAGTGAATAGCGAGCAGCAGGGTTGAGTTTCATGCTCAGCGGCGATGCTCCAACGAGTGCAAGGATCGCACCCGTTCGAGGATCGATCACTACCAGGCCTGCTTGGATCACCGTCATCTCTCTCTTAACACTGTCGACAAACCCACGCGTCCGTTTGTACCTGTCGGCGATCCGCTTTCGTGCGTTGCCCTTTGCTGCGATGTAGTCGCTGCGTTTCGCGATCGCACGATCGAGAAGGGAGTTCAGGAGAGCCCCTTTCGACTTCCATGACCACGATGCGTCGAATGTCTTTTGATATGTGCCGAGATGTTCTGCCATGGCATCGTTTGCATAACGCTGCACGCGCGAGTCCAACGTGGTGTGGATCACCAATCCATCACGGTAGAGATCATGACCCTTGAGCTTATCGGCCCACGAACCTTCTCTCCCGAGAAGTTGCCTGATCATTTCAGCAAAATGCGGAGCAATACCACGGAAGACAGAGGTAGGAGATGGTTTCACAAGGGGCTCAGAAGACGCTTTTGCCCATTGACCTTCATTGATGAATCCCTCATCGAGCATCATCTGGAGAATGAGGTTCCGTCTGGAGATGCCGAGCGAGTCATCGCTGTTATACTTTTCGGGTGCCTTGAACAATCCAACGAGGTAGGCGCACTCACCAACAGACAAACGCATCGGCTCCTTGTTGAAATAGACCTGCGATGCAACGCGGATCCCATATGCCCCTCTGCCGTAATACACGGTGTTAGCATACATCTCGAGGATCTCGTTCTTTGTGTAGGTACGTTCTACCTGCAATGCCGTCCACGCCTCGCGTACCTTTCGGGCAAGTGTCTGTTCTTGCGTGAAGTAGAGATTGCGGGCCAGCTGTTGTGTGATCGTTGAAGCCCCTTCCTTCGCTCTCAGGGCAAAGACGTTCTTCACTGCGGCCTTGAGGATACGCATTGAATGAACACCCCAATGATCGTAGAAGGCGCGGTCTTCCGTAGCAATAAGGGCGTTGACGAAACCCTTGGGTATGGAGTCGAACGGTATGTAGGTGCGCCGTGTTGTAGCGAAGTGCTCCAACAAGATCCCATCTGAACTATAAACTTGTGTGGCAAGATCTTGACGGGGGTTTTCGAGTTGCTCCAGCGTAGGCAGGCCATCACTGAGCACTACGAGTACAAAGATCAGCGTGATCAGAGCAACTCCGCCAATGCTCCACAGGCCATACCGAAGTACGTTCCCGGGTGTGAAGAACGGTGGACGTTTCATTGCAACACCTTCACGAGTTCTACGCGTCTGCATCGCTTGCGCCAGAGATCGAGCGACTCGCCCGGTCTGCGGTTTGGTTTGAGTCGTTCACCGGCACTGCGACCCTCCATGAGATCTTGAGGATGCCGCGTTCTGTGAGTTTCTTCATGATGAACTCAACACGTTGTTTGCCGAGTTTCATGTTTGATGCATCAGAGTCAACATCATCAGTGTGACCGATAAGAACCAGGCGCTTGAGTCTTCCCATGCTGCCCTTAACGTTCGATGCCAGCTCATCCAATGCTGAAGACCACGACTGTGTTGTTTCCAGTCCGTTGGAGTCCAAGGTGTTTTCGTATGGAGCATCGAACATCGACGTAGGGAAGTTCACTCGCAGCATGTATGTGATCGGCAAGGACAATGGTGCCTCTCGAACGATGGTATCGTTCTGTTGTTCCTTGGGGACCTTCACCTGGAATGCATCATAGAACAGATCCGACGAGCTAGCGCTTACATCCACCGGAACATCCACCGGAACGTCAAGCGTATAGCGTCCGGCAGAATCCGTGCGCGTGCTCGATATCACAGCCCGCGTGCCCGGCTCTCGTGCCGTAACCTCAGCATCCGGCACCGGCTGTTGCGTCTGTTCATTGATCACCACTCCGGTGATCGTGGCGCGTTCTACAGGGACTACCGGCAGAGGAGGTGGGATTACAGGAGGCTCAGGAGTCTCAGCCAATTGCAATGTGGTGGTAGGGGGCTGACCATTGCGTATGCGGTGCAACACATAGACGTCGAAGTCTCGGCGTTGAGGAGCCCCTTCCCTTTTCTGGTTGGAGCCGTAGTACAATGTTGTTGAATCTGCCTGAACGGGAAACACCTCATCGTACGATGTGTTGATGGGCTTGCCGAGGTTCTCAACTGTTGTGAAGACGAGCGAATCTGCAACGACGCGAAAGTTCGCCTTGAAGAGATCGTATCCGCCAACCGTTGAATGTCCGGCAGAGCTGAAGAGAAGTGCCGTTCCGTCCGGCGTGAACTGTGGAGAGAGTTCATCGCATGGTGTGTTGATCACGGAGCCACACCAACGGGGCTGACCGAATGCACCGTTACGCAGACGCACACACCACAGGTCGGTGCCACCGAGAGTTCCGGGTCTATCCGAGGAGAAAACCATCCATTCGCCATTGGGCGATGTTGTTGCGTGACCGTCCCAGTAGACGGGAAGGCTCCACGGGGCATCCAGAGCCATTGATTCATGAACGCCATCTTCATTGGCCATGGACTGCATCAGCGATGCGTCGCCCATGATCGATCCCGGTCGCACCTGCGTGGAGATGAAGGAGACATCTGAGCTGCGAGACGCACCAATGGAACGCGGAGCAACCGTATCTACTGCACGCAGCGTCAATCCGCGATAGCCCGCAGAGCCGGCATCGTATCCCGACACCAACAGTGTGATATGTTTCCGTGGCATCAAGAGTCCGAATTCTTCGAGCTCGGTATCCGCACCCGCAACGTTATCGATGGCCCAATACGAAGCACCGCGAGCCGTGCTCGACGTTGTGTCATACGTTGTGATGTCGAATTGTGTGGGCCTGCATTCCGGCGGAGGTGGCGGTAGGGGGCATGCAGCCGCAGATCGAACGTAGGTTGGCTGACCGCATGACATTGCCAACAGGGCGATGAGGATCAGGAAGAGAAGATCACACAAACGAACACGGAACGGCAAGCGCAGCGGCGAGCAGAGATTGATACACGGCATCCGGAATTTCCAAAGCGCCGAGCGAAGCTGTGAAGTCGTTGATGTACTGCGTATCAAGGAGGCGAAATCCGCGTTCGTTCAAACGTGCTACAAGATGTACAAAGGTAACCTTGGATGCATCGCGTTCCCTGCTGAACATGGATTCGCCGAAAAAAGCACCGCCGAGGGCTACGCCGTATAAGCCCCCTGCAAGTTCTGTTCCCGACCACGCCTCCATGCTGTGAGCAAACCCCATGTGGTGGAGTTCCGTGTAGGCATCGATCACCTCGTCCGTGATCCACGTGTCCTCTCTCTCGGAACAAGCCCCGATCACATCCTCAAAACAAGTGTTGATCGTGATGGAGTAGGGGGCTTTCCGCATCGTTTGTCGGAGCGAACGCGGCAGGTGGACGGCGTCGAGCGGAATCACCGCTCGCGGATCCGGGCGGTGCCAGAGGACGCGACCCGTTTCCGGCTCACCCATGGGGAAGAAGCCGTTGCGGTACCCCACGAGGAGAACCTCCGGGAGCAGGATGTTAGGACCGCCGTTCAGCATAATACCGCACGTAGGGAATGCCCTTGTCGTCACAGAACATCTGCTGGTCCGTTGTGAACGGGAATGGCCACTCATCCTCAGAATGAGCGTGTTCCTGCGGATGCACTACCGTGAACAACTCTGAAGAAGAGAGGATCTCGTTCTGATGGTCCACTACCTCTTGTCGGTCAGAGGCAAGCCAGATGCGGCCTCCCGGAACAAGGACGCGATGGAGGTGCTTCAGAAAATCCTCGTTGAACGCCCGGCGTTTGTGGTGGCGGTTCTTCGGCCATGGGTCGGGAAAGAGATAAACCGCATACTGAACGGAACCCGTGGCTATCCAATCCAAGCCATTTGCCATGGAATACCATTCTGCATGGGCATTTCCGATCTTTTCCCCCTGGATCACCCCCTTGATCCACTCTGTGAGCGTCTGGCGCACCTCCAGGCCCAGGATATTGAGGTCCGGGTAGGCCAAGGCATGGCGGAGAAGGAAGGCCCCCCGACCACAACCGATGTCCAGGACGTCCGCCGGACGCCCATTGGCGAACCAGGAGCCCCATTCCACAGAATCGATCACTGGAGGGTACCAGGCAGGCAATCTGTGGTGTTGGCTGGCCGGTAAATAGGCCTGGGAGTTGACGTGGTGGCGCACCCTTGGCATAGGGTACTTGGTCCAGTCTATTTCCGGAGTATCGGCAATGCGTCTATCCATAGCAATGCAAATGTACCATTCCGTATATTCGCCGTCCTTGTCTCGTCTCCTCGTTGGAGATGGGGCTGGCTATGCCGATTGAGAAAGAATGGAGGACTCTTGAGTTCGAAGAATCTGAGCAAGTGGTTGCTCATTCTGCTGCCTATCGTGGCTGCAGCGTATCTGCTATGGCCAACGTATAGCTATTACCAGCTTAATCAAGAGCGAGAAGCACTCGCTCGGGATTCGGCTGCCCTGGAGCAGTGGGATGTCTCCAACGGTGAATCGTTCATCAAGGCGCGGAATGGTCGCCTGAAGCTCGGTCTCGACCTTCGTGGCGGTATGTACGTCACGTTGGAAGTGGACGTGCTGAAGCTCATCGAAGAGTCTGCCGACCCTTCGAGTGTGGATGACGACTTCGTGAGCATCCTCGACAAGACTCGAAAGGAAACGGACAACACGGACAACGACGTGCTGGAAACGTTCCTGAAGAACTTCCGTGGAAGCGGCAAGTCGCTCCTCCAGTACTTCACAGTGAGCAATCAGTCCGATCCTACCGAAGCCTCGATCGAAGAAAAACTTCGTCGTGACTCCGAGGGTGCCGTTGAGCAAGCTCTTGAGGTTATCAAGCAGCGTATCAACAAATACGAGCTTTCGGAAGTAAACATCCAAAAGCAAGGGGCACGCCGGATCGTGATCGAGTTGCCGGACGTGAAGGACGAAAAAGAAATTCGTTCGCTTCTCCAAACCACAGCCCGTCTTGAATTCAAGCGTGTTGTGATGGATCGCAACCTCATTCGTGCGTTCATGGCCATCGACAACCTGCTCAAGGGTGTGAAGCCAGACACCACGGCTGCTGTTGCGGACACGGCAGCGCTCGCTGCGGCTGACAGCACAAAGGCCGACACAACAAAGACCGACACGGCAGCGACAGCTGCTGCAAAGGACACGGCCGGTAAGAAGGACAATCCATACGCTGGGTTGAGCGATGATGAGGCAGCACGCCGTATCAAGCGCGACTATCCACTCTCGCACATGCTGGGCGGATATTACGCTCAGAGCGAAAAGTCGTCGTATCAGCCGTTCGATCTCATCCTCAAGAAGGCTGAAGATTTCCCTGAAACCGGACTCTACCGTTTCATCATCAGCGGCAAGCAACTCCCGCAGTTGCTCAAGATCCTCGATCGTCCGGATGTGAAGCGCGCTATGCCGGCAGACATCGACATCATCGTTGCTGCAAAACCGGAAGGCACTCCAACAAAGGATGGCACTCCGGAGATCTTTGATGTGTACGGAGTGGCACGCGAAGCTGATCTCACGGGAGATGTGGTAACGGAAGCGTTCCCAAGCTTCGACCAAGCCAGCAACCGTCCGGTGGTTCTGATGGAAATGAATGCAGACGGTGCCGAGCGCTGGGCGCAGATCACCGGAGCGAATATCAACAAGCGTATTGCGATCGTACTCGACGGTCGGGTCTATTCTGCACCTGTTGTGCAGAACAAGATCCCGAACGGATCGTCACAGATCACCGGTTCCGGTAGTCCAGAAGAAGCCAACCTTCTTGCGGTAGTTCTCAAGGCCGGCGCTCTCAAGGCTCCGGTGAAGATCATCGAAGAACGTGTTGTTGGACCATCCCTTGGAGAAGACTCCATTCGTCGTGGTATCAGCAGCTCGTTGATGTCGTTCGCACTGATCATCCTCTTCATGCTTCTCTATTACGCATGGGGCGGTGGTATTGCAGACATCGCACTGCTCATGAACGTATTGCTCGTTGTAGCCGGTCTTGCCGGTTTTGGCGGAACACTCACGTTGCCTGGTATCGCCGGTTTGATCCTCTCTACGGCTATGGCCGTGGATGCCAACATCCTCATCTTTGAACGGATGCGCGAAGAGTTGTATGCCGGAAAGACACTCAAGGCTGCTGTCGATCAAGGATTTGAGAAGGCATGGAGTGCCATTATCGACTCCAACATCACGCACATGCTCGCAACGATCCCACTGCTTATCTGGGGCTCAGGACCTGTTAAGGGCTTTGCCGTAACGCTCCTTGCCGGTGCGATCATTACCCTCTTCACGGCCGTAGTCATCACACGAGCGATGTTCGGCATCATCGTGGACAGCGGTGCAACCACCTTCAACATCGGACAGAAGAGGACGGCCTAACATGGATCTCATTAAGAAAACCAACATCGACTTCGTAACAAAGCGCAACGTCTTCTTCATGACGTCGCTCGTGGCAACGGTAGTCGGTCTCATCATTGCATTCCTTCCAGGTATGATCGATCTAGGGATCGACTTTACAGGTGGTACTCAGATCAGCGTTTCCTTCGCAAACAAGTCTGCCTCGGCAGATCAAGTTCGTAGCGCTGTGAGTGGCATCGGATACGGTGGAGCGGAGATCAAGAGCTTCGGTAAGGATGGAGACTACCTCATCCGTATCAATCAAACAGGTCAGTCTTCAACAGTGTCGGCAAAGATCGTTGCCGGACTTCAGAAGGCCTTCCCAAGCGACAATGTGATACTGCTCGGAGCTGATAATGTTGATCCAAAGGTCTCGTCGGAGCTTGCCTTTGATTCAGCACTCTCGCTCTTCATTGCTACGATCATCATTTTGATCTATGTGGCATTCCGGTTTCAGCTTGCCTACGGGATCTCGGCAGTTGTTGCCCTTGCGCACGACGTGCTCATGGCCTTCGTGATCTCGGTGCTGTTCAACAAGCTCGGACTTCTGAACCTCGAACTCAGTATCAACTCGCTTGCTGCCTACCTCACGATCCTCGGTTACTCCATTAACGACAAGGTTGTGGTGTTCGACCGTATTCGTGAGAATCGCGATAAGCATAAGGGCATGTCTCTGAGTGAACTCGTGAACCTCTCGCTGAATGAAACGCTGAGCCGTACACTCATCACGGGTGTTTCGGTTCTTGCTGCCCTTCTCGTGCTTGTCTTCCTCGGTGGCGACGTGCTTGAAGGATTCGCCTTCACCATGTTCGTTGGTATCGTTGTTGGTACGTACTCGTCGATCTACATCGCGTCGTCGTTCCTCATCTGGTACTCAGATCGCGTGGAGCACAAGAAGATCGGTCATGTATCGCACCAGAAAGCCTGATCTTTCATGAGCACGTTTCAGGTCAATAACCCGTCCGCCGAAACCACAGTGATCGCCTTTGGCGAAGAAGTGCTTGGCGGAGCCGAAGCTCTCGAACTCACATCCCTCGTTCGCGAGGCATGTGCCGGTGAGGGGGCTGTGGTCGTCTTTGATCTTGAGCGTGTCCGTGTGATGAATTCAAGCGGACTCGGAATGCTCGTAGGAGCGTTGGCCACCGTGCGCAAGCACGAGGCCCGTCTTATTCTCGCAGCCATTCCCGAAAAGGTTCAGTCGCTTCTCACCATGACGCAACTGGCTCAAGTGTTCGAATCTCGAACAACTCTTGCAGAGGCTCTGCAACGGCAATGAGCGTACGCATCATCGTTGGCGCCCAATGGGGCGATGAAGGGAAAGGCAAGATCGTTGACATGCTCTCTGAGCAGGCCGACATCGTGGCGCGCTATCAAGGCGGTGCCAATGCCGGACACACCATCGTCTTCGACGGCAAGAAGTATATCCTGCACCTGATCCCTTCCGGGATCCTCCACCCAAACACTCAATGCGTCATCGGTAACGGGGTCGTGATCGACCCCGTTGCTCTGATGGAAGAGATCCATATGCTCGAAGGCATGGGGATCAGCATTGCCGGACGCCTACACATCTCGCACAAGGCCCACCTCATCATGCCGTACCATAAGATGATGGATGCGGCTCGTGAGAAACAAGCTGGCTCGATCGGTACCACCGGTCGGGGTATCGGTCCAGCATACAATGACAAGGCCCTGCGTATCGGTGTTCGGATCGTAGATCTGCTCGACCGCGAAACACTGGGCGAAAAGATCCGCACGAACCTCGCCGAAAAGAATCAGATCCTGCGCGCACTCTATGACGTAGCCCCGCTCGACGTGGAGGCCATGATCGATGAATACGTTGCCTTTGATACGCAGATCGATCCGTACATCACGGACACCACCACGCTGCTGAACAATGCCCTCAAAGATGGCAAGCGAGTTCTCGCAGAAGGTGCTCAAGGGGCTCTCCTCGACCTCGATCATGGCACCTACCCGTTCGTAACCAGCTCCAACCCAACATCGGGCGGAGCCTGCACCGGACTTGGTATACCGCCAACCAGCATCACATCTGTTACTGGTGTTGTGAAGGCCTATAGTACTCGTGTTGGAAACGGTCCGTTCCCAACGGAACTCGAGGACGCCACCGGCGAACTCCTCCGTTCAGAAGGTCATGAGTTTGGGGCTACAACCGGACGCAGCAGGCGCTGTGGCTGGCTGGATATCCCAGCTCTTCGGTATTCCATCATGATCAATGGGATATCCGAGATCGCCCTTACCAAGCTTGATGTCCTTGGTGTATTCAACGAACTCAAGATCTGCACCGGATATTCCCTGGACGGAAAGACCCTGAAGTCCTTCCCTGCAGATGCTCAGACACTGAGTCGCGTCCAATGCGACTACATCACCCTCCCCGGCTGGAATTGCCCCCTCGATGGCATCATGTCCTTCGACGCACTCCCCAAGGCCGCCCAAGACTATGTTCGCATGATCGAACAGCTCTTGGAAACGAAGATCACGTGGGTGTCTACCAGCCCGGCTCGAGAAGATACCTTTGCCTTGTAGGTGACCTGATAGGTGACCTGGATAGGTGACCTGGATAGGTGACCTGGATAGGTGACCTGGATAGGTGACCTGAAGGTGACCTTTGAAGGTGAAACAATGTATCTTTAGGGCGAGTAGATTGTTATTGTAGATGATGAAGACCCTCGCCACCATCTTGGTGTTTGTGGCTACGGCGTTTTGCGCTGTGACGAGTCATGCGCAGCGATGGGAAAAGGTGCCCATACCGGCTCCGTACAATACTGGATACTACCTCGACATCTTCTTTCTTCCCACGGATCCGAACTACGGATGGGCCTGTGATGAAAACGGAGGCTACGTCATTCGCACGGTGGATGGCGGCAAGACGTGGCAGGGGACGCAGGTATTGGCAGCCGGCGGTGCATGCCACCTTGAGTACATCCAGTTCCTGAATCAAAACGTTGGGTATTGCTCCGGACCTTGCGGAATCTTCAAGTCCGTAGATGGTGGTGCAACCTGGCAGGATATCAAACCACCAGGTTCCCCGTTCATATGGGGCGGCTGGTTCCGCAACGCCAACGAGGGCTGGTTCACCGGCGGTGGCTGTGGTTACAATGCATTCTTACGGACAATGGATGGCGGCGCAACCTTCCAAATGTTTCTTGACACGAATGAAAAGCGATCGGCTCTTTCCGATCCGTATTGGGATGCAACGATGCCTGCTAATACGGTCTATGCTATCGGTTCAGGCACGTTGTGGAGATCGCAGTCCGACGGAGTGAATTGGCAGGTCCTTGCCTACACGGGAACAAGTGCTCCATGGCATGAAGAACTGGCGATGTATGGCAATGCGATCTGTGTTCCGGCGGGAGGAACCAAGTGTAATACCACGCCAGGACTCTTGGAAGGTATTCGCTTCAGTCCGGACCTCGGCCAAACCTGGCGTGAGTTTGATACCGGCGAACAGATGTTCGGGTCCTTCTTACATGATGCAGATCATGGCTGGGCCGCAGGCTGGAATCAAAGCGTTTATTATACCTCCAATGCCGGTCAGAACTGGCAGTTGAGAAATTGCGGTTTGGAAGGGGCGAACACAGACGACATTCTCTTCCTCAACAACAACGATGGATGGGTAGTAGGGAACGGCGTGTTTCGTACTGCACCGGCACTGAGAACGCAGAGCGATACAACGTTCCGATTCCGCGGTGTGTGCCCTGATTCTGCGAAACGAGATACGGTGATGGTGCGAAACATCAATTGGTTCGCTTCACCATGGTCGGCGTCGATCACCGGACCGGATGCCATTCATTTCCGAATCGTGAATGCGCCGATATCGGCAACGATCGCATCCTGCACTCCGCAGCCGCTCATCATCGAATACCGACCACGCACCGCCGGAAACCATGTAGCGGTTCTGAACATTCAGATCCAAAACCCGGATACAACGCTGATCGTCCTTCTCGAAGGAGACAGACGTGAACCGGTTGCGTATCCGATCGATACGCTCGTTACCTATACTGAGCGTGTTGGGGTCCCAGTCAACCGAACGTTGATGTGGCGCACTTCCTCCGGACAGAATCTCGAATCGATCGTAAACATCACGCGTGTATCCGGTGATACCAACATTAGCCTTACGGTACCACCTCCGGCGCTTGTACGTCCGGAAGGTACACTGACGTATGTGGCAGCCACGGCGCGAGACACAGGCTGGATACAAGCCAAGTTTAGAGTCCGGTTAGCCCCCTGCACACGAGATACGTTTATCACGGTGAGGATCTACGGGATATCGCCGATCTTCAACAGCATTGTGAATGTCTCGGCGGAAGCAAAGTGTGAAACGCGCGACACTCTCCGGATTCCGATCTCGAATACGGGGAATGCGCCGCTCACGATACGTTCGATGACGGCCTCAAACCTCGGACCGCAAGCGTTCATTGTACTGGGATTTGTCAGCGGTCGTTTTGGTGCGCCCTGGGTTTTGCAGCCACTCGAACGAGATACCGTGCTTGTGGAGTATCGCTCGCAGACAGGGAACGACAATGCAACGATGATCATCGAAAATGATGATCTCACACTCACACGCGGACCAAAATCTTCGTGGCAGGTTGCATTGCGTGGTGTGTCGCTGCGTCCGGTCATAACCATCACACCGCGGATCGTTGACCTCGGTTCGATGTGCACCGGCACACAGCTCGATAGGACGATAACGTTCAAGAATGAGAGCCAGACAACCACCGCGATCAACCTTACCACTTCATCGCCGCAGATCACTGGTCTAACGGTTGGAAACATCACGTTACTTGGCGGACAATCTCGTCAGGTTCGTTTTACCTATACCGCTTCACGCAAAGGCCCGGTTCTCGACACGATCAGGGTTCGCATTCAACCCTGTGACACCGTTGAGACCATCATTGTACGTGGTATGGTCGAAGACTTGGCCATTACGATCACACCTCCAGCCGTGCTCGACTCAGCCGATGTGAACACGGTTATCCAAAAGCGCTTCGTTATTCGACTCGCAACGGGGGACAGCGCAACGATCTACGCCATCCGCATGAGGCCGCTTCCGTTCGCCATGATCACGGGCATCCCGAACGTCCCATTTGTACTTCGGAAGAATGACAGTGCCATTGTGACCATCTCGTGGAGTTCACCCGTTCCCGCAGAATATGTTGGGTTCTTGGATGTAGAGGCCTTTACAACATGCTCAACAACCGTATCTGCCGACGTCAGACTTCGCGCACTTTCAACAGACCTTGATCTTGGTCCACCACAGTTGCAGTGGACACAGCAATGCACCTCACGTGTACAACGAGACAGCGTCTATATCGATGTGAAGGGCGGAAGACCCGTTGTCTTGACAAGTGCGTCCATCAGGCCCGTCGGTACACCGTTCCGTATCGTGGGACTGACCACTCCGCTTACGATGTCTCCCGGAACCCGACACTGGATCGTTGTTGAATACAACCCGCAAGCTGGTATGGGGCTCTCCACTGCCACACTCGATGTGGTTACCGATGCGGCCGGCGGCACGTTCGCCGTCCCGCTTCGTGGATCACTGCTTGTACCGGATGTGATTCCATCGCCAACGCTTGTTGACTTTGGAACCGTTGAGGCCTGTCTACCAAAGGCGACGTCCACAGTGAAACTCAACAACCGCGGCACACTGCAGACCGATGTTGACGTGACCTTGGCGAACGCACCACGCGGCATGCGCACACTCGAATCTCGCGTGACCATTGCCCCTTCTGACAGTGCCTATATCACGATCGAGATCGATCCATCGCAACTCTCTGCCGGAACCACCACGGCTACGATCTTTCTCTATGATCGAATATGCGGAACGTTCGATACGATATCCGTCACCGTGGTCCTTGCTCCGAGTGATAGACTCGTCCTCACACCCGATCCACTCGACTTGGGTACACTCGAGCCGATGCAGAACAACTCGGGAGTTGTGACCATCAGTAATCCGAGTGTGAATGCGCGGACCATCGTTGAGTTGCGTGTGGAGCCCCCTACCGTACCATGGCGTATAACTGCATCGGTGAATGGACAGACCGTTGCTGCCGGCGGCTCACTGACAACCACGCTGGAATATGCTCCAACCTCTCAAGGCGTTCATGATGCGCAGTTGGTTCTGGTAGATGTTGATCAGTGCACAACATCAACAGCTATCTCCCTCAAGGGGCGGGCCCAGGATCCGCGCGTACCTCCAACCTATACGTTGAGACTGCATATCGATGACTATGTGAAGGGTCCGAACGAACGTATCTCGATACCGGTCTATTGGGACACGGATGTGCACGATGCAATGGTCGATAGCTTGCGGACGTATATCGCCTTCAACGAGCTCAACCTATTCGTAGACTCAATTTCTGCAGGAACGATGCAGGACGCCGTTGTTGATTGGACGATGGATAACGATTCCATACGTCTGCTGCTGCGATCAACCGGACCGGATTGCGGTCGCCCAGGCGTTGTTGCCGTCCTTCATGGTGTTGCCTTCTCTGCTATCCCAGACAGTACAGAGTTGGCCTTTACACGCACTACCATTTGGGCTACAGAGGCTGTGAACGTGCTCATTGACGATGGCTCAATCATCGTGGATGCATGCGGTCCTCGCTTCATGATCCAGATCGGCGCTGCTTCAACATTCCGGATCCTACCTCCACTTCCGGCACGGGACGTGATCTCGGTGGAAGCAACGGCAAAACATGGCGATTTTGTGACCATCGAGATCGTGGACGGACTTGGCAATATCGTCCGCTCCTACAACAACATGAAGATCTCGGAAGGGGCTTCTGTCCTGCAATGCTCTACCGATGGCCTGGCCTCAGGCATCTATGGAGTCCGAGTGACCTCCGGCTCCAGTGGCGCACTTACTACTTCCGTTCCGCTGGTTCGGTGATCGAACCAAAGAGCTTGCGCAGGCAGGCGCGTACGCCGTCTTGGAACGCGAGTTTTGAATCAACCGCGATCATGAACTGAGCCTTCTTCACTGGCGTATACGTTGCATCGGGCTTGATCTCGTTATAGACCAACGTTAACTCCGCACCACCCTTCATCCGTTCTAAACGGCCGGATATCAGGTGCGTGATCTCAAAGCCCTTCAGAATGTTGAGTTCGGAGCGCGATGCAGCGTTGTAGTTCTCAACCATGAAGAGTCCGCCCAACGCATACAGACTGTCGCGCGTCTCGATGTCCACCACGGTGATATCCGGATTCTGTCTCATCGCCGCAACGATCGTAGATACAGCATCATACGATGCAGCGATCTTCTCTCTCATCACCGACCACGGTGCAAGATCTGTATTGGTTGCGATGAACTCTATTCCGCCCACGGCTGCAAGCTCAGATGGATGTACAGCAAGGATAGAATCGGCAGCTGCATACAACGATGAATCACGAACCGCTACACAGAGTGCTCGTTGCGTAGCGGTGAGGATCGCTGGATCGATCACGCGCTTCTTGGTGCTGTCAGAGACAAGGAACGATGTGGCGTAGCCCACACCTGATGTAGTGATGATCCAACCATCACCGCCAATGATGACCAGTTCCATCCGAACGAGATTTGCGATACGTCCGATGGAGCAGAACGCGATGAGTTCCGCGCCAAGTTTGTCAGCTGCTGCCTGCACGGAAAGAGAATCATTACGTAATGATGCAACGAGTGAATCACGCGTAACATTCGGGATAAGCGCATAGCGTCCGGAGGCTTCTAGCGCCACGGCAAGAGCTGCCTCAACCTTGTAGGCCGACGTATAGGCGTCCGCCGAATCGAACTGGATGCCCCCTATCAACACCTTCTGCGGGGCTTGTTGAGCTACCAATGGCACATAAAAAACCAGCACCAGAGCGGCTGCAGACCAGTGTTTCCTGTTGGTAATACGCCGGTAACATACACCTAACAGCGCGCCGATAGTTTCGTAGACGTTCGTTCTGTTCATGTCGTAAAGTGATCGGTAAAGTCTATGAAACACATTCTCACATCCCTCCTCTTCTGTGCCAGCGTTATCGCTGCAAGTGCACAGACGGGATCCATCGAAGGCAAAGTTACGGATGCCGAGACGGGCGAAGCTCTCCGTGGCGCCAGTGTTGGCGTAGTAGACACCAAGAAGGGTGCCTACTCCGACACAAAGGGCACATTCCGGATCAAGAAGCTTGCCGCCGGCACCTATAAACTACGGGTAACGTTCATTGGATACGAGACCAAGGTGGTTGAAGGCATCGTTGTGAAGGACGACGCAGCATCACCGGTCACGATTGTTCTTGGTGCCTCGGTAAAGGTCAACAAAGAAGTGGTTGTTCAGGCCTCGCGTGTGAATGACAACGCAGCAGCCCTCCTGGCAGAGCGCAAGAACGCAGCGCAGGTTAGTGACGGGATCGGCAGAGAAGAGATCTCGAAGCTTCCGGACAGTGATGCTGGACAATCTCTGAAGCGCGTCTCCGGTGTTACGCTCGTAGAAGGCAAATATGTGTACGTGCGTGGCGTGAGTGAGCGCTACAGCAACACCACGTTGAATGGGGCTTCCCTTTCGTCAACAGAGCCGGACAAGAAGGCGTTTGCCTTTGACATGTTCCCGGCCGAACTGCTCGAGAATGCGAACGTTACGAAGTCGTTCACTCCCGATCTGCCGGGCAACTTCTCCGGTGGTCTCGTTCAATTGAATACGATCGACTTCCCATCGGCCTATAGCGTAAAGGTCAGCGGATCTCAATCCATCAACGACTACGTTACGTTCCACCAAGGTGAATTCCTTTCCTATACCGGTTCTTCCAAGGACTGGTCGGCAAATGGAGCCGGTGACCGTAGCTACCCAGCTGATATCCCTGCAAACCGCGAAGAGTTCCTCAACCTCAACAGCAAGGCACAGGTAGGCGATGTAGATGCTGCAAACCGTGTAGCAGAGATCGGCTCAGGCTTCCCGAACTCACAGTGGAAGACGAACTACGAAACAGCACCGATGAATGGCGGACTGGGCGTAACGGTAAGTGCCCCGATCGAGATCGGTGAGACCGATGCCTTTGGCATCGTTGCGAACGTGAACTACGGCAACACGTATTCGATGAATCGGATGACGCGTTCGGCACTTCAGGCAGACAGGTCGCTGCAGTTCTCGAAGAGCGGATATACGGCCGCACGCAGCTCTAACATGGGCGGACTCCTCAATCTGGCCTATCGTCTGGGAGAGAGCACAACCTTCTCCTTCAAGAATGTGTACAACCGCTCGATGGATGATGAATCGTTGGAACTCTACGGTGAGAGTTATTCTCAAGCACAGACACGCCGTGAGTTCGGATTCAACTACGTCCAAAAGGAACTCCTCACATCTCAACTTGGCGGTGAGCACACCGTTGGGTCGTTCAACAATGCTGTTGTCAACTGGAAGCTCGGGTATTCAGAGACGCAGCGTGATGAGCCCGACTATCGTCGACTCCAGTATTCACGTCAGTCAACGGACACTCAATCGCCCCTTGCCATCAACTTCTCTCCATCACCTACTGGTGACGGAACAACAGCCGGACGTTTCTACTCGGACATGTCTGAGTACTACCGCATTGCATCGGCGAACGTGACCCTGCCAGTTGAGGCATCGAAGATCAAGTTCGGTGGACTCTATGAGTTCCGTAATCGCGATTTCACTGCACGATCATTCACTGTGATCCAATCGCGCAACTATGCCGGTGATATCGATGGACTCTTCAACACGAGTGAACAAGGTCAAGTAGATCCGTCTGCTGCCTTTGCAGACTCGAACTACTCCGCAGACCGACTCATGATGTCGGAAGAAACGCGCCTCTCTGATGCCTACACAGCCTCTGAAAGACTCGGCGCAGCATATCTGATGGCTGACATTCCATTCGATCTTGCAAGCGTGAAAATGCGCTTCATCGGTGGTGCACGTATCGAGAGCAGCCTTCAGCAGCTCAACTCCTTTGACGCTCAGGATCAGGCCGTGAATCCGGTAGTGGACGTAACAGACGTTCTGCCGTCCCTCAACCTCGTGATCAGTCCAGCCGAAGACATGAACATCCGTCTCGGAGCATCGCAGACGCTGGCTCGTCCTTCCTTGCGTGAGTTTGCCCCCTTCTCCTTCTACAACTTCCAGATCCAAGCTGTAACAACGGGCAATCCGAATCTCACACGCGCTCTCATCCAGAACTACGATGTTCGCTGGGAGGTCTTCCCGAATGCCGGTGAAGTGATCAGTGTGAGTGCCTTCTACAAGACATTCACCAATGCCATCGAAGAGACCATTCTTCCATCAACATCGGAAGTGATCTACAGCTTCCAGAATGCAAATGGTCAGGCACAGAATTACGGTATCGAGTTCGAGGCACGCAAACAACTCGGATTCATCGCATCGTTCCTTACACCGTTCACCTTCTCTATCAACGCTGCGGTAATCAATTCCCACATCGTTGTGAATCAGGGTGGTGTAACAGACGAACGTACGATGTGGGGACAGAGCCCGTACACCGTGAATATCGGCCTCTTCTACACGAACTTCAGCACCGGCTCATCGATCAATCTTGGGTACAACACCTACGGACGTCGCATCATCAAGGTGGGACAGCGTGGTGCCTTCCAGTTCGACGATCCGCACGTGTATGAGATGCCGCGCCAAATGGTCGACCTCAGCCTCAGTCAGAACCTCGGTGGAAACCTCGAACTGAAATTCGCGATCCGTGACATTCTCAATCAGCCACTGTATTGGGAGCAAGGGGGCGTGAACATTCAGTCCAACATTCGCGGTCGTACCTACACCTTCGGTATTGGCTACCGCTTCAACTAAGCTCTATCGATCCCAACGTCAATCACACTATGACTCTTCACCTCACAACATCACATCAGAGGTCCTTTATGAAGACACTATGTCTTCTTGCTGTTATGCTCGTGGTCACCGCCACGCAGATGATGGCACAAAATCCAACGTCGTGTCAGATCAAGTTCCCGAATGGCGGAGAAACCTTCCGTCCGGGCTCAACGCAGGAAATGCGCTGGGACACAGCAGGCACATTCCGTGCACGCTGGCGCTTCAAGTATGGCACGTCGCCAGCTGGTCCGTGGACTACGCTTGCGGGCCAGACAGCGAACGTGCTCGACTCCGGAGCAACACGTGGACAATCCGTGCCAACAAGCGGCGGATGGCGCGTACCGGCTCAAGGAACGTCGTCGGGGTATATCCGCATGGAACTCATTGCGGACTCGAACAACGTCTTCGACATCACAGACAATCCGTTCACGATCGAGTCGCCAGACGTCATCCGTCCGGACTCTGTTCTTCGCGGTGAGATCACTGGTCGCATCCGTCTGAGCAACACCAAGATCTATGGCATCGATGGATATCTGTACATCAACGACGGAGCAGTTCTTGAGGTTGAAGCCGGAACGATCGTAGTTGGTGATACCGTTGGACAAAACTCCGTGATCTGCGTGAATCGTGGTGGCAAGCTCATTGCGAATGGCACTAAGACACAGCCGATCGTCTTCACCAGCTCTGCAGCTCCGGGTCAACGCGCACGCGGTGACTGGGGTGGTATTGTGATCTGCGGAAAGGCACGTACGAACCATCCGGGTGGACAAGCTGCCATCGAAGGTGGTATTGCTGAGTCAACACCTGGTAGAGGATGGTTCGGTGGCACTGATGACGAAGACAACAGTGGTTCGCTTCAATACGTCCGTATCGAATTCGCTGGTATCGCCGTTGCTCCGAACAACGAACTCAACTCGCTTACCATGGGTGGTGTTGGACGCGGTACCGTCCTGAATAACATTCAAGTATCGTACGGTAACGACGATGGCTTTGAATGGTTCGGTGGCACCGTGAATGCGAAGAACCTCATCTCCTACGGTATTCTTGATGATGACTTCGACACCGACAACGGTTTTCGTGGTAAGGTTCAGTTCGTACTTGTAAAGCGTTTCCGGACAACGGCCGATGTCTCCACGTCGCAGGCCTTTGAATCCGACAATGACGCAACAGGTTCTTTCAACGCACCATTGACAAATGCACTCTTCTCAAACGTGACCGTGATCGGTCCGGTTCAGGACACCAGCTGGACCACCGGCAGCGGCGCAAACCAGTTTAGCTCCCGTTACGGCGCAGCAGCTCAGATCCGTCGCAACTCACGTCAGAGCATCTTCAACTCCGTCTTCATCGGATGGCCACGCGGCATTGAGATCGCACAGGTACCAACGATGGCTGCTGCGAATACTGATTCTCTAGCGATCCGCTCGAGCAACTGGTATGGTATCAAGAGCACATGGCTGAATCTTGCGGGTGGTACGCCCCCTGCAGGAATGGATGCGAACTGGATCAGCAAGGCAGCCTTCAACAACAGTGCTGACAAGACCAGTCCAAACAATGCCTTCCTTTCCAACCCATGGCCAAACGATGCCTCGTTCAATCCGGCACCTTTGATCGTAGCTCCTTATCTCAACACGGCGTCGTACAGCAACGGCGGTCCGCTCTATCCGATCGACGATGCGTTCTTCACAAAGGTGAACTACCGCGGTGCTTTCGCTGCGGATGAAGAGCGTTGGGACGAAGGTTGGGCCAACTACGATCCCGTGAACTCTGAGTATCGCGCAGCGATCGTTGTGCGTCTTACAAAGCCGGGTGTAGGTTCCGGTGAATCATATCTTCAAGGAACCAAGATCGCCGTTGAGTGGGATACAACAAGTCCAGCCGGTAACACCTACAAGTTTGAATTCGGTACCTCAGCAGCTGGCCCATGGTCACCGATCACTGGTGCTGAATCCGTCGTCGATGCCGGCGCATCACGCGGAAAGCTTGCAAATGGCTTCACTGCTCCGAACATCGTAACGAGCACAGGCTATGTGAAGATGACACTCGTAAGTGATCCATCGAAGTTCGATATCTCGGATGCTCCTTTCGCTATCACTGCACCAGTAGTTGTTGAGCCAACGGTCCGACTCATTGAGCCGGGCACAAACGTTACCTCCGTGCGTGTTGGTCAGTCCGTTACTGTCTCGTGGGACACAACGGGTACCTATCGCCAACGCTGGCGTTTTGACTTCGGCAAGACACAGACAGGTCCGTGGACAACATTGCCTGGTCTCTCGAACGTGCTCGACTCTGCTGCACGTCGCGGACAAGTTGCCGGTGGCATCGTGTTCCGTCCGGCAGATCAAACCGAGACCGGTTATGTACGCATGGTGCTTCTTAGCGACACAACAAAGACAGACGTAAACAACACGCCGATCAAGATCATCGCACCTGCTCCTGTGACGGTAGACTCCGTCCTGCGTGGCGAGATCACATCACGTGTTCATCTCTCCAACACAAAGATCTACGGTCTTGATGGCTACGTGTATGTAAATGACGGTGCAGTACTCGAGATCGAGCCTGGTACGATCATCCTTGGCGACACCGTAGGACAGAATTCCGTGCTGTGTATTAACAAGGGCGGCAAGATCATTGCCAACGGTACGCGCAAGCTTCCGATCGTCTTCACATCCAGCGCACTGCCTGGTCAGCGCGCTCGTGGCGACTGGGGCGGCATTGTGATCTGCGGTAAGGCACGCACGAATCATCCTGGCGGTCAAGCTGCCATCGAAGGTGGTATCGCAGAAACCACAACAGGCGGTCGCGGTTGGTTCGGCGGCACAGATGACGATGACTCAAGCGGGTCGCTTCAGTTCGTTCGTATCGAGTTCGCCGGTATCGCTGTTGCACCGAACAACGAATTGAACTCCCTCACCATGGGCGGCGTTGGTAGCAAAACCATTCTCGATCACATTCAAGTATCACACGGCAACGATGATGGCTTTGAGTGGTTCGGTGGAACAGTGAATGCCAAGCACCTTATCTCTGTAGGGATCCTCGACGACGACTTTGACACCGACAACGGATACCGTGGCAAGGTTCAATACGGAATCGTTCAGCGCTTCCGCACAGTAGCCGATGTTTCTACATCGCAAGCATTTGAATCTGACAATGATGCTAACGCATCGTTCAATCAGCCTCTGACCACGGCGGTGTTCTCCAACATCACAGCTATTGGTCCGCTCCAAGACACAAGCTGGACAACAGGTAGCGGTGCTAATCAATACAGCTCGCGTTTCGGCGCAGCTGCTCAGATCCGTCGCAACTCACGTCAGAGCATCCACAACTCCCTCTTCCTCGGATGGCCGCGTGGCTTTGAGATCGCACAACTTCCAACCATGGTTGCTGCTAATGGAGACTCGCTTGAGATCCGTAACAACTCTTGGTATGGAGTGAAGGGGGCTACAATGACCCTTGCCGGTCTATCGGGTAGCCAGACACCACCTGCAGGATTTGATAACACATGGCTCCTCAAGCCGGCGTACAACAACATCGTTGACAAGTCCTCGCCAAGTGTTGCCATGGTTGAAGCACCGTTCATCACCAATATAGATTTCAATCCGGCTCTTAAGACCGGCTCACCTGCACTCAGCGGTGCAGCGTTTGCCGGAACAGCATCCGACCCATTCTTTGAGAATGTTGCCTTCCGCGGTGCTGTAGGTATTGAGCGTTGGGATCTTGAGTGGACGGAGTACGATCCCGTGAATCGTGCATACAAGGCACAGGATCCATCAACAAGCGTCAACGAAGAAATGTTCGCTACGCTGGCCATTGCCGGCCGCGTATTCCCTAACCCAACGCAGGACGCATCAACCGTTCGTTATGAGCTCGCTCATGATGACGTTGTTACCGTTCGCGTTACCGACGCCACAGGCGCTCTGTCTACGCAGTTCCTCGTGAACGCGCCACAGACAGCCGGCACGTATGAGTTCCGACTCATCACTGCCGACCTCGCCTCCGGCATTTACTACCTGACGATCACTGGTCAACGCGGTACGATCACCCTCCCGGTAACCGTGGCGCACTAAACCACGATCGTGAACAGAACGCCGCAAAGGCCGTCCTTGTAAAAAGGGGCGGCCTTTGTCGGTTTTTGCAAGAAATGACTAATGACTGATGACTAATGACTTAGTGACGTGTCAAGCAATTCATCCATTGCTCTACCTGCTGTGGTCGTGTAAAACGCAGAACAGTGAGGTGGCAGTACCGATTCTGTGATAACTCATTGGTAAACTCTCTTCTTCGTTTCCAGTGCGTTGCGACAACCCAGTGGATCAAAGATTCCTTCGACCACACCTTGAGATGCATTCCTGCCTTCTCCACGTTTCCAGCGAAAAGAACTTCCTTTCGTATGATCCTTCGCACTGTCCTTCGCAGCATCCTTGTAAACACGACGATGAATGAAAAGTCGAGCCAGATAACGGTGTCTGCTGCAGACCACACGATGTCTCGAACTTGCTTGTAGTTACCGGCAACGATCCATTGCTCGCTTGCAGTGGCCGCAAGTACTCGCGATCGGAATACCTCGTCGGGAGCTTCTACCCAATCAGGTTCCCAATGGAGATCGTCGAGATCTATGCATTGCGTATGTACACGTGTGGCCAGGCGTTGAGCAAGCGTTGACTTGCCGGCACACGATGTACCGATAACAACAACGCGTTGCACTAGTCCAAACCCAACATCCGGCTGAACGAGAAGTCTGCCGGCAGTACAATGAATGAGATCACCATCCATGCGAGTTGGATGATGAGGATGCGCTGGGCGAGGTCCGGACGTTTCGACTTGAGCGTGTGCCAGATCATCATCAAGGCAACGAATGCTGCAGTGACAATGATCCACACAACGGCTACACCGCCGTAGCCAAGAGTTGATGAACCGTAGATGGACGAGATAACGGACTGCATGGAGCCGTAGACAAAGAGGAGGTGGCCCACGTACATGAAGAGCGACTCGTTGCCGATGGTCTGGAGCATGGTGCCGAGTTTACTTGTACGCATTCGCTGTTCCTGCGTAAAGAGCAGCCCAAGCAACATGAGCGTTCCGCTGATACGGAAGAGATGGAGTCCGGGAGAGGTGCGCCACCACGTATCATCCCATGGCATGGCCGGACCAATGTTCTTGGACAGGAAGATCACAAATGGTCCGATGAGGCCAACCCAGAACATCCACCGCGCTATCCGCCCCTTATCGTTGGACTGCATGAAGAGTCCGGTGATGAAGGCCCCGGCAAAGAGGTAGCTCGACCACGGAAGTAGTGGAAAGGGGCTTTCTTTTGGCCATACACCAGTGGCCCACGTGCAACACATGATTGTGAGAGCAAGAACTCCGTATACCCATGTGGTTCTGCGGAGATCGCCGATAACAAGGTAGACTGTTAGTGCTGCCAACGAGCTGAACACAATGGTCTGCAAAACATCTATCTGTAACCACGGAAGAAGCTCGTCTGCCGAGGCGATCAACAATCTGTCCAGAGAGTAGAAGGGGGCGTGCAGGGAGTAGGCCCACACAAGGATGTAGCCGAGCCGACGCAGGTATACAAAGAGGTCGGACCCAAACGTTCGGTAGGCTTCGCCCTTACGCGAAAGGGCTATCCAGAGTCCGGCCCCGGCACAGAAGATGAACGTAGGTGCCACAAAGCCGTTGGAGATGTTCAGCACGTCGAAGAACCAGCCGATTCGTAGCGAAGGATCAAGCACGACATTTGTCACGTGAACCTGGATCATCCAGATCACGGCAAGCCCCCTTACAACGTCGAGAAATGCGAACCGTTCACCCTTGGCTTTGGCCATCACTATCTCCTGCGGGGGCCACGCCCGGAAAGTCTGCGCAGAAATCCAACGGCCAGACCGGAGAAGACTATGAAGCCCACAACCACGAGTCCGATAATGATAAAGTACCGTTGGAACATGGGCGAAGATACACTTGGTATCTTTGAATACGGAGGACGCAAACGTGGACGAACAATCATCGGCACCAAGTCTCATTGCATCGATCGATGTAGGAACAAACTCGTTCCACATGGTCATTGCCAGCGTTAGCACTCGCGGCGTGCTGCGGATCCATGCTCGCAATAAGGAAATGGTCAGGCTTGGGTCTTCTGCGGGCGACATGAAACGCCTCGCTCCCGATGCGATGGACAGGGGCGTAGCCACAATGAAACGTTTCGCCGCCGAAGCACTTCAACATGGCGTGCATATCCGTGCCGTTGCTACCAGTGCCGTTCGCGAAGCTCTTAACAAGGATGAGTTTGTTCGCAGAGTGATCGATGCAACCGGTGTTGAGATCGAAGTGATCCCGGGCATCGAAGAGGGCAGACTTATCTACGTTGGTGCACTCCACGCCCTGCCGATCCTTGCCAAGCGCACGTTTGTGATCGATATCGGAGGGGGCTCCACAGAAACCGTTATCGGATATCAAGGCGAAGCTGCATTCGTAGACAGTGCAAAGCTTGGTCACATCCGCATGACGAAGCGATTCTTCCCGGATCCAACGATCACAGACTCTCAGGTAGAGGCCTGTCGCAAAGCAATTCGCGGAGAATGGGCGGCCGTCTTCCAATCACTGATCGCCTATGGATTTGAACACGCTGTTGGCTGTTCGGGCACGGTGATGGCGATCGCTGCGATGTCTCTTGCACGCTCCAACAAACGTCTGCCGGAATCTTTGAATGCGATGCGGATCGACCGCAAGGACATCCTTGATGTTGTGGACTCCATTGTGCAGGCGCGTACGCAGGAGGCTCGACTCTCTCTTCCGGGGATGGATCCCAAGCGCGCTGATGTGATCACCGGCGGCGCACTGATCTTGGAGCAGGCCATCATCGGATTGAACATTCAAGAACTCACGATCTCCGGCTATGCCTTGCGAGAGGGGATCGTCTTTGATACGGTTCAAAAACAACGCGATATCGATGAGTATCATCACCTCTCGCATCTTCGGTACCAGAGTGTTGATCATCTCTGTGATCTCTATCGTGTTCGACGCAGACATGCAGAACATGTGAAGAATCTGTGTCTTCGACTCTTCGATGACCTTCATGCTCTGCACAGATTTGGTGACAGAGAACGCGAGCTTTTGGAAGCCGCTGCATTGTTGCATGATGTTGGATATCACATCGCTGCCGATCAGCATCACAAGCACAGCGAATACATCATTCGCAACAGCGCCATGCCGGGATTCACCAACGACGAAGCAGAGATCATTGCCAACATCGCACGGTATCATCGAAAGAGTCACCCCAAGAAGAAACATCCATCCTTTATAGCTCTCAGTGCCGACGAGCAGCGTCTCGTACGTGTTCTCTCTGCCATCCTCCGGATTGGGGAAGGACTGGACAGACGGCAGCAGCAGGTAGTTCAGACCATCCGCGTGAACATCTCCTCCGGCATGCTGGACATCTACCTGGTGGCCCCTACAAGCGTCCCCGATATCGAGCTCTGGGGGGCCGAGCGGCGCAAGGAGTTGATGGAGGAAACCTTCGGTCGGAAGGTGCGACTCCTGGTCCACGCCCACTAAACGGAAAATTTGTTCGTCCCACTTCGCCTGAATCATTGCGGAGTATCTATGTCCAAACGTTCTCTTCTGACAGCCGTGGCCCTCATCGGTGTGGGCATTGTCTTCGGCGTAGTCCTCATGACCTCTTTTGGCGGAAACGCCATTGAAAACCTTTTTGCCGGCGGATCGGAGCTGGGAGCTGGTCAGCCCCCTACCCCTGCCTCTGCGGCGGTGAAGGCCCTTAACGATCAGTTCGTTGCTGTCTCGAGTGCCGTAACGCAGTCTGTTGTCTCGATCGCAGTAAAGACCGAGCGCAAGGCTCCGTCGTCCATGCCAAACGACTTCTTCCGATTCTTCGGTCCCGATGGTGGAGGGGGCGACGAGGAGTTTCAACTCCCTGATGGCGGCGAAGCCAACGGTTCGGGTGTTATCATCTCCCGAGACGGCTATGTGGTGACCAACAACCACGTGGTAGAAGAAGCGAAAGAAGGGGGCATTGTGGTCACCACAAACGACCAAAAGGAGCACAAGGCTCGCTTGGTTGGACGCGACCCGCTCACGGACCTTGCAGTGCTGAAGATCGAAGGCACCTTCATGCCGGCTCACTTTGCCCAACGCGCAGATATCCGTATCGGCGAGTGGGTAGTAGCCGTGGGTAACCCACTGGGTCTGAAGTCAACCGTTACAACAGGTATCGTCTCTGCCATGGGCAGGGGTATCGGCATCGTTGGTACCGACGAACGCACCTTTGAACGCAATCGTTATGCCGTTGAGAATTTCATTCAAACGGATGCAGCGATCAATCCGGGGAACTCCGGTGGCGGACTCTTCAATCTCAACGGCAGTCTTGTCGGCATCAACACGGCCATCGCCTCGCGTACCGGTGTAAATGCCGGCTATGGGTTTGCGATCCCGATCGACATGGTGAAGAGTGTTGCACTCGATCTGATCGACGATGGAAAGATCCAGCGCGGGTACATCGGCGTAGAGATCACCAGTGTGGACGAGGCATCGGCAAAGGCCGTTGGACTCTCAAAGGTAAGCGGTGTAAATGTCAACAAGGTCGTGAAAGGCGGAGCCGCTGAATCTTCCGGACTCGAAGTAGGGGACGTGATCCTTGACGTAGACGGACAGCCGGTGAAGACATCGAATGATCTGCAGAACGAGATCGTATTGCGCAGAGCAGGAGATAAGGTTACGCTGAAGATCTGGCGTGATGGACGCGAGATCTCGAAGTCTGTAACGCTACGTTCGCTCGATAGTGACCGTGATGTTGCGACGAGCGACAGTAAAGCCGGAGAAGCCACCACAAAGGCTGCAGATGAGCCCGTGAATTTCAAGGGGCTTGGCTTTACGGCAAACTCTCTCACAGACGAGCAGACCAGTTCCTTCGGGACAAAACAAGGTGTGTTCATTTCCAAGGTGGATCGCGGTGGTGCAGTGGCCCGACGTGGACTTCGTCCCGGCACAGTGATCCTCAAAGCCGATGGAAAAGAAGTGAATTCTCCGTCGCAGCTTCAACGGATCCTCTCAGCGAAGAAAGCCGGAGACGGCGTGCTCCTCGTGGTGAAAGAATCCGACGGAACGAAACAGGCTATCACTGTTGAAGTTCCTGAGTCGTGATCAACGACGTATCTTTCTGACATGAAGAAGTTCCTCAAGTTCCTTAGCGTCGTCGCCACGATCATCGTGGCGACGACGTTCTCTGTTTCGGCACAGTGGTTCGTTGGCCCTGCCTTTACCTACTCGATAAGCACCGGATTGGGAGAAGACGTAACTGCGTATGGTGCACCTACACGGTTCAACCTTGGCGTGCGCGCAAACAAGGCGCTCGCAAGCACAAGCGAGCTCTACCTTGGTCTGAATTACCGTGTGGAGAACGGCGGATTCATGTCCGCCTTTGTTGCAACACCGGCTATGCGTGTTGGCAAGCTCGACGTGGTTGAACCCGATCCCGGCGCACCGAAGGTGACGTCGACCATCAACACAAGTGCCATCGAGTTGGATTTTGGAATTTCCTTCAAGATCACTGATCTCGACACGAGCGGGTCGAGGTTGATGTTGAACGTTGGTGCCCTCGTTGACAACATCTTCTCTGCCGATCAGACTGATGACTACTCCGCCATCCCTGCCAACGAACTTGGAGAACGGCCCAAGACTGTGAGCGCAGAGTACGCATCACAGTTCGGCTTTGGAGCGCAGCTCGGTGTAAGTCTCATCCTGCCTGTTGGAGATGGTCGTGCCATCTTCGACGTTGGCTACATGGTCCGTCAGCCAACAGAGTTTGACATCCCGAACGCCACCTCCACCACAGCATCGACGCAGGATGTTGGTTGGTTGATCGGCCGAGGATTTCGCCTCGGCCTTGCGTACCAATTCGGCTTCTAGATAGCCACGTGTGATCCCACCTCAAGCGTACGCTTGACGGGGATACCAAAGTATCGAGCAGGTGTTCGAGAGTTGCGATGAAGGAAGACGAAGATCTCCTTTCTCCAACGCGCCATGCCTTCACTGTCCTTCACGGTCAGTGTTTCGTGACCAAGCACGAAGATCGCATCCGTGATATCTACCGGAATGTCGTACTCCGGCAGGTACATCAGGTCATGCATCAGATCGAGCTGATCCATGAATCCATAGGACAGCACCACTTGATACACGCCCTTCTCCATCGGCTTCACTTCGATCCGTTGTGAGAATGGTACACGCGATGCCGTCTTGACATTCACCGAGAGAAGAACGATGGTCTCATGTCGGACGCGGTTATACATCAGATTGCTGATCAGAGCAGGGGGCGCAATACCAACGTATCCGCTCATGTAGAGAGCCGTACCCGGAACATCTTCGTAACGATCGATCTCTTCGTGGATGATATCGAAGATCGGTTTGTTGCGTTTTTCGATCACGTGACGAAGGATCTCTCGTCCCTTGTGCCAAGTGATCATCACCAGAAACGTAGCTGCAGCCATTGCCACAGGAACGTACCCTCCGTCGAGGAACTTCAACATGTTGGCAAGGAGGAAAGAAGCGTCGACGATGAGAAACACAGAGGTGACAGCAAAGGCCGGAGCAAATCCCCAGTTGAAGAGCCGTCGCATGGCGAACCATGCAAGGATGGTAGTAATGACCATCGTAGACGTAACGGCGATACCGTAGGCAGCCGCAAGAGCGCCTGAGCTTCGGAAGGCGATCACTAACACTACGCAGCTGATGAACAGCACCCAGTTCACCGTTGGCATATAGATCTGTCCGCGTTCATCGCTCGACGTATGCATCACCTTCAATCGTGGCAGGTAACCGAGCTGCAAGGCTTGCCACGTAAGCGAATACGCGCCCGAGATCACGGCCTGCGAAGCAATGATGGTTGCGATGGTAGAGACAAGCACCAAAGGCAGCACGCCCCACGATGGAACCATGTGGAAGAACGGGTTGCTCACTGTTGAGGCAACATCGCCTTCGCGGAGGAGGAGAGCCCCTTGACCAAAATATTGGAGGATGAGTCCGGGATAGGCAACATAGAACCAGCCACGAGTGATCGGCGTACGTCCGAAGTGCCCCATGTCTGCGTAGAGTGCTTCGCCACCCGTCACTACAAGGAAGACACTACCCAGAACCACAAAGGCACCAAAGCCATGATCCATAAAGAACTGCACACCATAGACGGGGTTGATGGCGTTGAACACGTCCGGTGTTTGCATGGCACTGATCACACCAAGGGCACCAAGGAGTGCGAACCAGCCAACCATGAATGGACCGAAGATTCGACCAACGCCGCCCGTGCCATACTTCTGGATGCCAAAGAGGACAAGGAGCAGAACGATAGTGATCGGAATGATCCACGGGTGGAGTCCGGGTGCAGCTACCTCAAGACCCTCCACCGCAGAGAGAACGGAGATCGCCGGAGTGATGATGCCATCACCATAGAGCAGGGCCGCGCCAAAGATCCCCATGGCGAAGATGGCGCCCATTTTTGCGAACGATCCTTTTCGTTCACTTACTAATTCCATGAGAGCTAAGATGCCCCCTTCGCCCTTGTTATCGAACCGGGTGATGATCAACAGATACTTCACGCAGATGATGAGCGTGAGTGCCCAGAAGATCAGCGAGAGAATGCCAAGAACCTCAGGTCGCCCGGGCGTGAGGTGATAGTGCGGCGAGAAACATTCTTTGAGGGAGTAGAGGGGGCTGGTGCCGATGTCTCCATAGACAACACCGATAGCACCAACTGTGAGGGCAAGCATCCGTGCACGTGTTGGTGTGCCTTGCTCGCCCGACGTATGGTGGTCCATTGTGGACCTTCATGTTCTGGAACAAAAACGCCCTGTCGGAAACAAGGCGCTTCAAACTTACGGAGCTTTCGTGAAGGTCTCGCGCGGTAGGCCACTTTGTCGTATGATCGATCGCAGTGTACCCGTTGCCAGCTCTTTGTGGAGAGGGACGATCACTGTCACGGTGGTGTCATTCTGGAGGCTCTGAAGCACGGCATGGCTACCCTTATGTCTCACATAGACGAATCCGTGTGATTGAAGGATAGCAACGACGTCAGTTCCAGAAAGGGGTGGAATTCTAGCCAACAAAGATCTCGAAGTGTTTCACGACCGGTACGTTCGAAAGTCTGCGTTGTACCTCGTCGTGGGAAGCAACATCAAGAAATAGGGTTACTGCCTCGCGAAGATTGACATCGGCCTCTTCGAGTGATACTCCCTGGCTCGCAATATCGAACTCGAGGCATGTAGCGACCCAAACGTCGCCATCCCGTTCAATGATGCTGGTAAGCGGATATCTTGGCATTTGAAATCCATTCTAAGAATGGTTTGTTACAGTCTTCGTGTATTCTGTGGATCAAAACGTGACGTTTCTAACTGACCCCGTAGCGTTCTCGTAGGATCCTGAGGTGATGTACGGTATGTCCTGCGATCGTCCAGATGATGGCGCGGGGAGTGATGGGTTTCCCGTTGGCGATGCCGATGCGCGAAACGTCTTCCTCGCTCAAGGAGGCAAACAGGCAAATGTTGGCATCCCGGAGATGGAACCACTCATCCATGATGCTCTTGAGGGGGCGTTTATCAAAGAGAGCATTTGCCACATAGGTGTTTTCGTCGAAGCCGGGAATGGGCTGTTCCTCGCCCCGTGCAATACACAATGCACGTGTGCCGAAGATCCGTTCGGCATCCAAAAGATGTCCGATGACCTCCTTGATGCTCCACTTTCCGTCTTCATAACGGTACCGAGCGCGATCGTCATCCAGAACGGCAGCAAAAGCCGCCATTTCCTCACGCTGACCGTCCAGCGTGGACATTACATCGTCTTCTTCTACCTGATCCACGTATTGCTCGTAATACGCAGGGAACTCGTGCGCAGCAGGTCGCATTGTACACTCCTCTACCGTGACTCCACCCCGAGGTCAATATACAGTTAGTCAGTTACAGAGTTACGCAGTTACTCAGTTACGGGGTTACTGGGTTACGGGGTTACTGGGTTACGGGGTTACAGGGTTACGGGGTTACTGGGTTACGGGGTTGCGGGGTTACGGGGTTTGTGATGGTGGGATTCCGTAATCTTGTAACCGAGTAACCGAGTAACCGAGTAACCGAGTAACCGAGTAACTGAGACTCCAATGTTTACACACCCAGACTATTACAACATCGACGAGCTCCTCACTGAGGAGGAGAAACTTGTACGTCAGACCGTTCGGGACTTCGTTGACAACGAGATCCTGCCGATCATTGAGCACAGCGCTCGGGAGGGTGTGTTTCCGCTCCATTTGGTCAAGAAGATGGCGGAGATCGGCCTGTTTGGGATCACCCTGCCCCCTGAATATGGCGGAGCGGGGATGAACTACATGTGTTATGGGTTGGCCATGCAGGAGCTTGAGCGCGGCGATTCCGGGATCCGGTCTTTTGCCTCGGTCCAAAGCTCCCTGGTGATGTACCCCATTTACACGTACGGTTCCGAAGAGCAGAAGCAGAAGTGGCTCCCTCGCCTTGCAGCGGGTGATGCGATCGGGTGTTTCGGACTCACAGAGCCGGATGCCGGATCCAACCCTTCGGCCATGGTCACGAACGCCAAGAAGGTAGATGGCGGATTCATCCTCAACGGCGCCAAAATGTGGATCACCAACGGCACCCTGGCCGATGTGGCCGTTGTCTGGGCAAAGCTGGATGGGGTGGTAAGGGGCTTCTTGGTCGAAAAAGGCATGAAGGGCTTTACGGCGCCGGAAATGAAGGGTAAGCACTCGCTACGGGCTTCGGTAACGTCGGAATTGGTCTTCCAGGACGTTTTTCTACCAGAAGAGAACATTCTACCGGGCGTGGAAGGTCTCCGCGGACCGTTGTCGTGCCTGACCCAGGCGCGGTACGGCATCTCCTGGGGCGTGGTTGGTGCAGCTATGTCGTGTTATGACTCTTCCCTGAACTACGCCAAGAGCCGTATCGCCTTTGACAGGCCGATCGCCGGATTCCAGCTTATCCAGGACAAACTCGTTTGGATGCTCAATGAGATCACGAAGGCCCAGCTGCTGTGCTGGCGTCTCGCTAAGATCAAAGAAAACAACACCTTACGACCACAACACGTATCCCTGGCCAAGCGCAATAACTGCGAAATGGCCCTCACCATCGCCCGTATGAGTCGCGAGATCCACGGTGCCAACGGCATTCTGGATGAATATCCTGTGATGCGTCACGCTGCCAACCTAGAGTCTGTAAAGACCTATGAAGGCACCCATGAAATGCACACCCTGATCATTGGTCAGGACATTACGGGGATTTCAGCCTTCAGTTGAACAGCGAACAGTGAACAGCGAACAGCGAATAGCGACGGTAAAGGCACGGCATGCCGTGCCCCAATGACCACCAACAGCGAATGGGTGGATGTGGATAAATCTTTGGGGGCAGGTCGCTGTTCGCTGATCGCTCCTTATATTTGTGACTGCGATGAAGGGTGGGCTTTTTCAGAGCCCACTTTTTGTTTTTGGCAACGACTCACTAATGACGGAGATCTGTGAAGGAGAACCTGCCGGAATCGATCCGGACCGCGATCAACGATGCCTGCATCGAAGCGGGGGTTATTCTCATAGACGTAGTGGTTCGAGGTCAAGCGGCGCAATTGGTAGTGGACATCTTCATTGATACCCCCGAGGGCATCACCCACGATCATTGCCGGGCCGTTAGCCGCGGCTTGGACGAACGGCTGGAGAACGACGAATTCGCCGGCCGCCTTCGGGCGGTCGATGTGTCTTCGCCCGGAGCTGACGCTCCGGTGAAGCATCTATGGCAATTGACAAAAAGTGTCGGCAGAACGGTGCGCGTGGTTCATAGCACCGACGGCTCGATCATCGAGGGCACGCTTATGCGGGTTGATGATGAGGGTCTGGACGTTCAGCCGGTGCAATCAAAGAAGGATCCCAAGCCCCTTGTTACGCTTCACGCAGCGGACATCAAAGAGGCAAGGGTGGTGATTAAGATCTAGGACGAAATCATGGCACGCCGTAAGGTCAAACAACAGGTCGATAACAAGAAGCTCATCATCGAAGCCTTCAATGAGATGGCGCGTGAAAAGAGTATTGATCGCGACCTCTTGCAAGGCATCGTTGAAGAGACGTTGTCTGCGATGGTGCGTAAGAAGTATGGTTTGGAATCAAACTTCGACATCATCGTGAACATGGAGAAGGGTGACATCGAGATCTACCTCATGCGAGAGATCGTTGAGGAAGTAGAGAACGCCGAACTCCAGATCTCAGCAGAAGAGTACACCGAGAAGACGGGCGAAGCTCCGGTGATCGGCGATGAATACATCGAAGAGATCACGCTCGAGAACATCGCGGACTCCTTTGGTCGGCGCCTTATCGCACAGGCTATTCAGAATCTCAACCAGCGTATTCGCGACGTTGAGAAGGATAACATCTACGAAGAGTATGCCAAGCGTGTTGGTGAGATCATCATCGGCGAGATCTATCAAGTACGCCCGAACAATGTACTTGTGATGCACAACAAGGTTGAGATGCGCCTTCCTCGCGAAGAGCAGATCCCTACGGAGCGTCTCAAGAAGAATCAGCAAGTAAAGGCCATTCTCAAGGAAGTTCGTCGCTCCGGCGGCGCAACGGGTCTTCCGGACCTCATCCTTTCGCGTGCAGACGATTCCTACATGGCGCGTCTGTTCGAGCAAGAGATCCCCGAGATCTATGACGGCATCATTGAGATCCGTGCAATTGCACGTGAACCAGGTGAGCGCGCAAAGGTGGCGGTAACGTCATTCGATGAGCGTGTGGATCCGGTTGGCGCTTGCGTCGGTATGAAGGGTATTCGTATCCATTCTATCGTGCGTGAACTTGGAAACGAGAACATCGACATCATCGAATACACGGAAGATCCGCGTCTGTTCATTGCTCGTGCGCTTTCGCCGGCAAAGGTTCGTGACGTACAGATCTCGCAGGATGGTCACCAAGCAACGGTGATCGTGCCGGACGATCAAGTCTCTCTTGCCATTGGCAAGCAAGGTCAGAACGTCCGCCTCGCATCGAAACTCACAGGCTACTCGCTGTCTCTTGTGAAGGAAGGCGCGGAGGACATCGAACTCATCGAGTTCCGTGATGAGATCGGTCGCGACGTCTTCGATCAACTCATTCAGGCTGGCGTCGATACCGCCCGTGAGTTCCTTGAGGCAGAGCCGGCGATGCTGCTGGCCATCGCACCGAAGGAGAAGATCGTGCGCATCCGCACGGTGATGCTCGAAGAATTTGAAGAACGTGAGAACCAAGACTACCTCGTTGCCCTGGATGAAGCTGCAACAGCAGCTGAGCTGGGAGAAGAGGCGGTTGAGGTAGCAGAAGACATCGCCGAATCGTATGCCGAGGACACACCGGAAGTGTACGAGCCGAGCGAAGAAGAAGCCCCGTCTGATACTGAAGTGGTATCTGAAGACGGAGACGAACAGGCAGCGGAATAACAGAAGGGTGTATGGCTGGGTCCACTGGAAATAAGCTATTTAAGATCGCAAGTCAGATCAACATCGGTCGCGACGCGATCGTGGAATATCTTGCCTCGAAGGGTCATAAGATCGAGAACAAGGCTACCACGGTTCTGTCCGATGAGCAGTCTGATCTCGTCATCGAAAAGTTTGCGAAAGAACTCAAGACCGCGCAGAAACAGCGCGAGAAGGTTCAACGCCAACAACAGGTGCGCAAGACTCAACTTGAGCAGGGCAGCGCCGTTTCGATCGACACCATCGCGGAAGCACACGAGCGTGAGCGTGAGATCGAAGAGCGCCTTGAGCGCCCTGCCGATTCCCACACGGAAGAGACGCCACAGGTAGAAGCAGCCGCACCGGTCGCTCCGCCTCCTGCAGCTCCGGTCGTAGTTGCAGAAGCACCGGCAGCACCCGTTGTTGCAGAAGTGCCCGAACCACCAACAGCTCCAGAAGCTGCTCCCGTTGTTGCTGAAACACCGGCACCGGCAGCAGTTCCTGAACCTGTTCCTACCCCAGCGCCAGAACCGGAATCAACCGGTCCTGCAGTTGGAGCGGTGATCGACCTGAGCGCCATCGGCAAGCCGAAGGAAGAGCCAAAGCCAACACCGCCACCACTGCCGAAACAGACTGCGAAGTCCACCCCTCCGTCAAAGGCAGTTCCTGCACCGGCAGCCCCAGTGGCTCCTCCGGTCGCAGAAGAAGCCGCTCCCGCAGAGGCCGCTGCACCTGTTGAAGGTGAAGCGCCAGCAGCTGCCGGAGAAGAAGGTGACGGAACAAAGGCAAAACGCAAGCGCAAGGGCGTGATCGAAGTCGAATACAAGCCGGGCGGAAACGCTCAGCTTCGCGGACTTACCGTACTTGGGAAGATCGATCTTACGCCGAAGGCGCCACCGCGTCCGAAGCGTAATGAGCGAGGACCTGCCGGACGCGAAGGCGGACCGCGCGGTGCGATCGGCGATCAATTGGCTGCACGCGGCAAGGGCCCGGGTCAAGGTCAAGGCGGATCAGCCACAGGCGGCAGCGCCGGCGGCGGATTCAGCACGAACCGTCCACCACGGCCGGGCGGCGGCGGACCAACAAGTCCGGGACTCGGACAATCTGCAGCAGCAAAGAAAGCAGCAGACAAAAAGCGTAAGGCACCGGTCAAGGGCATGCGCACGCAGGTCTCTGACTCGGATGTGGAACGCGCGATCAGGCAGACGCTCTCCGGAATGGAACTCAATCCAACGGGTGGACGTGCCAAGCTTCGCCAACGCAAGCGCATGGAGCGCGAGGAAAAAGCTGCGATCCGTCAAGAAGAAAGAGCTCGCGAAGACAATACGCTTCGCTTGTCAGAATTCGTGACAACGGCTGACCTTGCGAACATGATGCGCGTTACGGCATCAGACATCATCATGAAATGTATGAGCCTTGGTTTGATGGTATCCATCAACCAACGTCTCGATAAGGACACGATCACCCTCATCGCATCCGACTATGGATACGAAGTGTCGTTCCTTGATGATCAATCCGAACAGGATGTGGAAGACGATGTTGATGCAGAGGAAACACTGCGTCCACGCTCGCCGATCGTAACGATCATGGGCCACGTTGACCACGGTAAAACATCGTTGTTGGACCACATCCGCAATGCGAACGTTGTTGCCGGCGAAGCCGGCGGTATCACGCAGCACATCGGCGCCTATCGTGTAGAGACAGATTCCGGTCGCTCTATCACGTTCCTTGATACACCTGGTCACGAAGCCTTTACAGCCATGCGTGCCCGCGGTGCTCAGGTCACAGACATCGTGGTGCTCGTTGTTGCTGCCGATGATAGTGTGATGCCTCAAACGATCGAGGCTATTTCGCACGCGCAAGCTGCGAACGTGCCGATCGTTGTTGCCATCAACAAGGTGGATCGTCCGGAGTCAAACCCGGATCGTATCCGCCAACAACTCGCAGATCACGGTGTTCTTGTTGAAGACTGGGGCGGTAAGTATCAAGTAGCAGAGATCTCTGCCAAGCTTGGTACGAACATCCCTCAGCTTCTCGAGAAGATCCTCCTCGAAGCCGACATCCTTGAACTCAAGGCCAACCCCGATCGCAACGCTCGTGCAACGGTCATCGAAGCACACGTTGATAAGGGGCGTGGTAATGTTGTGACGGTCATCGTGCAAAAGGGTACACTCAACGTAGGCGACATCTTCGTCTGCGGTCAGTTTGCCGGACGCGTGCGAGCCATGTTCGATGAACGTGGTAATCGTATGGACTCTGCCGGACCATCCATGCCTGCTCAGGTCACCGGTTTCGACGGATTGCCGAACTCCGGAGACATCCTCTACGAAATGGAAACGGATGCCGAAGCCCGCGATGTGGCAACACGTCGCCAGCAGCTTCGCCGCGAACAGCAGTTCCGCGGTATGCGTCACATGACACTCGACGATATCTCAGCGCAGATCCAACAGGGTGGCGTGAAGGAACTCCGACTGATCGTTCGTGCAGACGTGAGCGGTTCGGTGGAAGCTCTCTCCGATTCGTTGCAGAAACTGTCAACACCGGAAGTAAAGGTACACATCATCTTCAAGGCTGTTGGTGCGATCACCGAGAGCGACGTAATGCTTGCATCGGCCTCCGATGCCGTCATCGTCGGCTTCCAAGTGAACACCTCGCCGGCCGCTCGCAAGGTTGCCGAAGCAGAGAATGTGGATGTTCGCCTCTACTCCATCATCTACGACTGTATCAACGAAGTTCAGCTCGCTCTCGAAGGTATGCTCACTCCTGACATCAAGGAAGAGATCACCTCCGGCGTTGAAGTTCGCGCGATCTTCAAGATCAGCAAACTCGGAACCATCGCGGGCTGTTACGTCCTCACAGGCAAGATCACGCGGAACGACAAGGTGCGCGTCCTGCGCGACGGATTTGAGATCTTCAAGGGAACTCTCTCCTCGCTCAAGCGCGTCAAGGATGACGTTCGCGAAGTGGATGCCGGCTACGAGTGCGGTATCGCACTCAACGGCTTCAATGACCTCGAAGTAGGGGACATCATTGAAGGCTACAAGACAATTGAAGTGAAACGGAAGTTGTCCTGACCGTGTCGATTCGAACCGAAAGAGTGGCGGGCGAGATCCAGAAAGCCCTGGCAGCGCCCCTTCGATCGATCTCTGAAGAGATCTCGGCGGGATTTATCACCGTTACGGAGGTCCGGCTCTCACCGGATCTTCAAACAGCGCGTGTCTATCTCAGCGTGTTCGGAGGAAAGCGTTCGCCGGCCGAAGTGCTCGATCATATCGAACAACACGAGTCCGGCAGATTGCGTCACCAACTCTCAAAGGCTGTGCGTCTGCGGTATGCACCACAACTGCGGTTCTATATCGACGATTCACTCGATCGCGCTCAACGCATCGAGGCATTGCTCGATAGTGTGAAACCGAAGGACGAAGAAGCTCCGGCTGACGGTGAACAACATGACGAATGACAGACCGCTCTTGGACCGAACATCGCTCGGTGATCTTGATGTGTGGTTGGAATCAGCTCGAACAGACGGTGCGATAGCGCTCATTGACAAAGAAACAGACTGGACATCATTCGACTGTGTTGCGAAACTTCGCGGCCTCACACGAGTGAAAAGAGTGGGCCACGCCGGTACACTCGATCCTCTCGCTACGGGGCTCCTGGTGATCTGCTTCGGCAAGGCTACCAAGGATATCGCAACGCTTCAGGATGATGACAAGGTGTATGACGTACAGGTCACACTCGGTGCAACGTCAACTACAGACGATAGCGCGGGAGAGATCACAGACGTACAGAATGTACACCAACTCACTGATGCCGAGATCCTCGCAGCTCTGCTGGGATTCAAGGGAACGATAGACCAAACGCCCCCTGCCTACAGCGCAGTGAAACATCAAGGCAGACGTCAGTACGATCTCGCACGCGAGGGCAAGGAGTTCACTCCGAAGTCGCGTCAGGTAACGATCCACTCCATCAGCAACGTTGTCATCAACTGGCCGGTGGTCTCCTGTACGATCCACTGCACAAAGGGAACCTACATCAGGTCCATTGCACGTGACCTCGGTGATAGACTCGGCTGTGGTGGCTACGTAACAGCATTGCGAAGGACTCGTAGTGGCGGCTTTAGTGTGGAGCATGCACTTCGTATCGATGACGTACGCGCAGCCATCCAAGAGAAGGCGGTTGTATGAAGGTGGTGCGATTCGGTGTGGATGGTATCCCGTACAACGCCAAGACGGCGATCACCGTTGGTACGTTCGACGGTGTGCACTGTGGACACCAAGGCATCTTCTCTCGCATGAGAGCCGTTGCCGCGGAGAACAACGAACGCACGGTTGTTGTCACATTCGATCCGCACCCGCAGATCGTCTTGGCAAAGCAAGATCGAGAACCACTTCGTCTGCTCACATCGATCGATGAACGCTGCGAGCTTATGGAGAAGGCAGGGATCGATCTCGTCGTAGTGATCGAGTTCTCAAAAGAATTCGCCGCAATGTCTGCAGAACAGTTCATCCGATCGGTCATCGTTGAAACGATCGGTGTACAACACTTCTTCATTGGTCACGACCATTCCTTTGGCAAGGATCGTGGCGGTAATGAAGAGCTGTTGCAACAGCTTGGACACGAATTGAATTTTATGGTGGAAGGCATCCCGCCGCTGGTGTGCAACGATATCGTTGTCAGCAGCACAAAGGTTCGCGCCGCCGTAAAAACAGGCAACGTAGAAGAAGCACACTCAATGCTTGGCAGACCATATGCCGTGCATGGGGTTGTGGTGAAAGGTGATGGCAGGGGGCGATCCCTTGGTATCCCAACCGCAAATGTGCAACCATTGGACAACGCAAAACTGCTGCCCGCCATTGGTATCTACGTTGTGTCGTCCGTGATCGAAGGTCGCACCTGCATTGGCATGGCCAGTATTGGTGTACGGCCAATGTTCACAACGGACACTGTGCCGACGCTTGAGGTGAACTACCTCGACATCGACATGGACCTGTATGGAAGAACGCTCAATGTGGAGTTTCATACGAGACTGCGCAACGAGGAGAACTATTCAACCGTGGACGAGCTTCTTGCTCAACTTGAAATTGACAGAACACAAACACGCATGTATCAACAACACATCATTGAACGGAGTAACTCATGATCTCCAAAGAACGCAAGGCCGAGATCGTGCAAGCGCACGGCGGCACAGACAGCAATACCGGTAAGCCGGAAGTGCAGATCGCACTTTTGACGGAACACATCAAGGCTCTCTCCGGTCACTGCGAAACTCATCGCAAGGATCACCACTCACGTCGTGGCCTTATCATGCTCGTGGCCAAGCGGAAGAACTTGCTGGGGTATCTTCAAAAGAACAACATTCAGCGCTACCGCGAGATTCTCGCAGCACTCGGACTTCGCAAGTAAAACACATGGACGACGGCGCTTCTGGCGCCGTCGTCTGTTTCTGATCGAGGGTACAGAGATACCCATTCTTCGGCATCGTGACACTCTTTGTCAAGGGGCTTTATGGTAAGCCCCACGACAAGGAGTGATGGATGATCGCGATGCCCACCACCCAATTAATTGTAGGTTTTTCATGCATACGGTCAAAAAGACCATCAATGGCAAAGAACTCTCGTTAGAAACGGGACGCTTTGCCAAGCTCTCCGCGGGGTCCGTCATGGTCCGCTACGGAGACACTATGGTTCTGGTAGCAGCGAACTCCGCTGCTGAACCAAAGCCAGATCTCGACTTCCTCCCACTCACGTGTGAGTACCGCGAGAAACAAGCTTCATCGGGCAAGATCCCGGGCGGATTCTTCCGTCGAGAAGCACGTCCATCGAACAAGGAGATCCTCGCATCTCGTTTGATGGATCGCCCCCTTCGCCCACTCTTCCCAAAAGACTGGCGTAGCGAGATCCAAGTGATCGGTACGGTCTATTCGTACGATCTGGAGAATGAGCCGGACATGCTCGCTGTGATCGGTGCCTCTGCGGCACTTGTAACGAGTGACATCCCGTTCTCGGGTCCGGTCTCTGAAGTACGCGTTTGCCGTGTAGACGGTGAATTCGTTGTCCTCCCTACGTGGTCGCAGATCGAAGCATCTGACCTTGAGATCATCGTTGCGGGTTCCGACACATCCATCGTGATGGTAGAAGGGGCTAGCAAGGAGATCTCCGAGGCCGACTTCGTAGCGGCTATGGAATTCGCACACACGATGATCCGCGAGATCAATGCACTGCAGCGCGAATTGGCAGCACTGGTGAATCCAACCAAGCGCGAAGTAGCTTCAACTGCTCCGCCGGAAGAGATCGTCAGCGCAATCGATGTCGCTATCGCAGATCGCATCCGCAAGCAGATCCGTATCAGCTCTTCGAAGGAAGAACGCAACGCATTCCGCTCTGAAGTGAAGAAGCTCGCAACGGACGCAGCAGCGGCTGTTGTTGCAGCGGACGCAGAGAAATTTGCTGCGATCAAGGTTGATAAGGTTGTGAGCAGCATCGTCAAGAAGATCGAAGCGCGCGAGATGCGCGAAATGATCCTCACAGACGGTGTGCGTCTTGATGGTCGTAAGACCAATGAGATCCGCCCTATCACTGTTGAGACCGGAGTACTGCCACGTCCGCACGGCTCGGCACTCTTCACACGCGGTGAGACGCAGTCTCTCACAACCGTAACTCTCGGAACAAAGAAGAGCGCACAGCTTATTGATGGACTTCGTCCAACGTATGAACTGCGCTACATGCTCCACTATAACTTCCCGCCGTTCTCAACAGGTGAAACGGGTCGTTTTGGATTCACGAGCCGACGCGAAACAGGTCATGGAGACCTTGCAGAGCGCGCACTCGAACCATTCATTCCGAACGAAGCAGAATTCCCGTATACCATTCGTGTTGTGTCGGACGTTCTTGAGTCGAACGGTTCCTCGTCGATGGCAACGGTCTGCGCCGGTTCGCTAGCGCTGTATCATGCCGGTGTGCCAATGACCAATGCGGTCTCCGGTATCGCCATGGGTCTGATCCTTGAAGGTGATCGTTTCGCAGTTCTGAGTGACATCCTCGGAGACGAGGACTTCCTTGGCGATATGGACTTCAAGGTTACGGGCACGATGAACGGCATCACTGCATGCCAAATGGACATCAAGGTCGAAGGTCTGTCGGTAGAGATCATGCGTCAGGCACTTGCCCAAGCGCGTGACGGACGTCTGCACATCCTCGGCATCATGAATGCTCACATGAGCAAGCCAAACGACGATCTGTCGCAGTATGCTCCGAAGCTCACTACGATCATGATCCCAGTAGAGATGATCGGTGCAGTTATCGGACCAGGCGGCGAGATGATCCGCAGCATCTGCAAGGACACGAATACTGAGATCAACATCGAAGACGATGGCTCGATCACGATCGCTGCCATCGATCAGGCAAGTTGTGATGCAGCGATCTCCAAGATCCGCGAGATCACACGTCCGATCGAGATCGACACGGTCTTCACCGGCAAGGTGAAGGAGATCCGCGAAGGTCTTGGTGCATTCATCGAGATCCGTCCGAAGAAGGAAGGCCTCCTGCACATTTCTCAGCTCGACCACCGTCGTGTTGAAAATGTTGGAGACATCCTCAAGGTTGGCGAACTCGTGCAAGTGAAGGTCATCGAAGTGCAGCCCGACGGCAAGGTCCGTCTGTCCCGCAAGGCGCTGATCCCACTGCCGGAAGGCATGGAAGCACAAGAAGAGCGTCCTCGTTCACCACGTCCGCCATACGGCGGTGGTGGCGGTGACCGTGGCGGACGTGGCGGCGGCGACCGTGGTGGCGACCGTGGCGGACGCGGTGGCGGTGACCGTGGCGGCGATCGCTACGGACGCGGTGGTGGTGATCGTGGTGGAGACCGCGGACCACGTGGTCCGCGCGACGAGCGCCCACGTGATGACCGTCCTCGTGAAGACCGTCCGCATGATGATCGTCCACGTGACGAACGTCCTCGTGACGAACGTCCACGTGACGAACGTCCACGTGATGAACGTCCACGCGACGAACAGCCGAGGGAGAAGCCGTCCGGAGATGGTGACTTCTACGTAGGGTAAGTCCCGCTGGCAGCAAAAGGAAATGAAACACGTAGCGCATCAGTCACCTGGTGCGCTACGTTCATTTAACAAAGGGTCTTGAAATGTCAACGAGCCTGATCATCGCAATCCTCATTGGAGCAACGGTCTTGACCAACGCACAGATATCGTATCCACAGACGCGTAGAGTTGGTGTAGCAGATACCATCCACGGAACCATCGTCACAGATCCCTATCGCTGGCTCGAGAACGACCGCGACCCCGAGGTCGAAGCATGGGTAGCCGAACAGGCAAAGACTACCGAGTCGTACCTGTTGAAGATCCCGTATCGCTACCGTGTGCTGGACCGGCTCCATACACTAACGAACTTCGTGCGCTACTCAGCCCCTTGGCATCGTGCAGGGATAACGTTCTACTACAAGAACACCGGTGCGCAGAATCATAACGTTCTGTATATGAAGCGAGATGGGTCTTCCGAGGCAGAGGTGCTCCTCGATCCCAACACCTTCAGCGAAGATGGAACGGTGGGGTTGGCCTTTGCATCGGAGAGTTTGGATGGGAAGTATCTCGCCTTTGGAAAGACCGAAGGTGGTTCCGATTGGAATGATATCTACATCATCGATCTGTCTACCAAACAGATCCTCCCGGAAGTTATCAAGTGGACGAAGAACAGTGGCGTGAGTTGGTATGAAGGGGGCTTCTACTACTCGCGATATCAGGCAAGTGATGGAAAGGAGAAGTCGCTCACAAAGAAGAACTCCTATCAATCGGTGATGTACCACAAGCTTGGAACCGCACAGGATAGTGATCAACTCATCTTCAGTGATCCGGATCATCCTGAGCAGTTCGTAGGCTGCTACGTTCTGGAGCGCTCAGAGTATCTCATCCGCTACGTTCGGCAAGGAGCCTCGGATGGAAATGAGATCTTCGTTCGGCCATTGCGGGAACCATCAGCCCCTTGGAAGAAGATCTTTGCATCTACCACTACATCGTTCTATCCGTCGCATGACGAGAAGGGGACGTTGTATGGCACATCAACAGACGGTGCACCGAACGGAAAGGTTGTTCGCATCGCAGATCCATTGGGTGCTGCTTCGTTTGAGACGGTTATTGCTGAACGCGAGAATGTACTCGATGCTGTGTCCTATGCCTCAGGACGGATGTTCCTCACGTGGATGATCCATGTACATCACGAGGTTGAGATCGCTGACATGAAGGGCAAGGTCATTGGCAAGATCGAACTGCCGGGCCTTGGAACGGTGTCAGGTTTTGGTGGTGAACTTGAGGATACAACCTTGTACTACACGTTCACAGCGCACACCTATCCAACAACGATCTTTGAGTACACCGTAGCCACAGGAGCAAGCCGAGTGTGGCAGAAGGTAGAGGCGAAGTTCGATCCCGAGCAATTTGCTGCGGAGCAAGTGTTCGTTACGAGCAAGGATGGAACGCGCATCCCAATGTTTATTCTGTCATTGAAGGGGCTCCCAAAAACCGGCACCGCTCCAACCATCCTCTACGGATACGGCGGGTTCAACGTGTCGCTCTACCCAAGCTTTAATGCCAATCTCATTCCGTGGCTTGAACAAGGCGGTGTTGTGGCCATCGCGAACCTGCGCGGTGGTGGTGAGTACGGAGAGGCATGGCATAAGGCCGGAATGCGGACGCAAAAGCAGAATGTGTTTGATGATGCCATTGCCTGTGCGGAGTGGTTGATCTCACACACGATCACACAACCCGGACTTCTCGCGATCAATGGCGGCTCGAACGGCGGATTGCTCGTTGGAGCCGTTGTGAACCAACGTCCGGATCTATTCAGGGTTGCTGTTCCCGAAGTTGGAGTGATGGACATGTTGCGATTCCAACTCTTTACAATTGGTTGGAACTGGCAGGCAGACTACGGAGAGATCACCAATAGTGATGAGTTCAAGGCGATGTATGCATATTCGCCCTATCATCAGCTACGCGAAAACGTCAACTATCCGTCAACGATGATCATGACCGCAGATCATGACGACAGAGTTGTCCCTGCACATAGCTTCAAGTATGCCGCCATGCTGCAGCATGTCTACAAGGGCGATCGACCAATGTTGCTGCGCGTGCAGATCAAGTCAGGTCACGGTGCCGTGAATCGAGATAAGCAACTCGAAGGAGTAGCCGATAAGTACTCGTTCATGTGGTATGAAATGGGAGTTACTCCTAGTTACTAGTTACTAGTTACTAACTACTAGTTACTAATTACTAAAGATGCGGACTGACCCGATGTGCCGATGATAGCGGTATATGTGCCTGACGGAAGAGAACGAACGTCCAATGCCACAACACCGTTGTCTGCAGTTGAGATCTGTTCAGCAACAGAAACTCCAAGAGCGTTGACGATCCGGATCGATATTGGTAGCGTTGTGGAGATCCCGGCGATGCGGACAACATCTCTACCAGGCGTAGGATAGACCGATGTTGAAATGACCGTTGTTTGTTCCTGAACACTAACGGGCTGTTCATTCTTCTCAATGATGCTGATGCCACTTCGTAGGAGATTTTCTTCTGCGTCAAGTTCAAGACCAACAGAAAATGACTGCAGTGTCATTGGCTCCGAAGTGATCGTTCCCATTGGCGTCATGTGAATAAGGCCGAGGGGGTAGGATACAAAGAGATGGCCGGTGTTCGTTAACACTGCATCAAGAATCGGTGGTTCAAGACCATTCGGTATGTCGAACGTACGCGATGTCCACGTGCTTCCACCATCTAGTGTGACAGCAAATTCAAGTCGACCTTCATTCTCGCTTCCGCCAACCACTCCAAAGACCTGCGCATTAGAGGCAGCGGCAACAGCGAATCCAACAGGTACATTGAGCTGGTGAACCGATGTTAGAGTAGGACCGTCGACGCGATAGAGGCCCTGTTCAGAAGCAACGTACAACGTGCCATCTGCTGTTTCAGCAATCCCGCTGAGTCGGATTGTATCGTCTACCGTGACGATTGGTGCCCACGTCAAACCAAGATCGGTTGACAGCTTAACCGCATTGCGCGTTGTAACAGCAATATTGCCATTCCGCCTCTTGCACAGATTCAGCTGATACACGTCGTTCTCTGTACCCGCTACGATACCCCATGAATTCCCATCATTCTCAGAACGGAACATGCCACGATTCGAGTTGATCAGGTATGTGGAGGGGGCTACATCAACAATATCACGAAGTGGAAAATCACCCGATGCTAGCGGTCGGTCCGGTATGATATCCCATGATGAACCGCCCACTTGTCCGCGATAAATGCTTCCATCAAACGACACAGCAATGATCGATGTGCCCTGAATGGCAAATCTCCAGATGGGTAATAGAAGAATTCCTTGAGTGCGCATGGTCCACTCAGATCCCCAGGTGTCGGAGAAGAGCGGTCCTGCATCATCGGGGAAGATGATGTTGTTCTCGCCAAAGCTGATCGGCCTGCGAACTCCTGTTGGAAGAGAGTCGTGACGTGTTGACCATACGAGCGAATCGTTCTTCAATCGATACACAGCAGTGAGATTGTTCTCGAATTGCGAAAAGAGAACGGCTCCTCCATCAGGAAACCCAACGATCTGTCGAGGGTAGAACGTTGCAACGGGAGAATCGAAGGTTGTGGAGACCCACGTTGAACCTTCGTTCGTTGTGGAATACACGGAGTCCAACGAGACCAGATAGAGTCTGCTTCCTGCTGTGCAGATGTTCTGGATAGGTGTGCCCCCTTCAGGAAGAGGAATGGTAGACCACGCGCCCTCAGCATCCCTTCGGCGGATCAAGAGACCGTTGTCGACCACATATGTTATTCCCACCGGAGACTCATGGATGCTCGACGGCATTTCGTCGAACCCAGCTTCAAAAGCCCACGATTGCCCACCATCGTTTGTTGAGAGCACAACCGTACTGTTCGTGGATCTGGCAAAGGCAAGCCCCTTCCCATTGCTCAGTCCGGCAACGAACAACTCGGCTCCTTGGAACTGTACCGGAACCTGAGATGTGGACCACGTATTCCCACCATCAAAGGTTGTGTAGATCTCTGTGAAGTCACCAGTTGTTGGATAGAGCGCAGCCACCTTCACATTGAATGGTCCGCGTAGAAAGGCCAAACGTGCATCAACGTTCATGTCTTCTAGGCCAAGGGGCTTCTTGGGCGAGATCGACGTCCAGGTTAGGCCTTTGTCTGTGGATTTCACCACAAAGAGTCCAATGTTGCCGAAGAGTGTGCCTTCGTCATCAACGACGATTTCATCGAGCTGTCCGCCATAGATCGGCGAGCTAACGGGCGTCCATGTTTGGGCGAGTCCACCTACGGTGGCAAGGATGAAACACAATGCGAATGTTGTGGTGAAGAAACGCATGAAGGACTCCGATGTGATGACAGCGAAGATAGCAGGTAGATGTCTAACTGGACTCGATGCTCTATCGATGGATCTCAAAGACCAGATGTTCCACTCGTGAGCCATCTGGCTCTAACAGGTCTTCCCTTCGAACGAACGTTGCCCCTATCCTTTGCACGGCCGTTTGTGACCGGATATTACTAGCGCCGATCTGGAAGAGCACACGATTCACATATTGAAAGGCGTGGTCGATCATGAGTTTCTTCATCTCATGATTGTATGATCCGCCCCAGTAACGTCGCGCAAGAAATGTGTAACCGATAAAGACGTGGTCGGTGACTGTGTCCAGACCATAGAACCGCGTTGATCCAATGACTTCTTGTGTCACTGCGTTGATCACGGCAAATGCTCCACGCGAATCCATCGCCCCCTGAAAGAACTTTTCAAACACATCGCGTTTGTATCTATCGCGATTGGGATGTTGCTCCCAGATCAACGGGTCTGAAGCCACAGCGTATAATGCCTCCAGATCATCATGTCGCAACGGTCTGAGGCGAATTCGTTCAGAAGCAAGATCGGGTTGTAGATCCATGCCTAACCTTTTGTGGCAATGCGGATCGGACCAAGAGGAAGGATCCCTGCGAACAGTCCCCAAAACGTCTGTTTCCACGACCAATCTTCCGCGTTCGACCGACGAATGACCATGAAACAATAGGCAACGAAGAGAACGCCGTGAATAGGTCCGAGGATCTTCACGCCAAGTTGTTGATCGGCGAAGTACTTCAGCGGCACGGCAACAAAGAGCAGGAGAAGGTAGGAGGTTACTTCGGCGTAGGCGATGAGTTTGAACATGGGGGCTACGGTAGTGTATACGATACAACGAGCTGAGCTCCGAGGTAGGCAGCTGATTGATCTGAAATGTTGAAAGAAGCCATCCATTCAAGCCCAAGTCCATCGTGACCCTTGATATCGTCAAAGTCCGATGTCAGTCCCAATTGATACGTTGCAGTGCCACGTATACCAAAAGCGATGCTCCGAGATATAGCACACATCACCTGTAGATTCCAGGTAGCATCGATAGCTATCCCACTTCCAGTTGATGTGACGTTCGTTGAGTCTACGTAGGTGCGTGTTCGATACGAGAGGAAGGAAGGCCCAAGACCTAGTGTAGTTGTCACGCCAAACGTTCGGAATCCTATATCATCCAAGGCGAGGATGTGCCATGTTCCAAGTACCTGCAAAAGGTACTCGTCCATGCCAAGAGAATTCTGAAGAGTGAGGTCGTCTATGGTAGGGGGCTGAGCACTGATTGTTCCACGGAGCCCGACATCGAAGGAAGGTCCCATTGCAATCGATGCATCTAGTCCGAACGAATACATCAACGGCTGGAATGTCAATGGAGTACCATTCGATCCGTTACTTGAACTCTTGACCACTGCTTCCGGGGCTTTCCTTGTAGAAAGGAATCCTCCAAAGGCGGCGAACGACGATCCCGTTCTTCGCGGACAAACAATGGCGTAAGATGCACCGGGTCCAAGTTCTTCTTGAGGTTCAGCAATACACGATACGAACTCTGGAGGAATGCCGAACAGATACGCACGCTCTGGGCACGTAAGCTCAACCGCCGTGCGAAACTGTTGAACATTCCCTTCTACGCGATACCAAATGGGTGAACCTGAACTAGCGTCCTTCGATAGGGTCTCTATCTGAGCGCTTGGAATGCACGTGAACGCCTTCGTTTGAAGATGCAGCTGGGGTGAAAACACCGATGAGTCAGACAGGAGAAGGCAGTCATCCGATGCTATAAGAGGAATGCCTGTCTTGATGACGCCATTCATCGTGCGTACTGAAACTGGCTTCACTCTTGAGTTGAAGTAGCGTACCGGAACCACACGGCCAAGAATACGTCTTAATGCCGAGTCGTTGACGAAAGCATCAGTCTTACTGGCAAGGAGTTTTTCATAGTCGTTAAGGTAGCGTTCAAGGATCGGAATCTCGTCTGATGTGAATGTGATAGTATCAACATCAAGCCCATTTCGCATTCCGATGATGTACACGTTGTTTGTTCGTACAACCCTCAACGAATCCATTGGATCAAATCGACGAGCAATGCCAAAGTATGTCTGTACATTTTTATGAACCGTAGATCCAACCCGTGGGAGTTGCGATATGGCAGTTGAGACGATGAAGAGGAATGATACTGCAACAGTATAAACAGTTCTCATTCCACCACCGGAATGAGTTTGCTGAAATCAGGCATGACCATTCTGAATTTCACGCCATCACTAAAAAGTACCTGTCTGCTCGCTACGACGGATCGACTAATCTGAAGGACCAGCTCCTCGCCGATTGTGCTTTGAGCAGCGAAGTCTGATGCACTGAATGAGATTGAAGATCTACCGTCATCCTCGAAGGTCGCCGTTTTCAGAAGACGCAAAGTTCCATTGGCGGAATCATAAACCCGCGCAATCAACACCTCGTCTGGTCGAATTTCAGGTGCAAAACTGACAACAAGTCCTTCTGTCTTCGATGCAGCAGGATTACCCTCAACACTCGTGAGTTGTCCTAGCGAAAAACTCGTGGAACTTCGAAAGTTTCTTGGACTGCGATATGCTATTGTAAGACTGTCAACCGAGGTTGATAGGTACAGCTTCTCTGGCGTACCTCGAAATGGAAATCCGTACAGGAGATTTCGAGATTCACCATTCACAACCAAAGTAGCTCCGTCGATCTGTTCAACTTCATATCCATGAAGACTCGAAGTAGCCTTCATTGTGACCGCCCAGCGGTTGTCTAACTCTTCGTATTCGGCGAAAACTGATAGTAAGACACGTGGATAGATGTCTATTTGATTATCCACCCCAACAGAGTTCGGATCATCGAGCGTCCCTACGTAATGGCTGCAAGATGACGTCAGAAAGCTCAGTGATAAGGAAAGGAAGACAATGAGGCCCTTCATTTTGATCCCTCCGAAAACAAAAAACGGCCAGAAACATGTGTCTCTGACCGGATCGTGCTCCGCAGCAGGGACTTGAACCCCGGACCCTCTGATTAACAGTCAGATGCTCTAACCAGCTGAGCTACTGCGGAATGAGGACTGCGAATATACGGGTTCCTCCAAAACCCACAAAACCGCTTCGTAACGTCGTAACGTCGTAACGTCGTAACGTCGTAACCCCGTAACCCCGTAACCCCGTAACTTCCTCCCATGATCGTCTCTTCCGAAGCCATTGTCCTGCATTCGCGCCGTTTTGGGGATTCTTCGCGGATCGTGACGTTGTATTCTGCCGAATTGGGGAAGGTAACGGTGGTTGCCAAGGGCGCTCGGACAATGAAATCATCGTTTGGGGCGGCCTTGGAGCCCCTTTCCCATGTTCGATGCACGATCTATCACGGACGGAACAAGGAGCTCCATACGCTTTCGGCAGCAGAGACGGTTAGGGCCAGAAAGCGGGTAGGGGGCTCTCTTGACCTTCTTCGTGCCGGCCTATTGATGTGCGACGCGTTGGTGCGCACCCAGACGCAGGAACAGCCCGATAAACGGGTCTTTGACCTTATTGCGGATGCGTTGGAACGTCTGGAAACGGCCGAAGAAAACGATGCCTACAGCGTGAGTCTCTTCATGCGTCTCGCGCTGGCGGAGATCATGGGCTTTGGACTGCCGGGCTCGCCATCACCCGTAAGTGGGGTGGTGCGTGTTGGGGTCACCGATGGCGTTGCTCGGATCGATGGAGAAGACGGACTCCGCCTGGCCCATTCTGTGTATGCCCACGTTCTTGCGGCTCTCGCTGGTGAACTCCGAGAGATACCGGAACATGATCAGTTGGAACTCGAGGGTTTCCTCTCACTTTATTTTTCGCATCATCTGGATAAGCGCATTCCTTCGAACGCTTTCAATGCCATGCGATGAACCCCGTATATTGAACGATGGCTTGGAATATTGCGCTGACGCTGTTTTTTGTGTTTCTCAACGGATTCTTCGTTGCGGCTGAGTTCGCTATCGTTAAGGTCCGCGCGTCGCAGATCGAACTCAAGGCTCGCGAAGGAAACTTCCTTGCCGGTATCGCCAAACATATCCTTGAGCATCTCGATTCCTACCTGAGTGCCTCACAGCTTGGGATCACGCTCGCCTCGCTTGGACTTGGCTGGATAGGAGAGAGCGTCGTGTCCACCATCGTAAGCGACGCTGCTCACATGATGGGCATCAACATCGATGCAGCCGTCCTTCACACGATCTCTGTTGTGATCGCCTTTGCCATCATCACGGTCTTGCACATCGTTGTTGGCGAACAAGCTCCGAAGACGTACGCTATTCGTCGGTCCGAATCTGTAACGCTTGCCGTTGCAATTCCGATGCGCGTGTTCTTCATCGTGTTCCGTCCGGTGATCTTCGTCCTCAACTGGATGTCGAACGCCATGCTGAGCATGGTCGGCATCGAACCCGCAACGGAGCACGACGTACATTCTCCTGAAGAGCTCCGCTACCTGATCGCAGAAAGTTCTAAGCAGGGGGCTTTGGAGTTCTCTGAACGTGAGTTGATCGAGAACGTCTTTGAATTCACGGAAACCACGGCCGACCAGGTGATGGTGCCACGGTCGAAGATCGTTGCCCTCGATAGTACGCTGCCTGTGGATGCATTGCTCGACCGTGTGATGAATGAAGGCTATTCGAGATTGCCGGTCTACCGTGGTTCCATCGACAACATCGTTGGGATCGTCTATGCAAAGGACCTTCTCACACTGATGCATCACAAGGACCTCATCATCCTGCAGGATATTCTGCATGCCCCCTACGTGGTTCAAGAAGATGTGAAGATAAAACGCCTTCTTCGTGATATGCAGCGCGATAAGGTTCACATGGCCGTGGTGATCGATGAGTTCGGCGGTACGGCAGGTATGCTTACGCTAGAAGACATCATCGAAGAACTCGTTGGAAGTATTCAAGATGAGTATGACGACGAAGCACCACTTGTAGAGCGGCACACGTCCGGCTCCTATGAGCTTGATGCGGCCATTCATATCGACGAAGCAAACGACATGTTGCCCATTGCGCTTCCTGAGAGCGATGACTATGAAACGCTTGGCGGACTGATCAACGTGCAGGCCGGACGTATTCCGAACGTAGGGGATGTGGTGATGTTGGACGACTATGTCTGTACGATCCTCGAGAGCTCGCCCCGTCGAGTTGAGCGCGTGAGACTCGTAGCAAGGTCTGTTGCATCATGATCCGTCGCGCTGCTGTCCTACTCGCCGGCGCCCTTCTGATCTCATCCTGCGCGTCGGTTCCTTCGCGTATCGCATCACTGAAGTCGTGCCCTAACGTAGCACCCGTCACCACGATGAAGGTGCCGTATCCGATCATCCTTTTGCATGGACTCGGACAGAAGGCCGATGTGTGGCATGGAAGTGCAACGCAGTACTTCTCCAAGGATCTTGGCCTTTCCTACGGAGGTGATCTCCGCGTTGATAGCAACGGGCAATTGAACACGGCATCACCACGTGGTGGTGATGCAGACTTTTATACCGTTGCATTCTCTGACCCTCATGACTCTGTAAACGCATGGAGAGATGAACTGGATCTGTGCATTCAACATGTGTTGAAGCAAACTGGAGCTGATCGTGTGATCCTCGTTGGCTATAGCATGGGAGGGCTGGCGGCTCGCGCCTACCTTGTGAAGAGATTCACAGACCATCATGTGAAACGACTCATCACGATAGGAACGCCCCATCTCGGGTCTCCCTACGCCCGCATCTGGTCATGGAAGACCGAGATGGAGCAATGTGTTCGTGAACAGAACATCGTCATCGCTCAGCCGTGCAAGGCAGCTCTTGCAGCTATTCAAGGGGCTGAGGGTGATGTACCCTTCAACGCGCCGGCAGTGAGAGATCTCCGACGTCCCGAAGATGGTGGCGAGTTCTTACGAAGACTATCGAAGTATGCTCACCCGCTCGATGTGGAATATGTGAGCGTGATCGGAGACGTAGATGTTCTTGACGAGGTGAAAAATCTCAGAGAAGGTGCTGTTCAAGAGTTGCTTCGCAAGGTTCTCTCTGTTGGAGGTGGGTCCTTTGCAGAACTGTTTGAAGCCGGAGACGGTGTTGTGAGCACGAAGAGTCAGGACATCATGAACATAGAGTACTTCACCGTGGACAGATCGCGTCGGCGCGCCGCTCGCGTTGTGAACGTTGGAAGCGTTCATGTTGATCATCTTGCAAAAAGCTCTGATGTTCAACGTATGGTTCTGGAAGACAAGGCTGAGTTCAAAGGGGCTTCTGTCTGTCTCGTCAACGGAGAACCTACGCTTCTCGTAGACGTTGCAGACCATATCCCTGCCCTCTGTGAGGTGTCGGTTGATATTGTTGGTGTACAAACACCACGCAAGGTATCAAGGCGTGGAAGCGCAGTACTCTGCAGAACGCAGGACGGCATTGTTGCTAGATTCTTCGTCCCGCTCACAGGCGTTCCGTTGGACGGCGCCGAACCCTATTCATTGAAGATCACCATCACCAATACGTTTGGGTATACAACCACGTCTTCCATTGCCTGGTAAGAAAAATGCCGGACCCATCATCGATGGATCCGGCATTTCATAGAGTCTTTACGGTATGCTTATCTGGCAAGCATGAGTGGCTTGGTGTCCGTGAAACCTGGAGCAGACATCACAACATAGTAGAGCGATGAGCTCATGTTGTGATCCTTGGTATTCATTGCTACAGTGTGTTCGCCCGACGGAAGAACATCGTTCACAAGAGTAGCAACAACGTTGCCCACCAGGTCTACAACGCGAACAGTTACAAGAGCGGTCTCGCGTGTTGTGAACGACAGGGTTGCACGGTCGAAGACCGGATTCGGGGCAACCTCGCCAAGTTCAAATGCAGATGTCGTGGTACCGTTGAGTCCGGCAACGCCTTCGTTACCACCCGTTTGGGTGTTCACTTGGAACGCACGTTGCTCAACCACAACACGTATCGGAGCTGAAACCACAGTGGCACACGGGTTGGACATCTTTACAGTGTAGACGCCATTCATGTCCTCACTGGCTGCGGAATAGCGCAGGTCCTGAGTGGTTTCATTCGGGATGGCAACGCCATCTTTGAACCATTGGATGCGATAATAACTCACATCTTGGCCCTTATTGACGGTCAGGAGGAACTCGCCTCCGGCCGGCATCCGCTTCATTGTTGCACCCTTGGCGCCATCAACATCTGCTTGGCGCGGGGTAGGGAGAATACGGACGGAGATACCAGCCGATGCCATGGTGGCTACGGCTATAAATACGGCGATGGTGGTGATTACGCTACGCATGGGGATCCCTGTATTGGTCAGTGACTCTAATATACCGAGTTTGCAGTCATCATTTCTCGTGCCAAATGCCACCCGACCCAAACAGACCTACCAGAATCTTCATCACCGCCGGCGATCCCTCGGGGGATGCCCATGCTGCGCGGCTGATGGCCGAGATCCGAAAACGCATCCCAGATGTGGTTTTTGAGGGTTTTGGAGGCCCTGCGATGGAGCTGGAGGGTTTGCGTTCGTTAGCACATATCCGAGATCTGGCGGTAACAGGGTTCTGGGAGGTAGCGAAGCGCTATCGGTTCTTCCGCGACCTCATGAAGCGTTGTGAACGAGCAATTGAAAGATCTCGACCTGTTCTTTTTATCCCGGTGGATTATCCTGGCTTCAATCTGCGCCTTGCGGCCAAGGTTCGCAGCCATAGGCTTCGAGTAGCATGGTATATCGCGCCGCAATTGTGGGCCTGGGGCGAAAAACGCGCCAAGGACCTGGCGGCGGCCGTCGATCGTCTGCTTGTTGTGTTCCCGTTTGAAGTTGAGTTCTTCTCCCGACACGGCATACGTGCGGAATACGTTGGACACCCATTGTCAGAGTCGATCGATCCGGTCTATGCTCCCACGAGATCGGCAACAGAGGTCTTGCTGATGCCTGGGTCGAGGAAACAAGAAGTGCTTCATCACAGTCCGCTTCTTGCCGAAACCATCAATAGGCTTCAACGCACGCGGCCCGACCTCACGTTCGTTGTTGCACAAGCTCGCAACGTAGACCTACAAGCCCTTAAGCCCCTTATTGATGTGGGAGCAACGATTTCCACGAATGCGGAGCGATCAATGGCCACGGCAACTGCGGGACTTATCAAGGCAGGCACGTCTACACTGGAAGCAGCGATGAGGGGGCTACCCTTCGCTACCTATTATCGCACGTCCATGCTGACGTATGAAGTAAGTAAGCGCCTCGTGAATGTCACCTCTGTAACGATGATGAATCTGCTCCTGAACAGGCCCGTGATCCATGAGTACATCCAAGGTGATGCCACCGCAAAAAACCTGGAACTGGAAGTGATCGATCTCGTGTCGAATGTTGACCGCCGTATGGAGCTCACTCAGGCGATGAATGAGGTGCGTTCGCTGTTATCTGGGGGCGGAGCCAGTGCGAATGCCGCTACGATCATTGCCGAAATGGTGAACCGATGAAGTCGCGTGTTGCCTCGGTAGCCATCAGAGCGCTTGCTCGAACCTGGTCTATGCATGTCGAAGGCAGGTTCCCAACCGGACCATGCATTGTAGCGTTCTGGCATGGTGAGATGCTGCCGGTGTGGTTCGCATTCCGCGCGTTACGTCCGGTAGCGCTCGTAAGTCCAAGTACCGATGGAGCCATCCTTGCAGACCTGCTCACCGATTGGGGATACACCGTGGTGAAGGGCTCATCTTCTCGAGGCGGGAAGGAGGCCCTGCAGATCATGGTAGAACAGGCTGCCAATAGCGTTGTCCTCATCACACCGGATGGTCCGCGCGGTCCGGCCCATGTTGCAAAGCCCGGTGCCGTTATCGCTGCACATCGTGCCGGCGTGCCTCTCGTCCTCGTGCGGATGCGTGCAACACGAACAAAGGTCTTTGAGCGATCCTGGGACAGATTCCAACTTCCTCTTCCCTTCGCACAGATCACGCTTCATGTGTCGGCACCGATCGAAGTTCCGTCCTTCCTCACACGTGAGGAGATCGACGGGGTGATCGCTGATGTCACCGAACATCTGCATCGCTTGGGAAGTGTAACATGCTGACACTGCTCTCAAAGGTCTATTGCGCCGTTGTTGCTCGACGCAATGCCGGCTATGATGCACAACGCAGACCTATCGCGCACGTAAGTGTCCCGGTGATCAGCGTTGGGAATATCTCCGTTGGCGGAACCGGTAAGACCCCTGTGGTGCAAGCCGTTGTACGCCAGCTTCAAACTCTCGGACTTCATCCGGCGATCGTCATGCGCGGATATCGAAGATCTTCAACGGGGCTCCTTGTTGTTCATGACGGAACCTCTACTCGTGCATCGGTTGCCGAGGCCGGAGACGAAGCCTATCTCCATGCCGTTTCGCTTGGCGTACCGGTTGTTGTCAGCAAGGACAAGGTCGAAGCGGCTACCTACGCCGCCACCACTATGCCATGTGATGTGATCGTTGTTGATGATGGCTTTCAACATCGAGCGTTGCATCGCGATCTCGATGTTGTGCTTGTAGACCGACAGACCTTGACTGGTTCGCTTCTACCGTCAGGACGACTGCGCGAACCGCTTGCGTCTCTCTCAAGAGCAGATGTGGTGTTGTGTATGGGTGATGTTGATCCCGTTGAAGTGTTGCCCTACAAACAGAGCAGTGCACTCGCACTCTCATGTGCGGTTGAGGCACGCTCGGCAAGGTCGATCGCGAACGAATCGGTTGAGCTTGATCCTGGCGCAGAGGTTGTTGCCGTTGTCGGAATAGCCAGACCAGAGCGATTTCTTCGAACTCTCGAACAACTCGGATATCGTGTTGCGGAACAGGTGGTCTTCCCGGATCATCACCGATACACGAACAAGGACGTGGATCGTCTTTGCTCCGTAGCCGAATCACGGAAAGCCGTTCTTGTTACCACTGAAAAAGACCTTGTGAAACTTCGCCCGTACATGTTCGTTAACGGCGCCCAACGAGTGCCGATGTATGTGGTTTCGATACATGCCATTCTTCGGGACGATGCGTTCAGCGCATTGCTCAAACAAAGGACAACACGATGACGATCGCGATCTCCAAGGCATCCGGTGCCGCGAATTATGAAAAGTATGGTCAGTGGATTCGTGCTGTTGATCCCGATATCACGGTCATCGATCTCCATGGAATGTCTGCGGAAGACGCAGTGGCACAACTCCGGACGTGTGACGGGCTCATACTCAGTGGTGGACCAGACGTTGACCCGGTTCGATACAATGAACCGGAGAAGAAGTCGGTCTGCGGTCCGATCGATGATGTCCGAGACGCATTGGAGTTCGCGTTGGTTGAAGAAGCCCGCGAGCAGCGTATGCCGGTGTTGGGTATCTGCAGAGGTGCCCAGCTTCTGAATGTTGCCTACGGTGGCACACTCGTAGCGGACATTCCAAGTGTTCGTCCGAGCGACGTAGAACATCGTCAGCTCGACGGAGTTGACGCGAAACACAGCGTGCATGCAGAACCCGGCTCGATCCTTCGTCGGATCGCCGGCGTCCTCGACTCCGACGTGAACTCTGCACACCACCAGGCCGTTGAAAAGCTCGCTGCGGTCTTCACCCCGTCAGCACTCTCGCCGGATGGAATAGTGGAAGCGTTTGAATGGGGCGATGCAACGATGGGCGGAAAGCCCTTTCTTCTTGCTGTGCAGTGGCATCCGGAGCGTATGAACTATGATGAGCCCCTTTCGCTCAACATTGCGCGACATTTTCTTCACGAGGCCGATGCGTATTCGGTCCTGATCAGACGGTAACAACATCATGCCTACTGGTGGACGACGCAGAGTGGTGATCGTAGGGGGCGGGTTTGGCGGACTCAGTGCTGCAAAAGCCCTCATGAACTCCGATGTGGACGTAACCCTCATCGATAAGACCAATCACCACCTCTTTCAACCGTTGCTGTATCAAGTAGCAACGGCGGCACTCTCTCCCGGAGACGTTGCTCAACCTATTCGAAGCATTCTTCGCTCGTCGCGGAACCTCCATGTTGTGATGACCACGGTCACCAACATTGATACCCAACGCAAGGAGGTGATCACCACCGACGGCGCCTACCAATACGATTCATTGATCCTTGCGCCGGGAGCGCGACACTCCTACTTCGGCCATGAAGAATGGGAACAGAATGCTCCCGGACTCAAGGACCTCTCCGATGCTTTGCTCATCCGTGAGCGTATCCTTCGCACGTTCGAAGAAGCCGAACACCATGCCGCCACGGTTGTAGCCCGAACGATGCTCACCTTCGTTGTTGTAGGGGGCGGACCAACCGGTGTTGAATTGGCCGGGGCCATCGCTGAGATCTCTCTTCGTACGATGCTTCCGGACTTCCCTCGACTCAAACGAAGCGATGTACGTGTGATCTTGGTAGAGGGCGGACCACGCATTCTCTCATCGTTCAGCGAATCTCATTCTATCAAGGCCGTGAAGATGCTTCAACGTCTTGGCGTTGAGGTGATGTGTGATTCTGCTGTATCTGATGTGAGCGATCATGGTGTAATGGTTGGGAATGAGTTCATCGCCAGCAGAAACGTGATCTGGGCGGCCGGGAATAAGGCCTCGCAGTTGCTGGAGACGCTCGATGTTGAGCTCGATCGTGCAGGACGTGTCCTTGTGAATCCCGACTGCAGTGTGCCGCTTCTTTCGGATGTCTTTGTGATCGGTGATGGGGCACATTTCAACACACTGAATGGTCCGCTTCCGGGTGTGGCGCAAGTGGCCATGCAACAAGGTGTCTACGTAGCCAAGTTGATCAAAAAGAACATTCCTCGCGAGGGGAGAGCCCCCTTCCACTATCGCGATTATGGGACAATGGCTACGATCGGCCGAGCCAAGGCTGTTGCCCATGTTTTTGGGATCCGCTCATCGGGACTTATCGCATGGTTGATGTGGGCGGTGATCCATGTGATGCAGCTCATCAGCTTCCGCAATAGACTCAAGGTGATGGTTGAGTGGATGTGGTACTACATCTCATTCCAGCCGGGAGCCAGACTCATCATCGACCGCGATGAAGTCTCGCCTGCCGGAAGCACGCAACCGAAGATCGACCTGAAACAACGCTGATCGATCGGTGCGCGTATCACGATCGACAACGCGTCGATCCTCATGAAACGCACACGAGGCCGCGATCCATGGAGCGATCTGCCAGCGAATGGCAATGCTCCACCGAGCCCCCTTCCCATTGGCAACAACGGTTGTAAGTGCACCAAGAACCGTTGCATCCAACATTCTCGGTGCAATGGTTCCCGACGTAGAAGAGAACTGCGTCCACCGTCCGCGCAACGTCAGATCTGCACGCGCCTGCCAACGAACATCGAGAAAGAGTAGCGCACCATTGTCTACTAGTGATGTCGATCTCCAGGATATACTTCGCAGATCACAACGAATTCTACCCTGCACGTTTGGCGCTATCGGCAGGTCAGTATCGATCCGAGCCATCACGTAGTTCGATACATCCATTCTGCGATCTCCATCGAGCGAAACAGCATCCAACGAACGTTCGTATCGCAACCGCGTGCTGATGTTCACCCCCTTCCATGGACGTAGGAAGAAATCGGCGGTCCCATCAAGGACAGATGTTGGTAGTGGCACCAGATACGATCTGCTGATCCTTCCACCGTAGGACAGTGATGCCAGAAGTGACATATGGTTCGAGAAAGCCGATCTGTAGTACACCAATATTCCTGAATGATTGGAGGGGGCCGATGATGTCCCGGAAGAGAGACCAAACGGCGATCTCATGTCCACATCATAGCGCCAAAGTGAAAACCCAAGCTCAGTGCGTGCCAAGTGGTATTGGCCTTGCAGATGACCCGACCACTTCAAACTCTGATCCACTGCCAGCTCGCTCCGAAGAATGCCGTTGCCGATGTTCTTCGTTGCTGTTAGTGAGTGAAAAGAATGTTGTTGTGTTGATACTGCCGAGAGAGTGAGTGATGCGACCGAAAAGTCGCGCGTGATCGCACAGGCATAGATCATCTCCGACAGATCATTCAGCGTTGAACGACCGATCGAACCAAGAACCTCGATGCCAGTGGAGGGGATCGGCGCACGGATGACCAAGCCCCGTATCGACCCCACTTGAGAGGAAGACGTCCATGGGCGCATGGTTAACGCATTGTCTGCATTCCCGATCACATCAGCTGGTGAGCGAGACAGTCCGCTTGAGGTACCCATGATGAGTCCGGTCCCAAGACTCATCGCCACGTCGCCGGCTGCGATGTGGATGTTTTCAAGATCTACCGTTGCCCACGCTCCGATCACAGACGGCGTGGCATCCAGACGTTGTGCATACACGGCCCCTGCTCTGCCGAATGCATGATCGATATTGATCCGGAGAAGCCCCATACCCTCGGTTGCTGTTGGCACCCGTACACGTGCCGATGCCGATCTGATCGATCCGCCGCAGGAACATTGCAACGTTGTACATGATGTAAGCAGGATGAATTGGTCGGGTGATAAACAGAGTGAATCACACAACACACTGATCGACGTGATCCCTCCCGCATCCACGGCGCGTACGATCCTGCCGGCAGTGCGTTGAGAGATGCCGGGTATCTCCGTCAGTTCATAGGCATCACAACATCGAAGGCAAAGGGGCTCCTCCCTTCGTCGTTCCAGGACGTCGAGAGCTGGAGCTGCCCATGCACTCTCGAGCAGATCGTCGAGTTGTGCAGCTACGATGCCGGGGAGCAGCAAGGCAATGATCAAACTGATCCGCCTCACCATGGCCACCGTAGCGCGATATGCGACGAGAATCCAAGGTCTTCCACATTGTTGAAGCCAACCACGACGTCGATGGGTTCGATCGTTGACAGACGAACATCGAGCCGGAGCGTGAGCGGTGAGGCCAGAACAGAGCCTACCAGAGTGAGCTCCTGTGATGGAATCCATCTGCCGGTGAGCATTGAGGTGAGCTCCTGAGCCCCATTCATGATCAGGTCAAACGACCCTTCCACCTCGGGCATTGAGTACCCTGCTGAACATCGTAAAGAGGGAAGGGGCTCAACACCTACTACCGCGATATCGTCGATGGCAGCGCCAAACGTCCATTCCTCCTTCCTCATCGTGGCATGGACCCCAACACGCAGATCTGCGGTGTTTGAGAAGCCCCGAAAGACCATCACGGTGGATTCAGCGCGAAGTCCGATCGAAAACCCTGTGCCAAGCGACCACCGTCTGCGAGCGCCGAACGAGACCCGTGCATGTTCCGAGAACGCATACCCCGAGATCCACGCTGAGACCTCAGCTGAAGGCAGGCCGACCACGATCATGGCCGTAGAAAGCTCCGAGAGTCCGTAGGGGGCAGGAGTAACGGTGAAGACAACGGCGGAATCCACCCCTTTGGAAGGCACATAGACCGCATCCTGGTCCGTGAGAACCCCGATCCCCGAGGCGCTCTGTTGTGCGCATAATTCGCACATCAATACGCACCCCCCTATAGCCGTCATCACGAGGGTGCGTAGATTCGCCGGTACCCATTTACGTTGAGAGCAGATCATGACCACGTTCGTACGTTCTATAATCCTCCTCGTGGTGTTTGCGGGCGTGAACGTGACGCTTGGAGCCCAAGAACTCGATCCCACGGTGAACGTCAACATGGATCCGCTTACGCAGGATCAACGTCAGGACGTTCTCACCATGGCCACAACGGTGAAGAACTACCTCAGTTCGAACCGGTATACGGATGCAGATTGGGACGGACCGAAGATCCCCGTTGATATCACGATCTATGTGAATTCGAAGAGCGGGAACAACAAGTACACGGGCAGAATCTCCGTTGTGAGCAAGCGCCTCGTGAATAATGAACCCGGCACGGGCGGCGGGTTGCTCCGTGTCTTCGATCAGGAGTGGACCTTTGAATGGGCGTTCAATCCTACGCTCACGTATCAGCCCCTTCGCTTCGATCCGTTCACAAGCGTACTCGACTTCTACATGCTGATCGCCATCGGTCTCGACATGGATACCTACGATGATCTCGGCGGAACAGAAATGTACAAGACCGCGCAGCAGATCGCCCAGACAGGTAATGCGCTCGGTATCAGTCAGTTCAGTACGGTCTACCAGCCCGGTCAGTTCACACGGATGTCATTGATCACCGAACTCAACGACATGCGGTATCAGGGTCTACGTAGACTCTACTTCGACTTCCATGACGCCATTGACCTCTATGCCAAGGATAAGGCTAAGGGGCGTGTAGAGATCGAAGCGGTGATCCATGACATTGCCGAATTCAAGCGGACGAAGGTGACAAACCGAAGCGTGATGCTGCAGGCATTCTTTGATGCAAAGTCGATGGAAATCGCCGACATTTTTCGTGGATATAAGAGCGAACAGCTCTAGACAGATCTGCGATTTTTGGATGCAGGCAACACGCAGGTCTACGAAGCAGCGCGGCAGGACAAATAACGTGTCCGACGTAGCGCGCAAACACGAACATTTCATGCGAGAGGCACTGGTGTTAGCTGCCGCAGCAGCCGATGCCGGAGATGTGCCCGTTGGCTGCGTGATCGTTCGCGGAGACGTGGTGGTTGGCCGAGGGGCGAACGAGATCCAACGGATGAGTGATCCAACACGGCATGCCGAGATGGTGGCCATCGAAGACGCTGTTCGAACCATCGGCGAGAAATTTCTCGACGACTGCACCATGTACGTCACGCTTGAGCCGTGCGCAATGTGTGCCGGTGCCATTGTTCTGTCACGGATCCCATCGTTGGTCTATGGCGCCTCCGACGAAAAGACCGGCGCGTGTCGAAGTGTCTTTGAGATCGTGGATGATCCACGTCTCAATCACAGGGCCATCGTCCGAACGGGAATCCTTGAAGCAGAATGCTCCGAACTGCTCTCTCGGTTCTTTGCTGAACGCAGGCAACAGGTTCCTGAGCAGACGGAAGAAGCCCCGTTACCAAAGGCAGGGATCCTGTGGCTCGTTCCAACTCCGATCGGTAATCTGGATGATATGACGCTGAGGGCCGTGAAGACCCTGCGTGAGGCCGATGTGATCGTCTGTGAGGATACGAGGCACACAAGCCCCATGCTCAAGCGATATGATGTGCCGAAGAAGCCACTCCTGAGCTATCATGAGCACAACGAACGAGACAGGGCGCGTGAGATCGTGGACCGGATATCGAAGGGGCAACGTATTGCCCTCGTGAGCGATGCCGGAATGCCGGGTATAAGTGATCCCGGGTACAGAGCTGTGCGTGCATGCATTGAGGCCGGGTACACCGTGACTGCATTGCCTGGTGCTTCGGCGATGGTAACGGCAGCGGCTGCATCAGGGCTACCTACCGATGTGCTGACGTTCGTTGGGTTCCCGCCGCAGAAAAAGGGACGAACCGCATTCCTGGAGAGATTTCTTCATCAAGCGGCCACGGTGATCATGTATGAATCACCCTATCGAGTGCTCGATCTTATGCGCGATATTGAGCGCGTTACGGGCCCACTACGTCAGGCTGTTGTAGCAAGAGAACTATCCAAGTTGCATGAAGAGTATATCCGTGGCACCGTTGGCAGCATCGTGGCAGATCTCTCGCAACGAGCATCGATCAAGGGCGAATGTGTGGTATTGGTCGGCGGCGAAGAGGAACCCGGAGACGCATGATGTTTATTTCGTTTGAAGGCATTGATGGCAGCGGAAAGAGTACGCAGCTTGTGATGCTCAGGGAGAAACTGGAGGAGCGCGGGCATACGGTTGTGACGATCCGCGAACCGGGAGCTACCTTGCTCTCGGAGTCTATCCGAGAGATCCTTCTCAGTACAAAGCAGACGATCACTCCAACGGCTGAGCTGTTGCTGTTCAGTGCAGCTAGAACGCAGCTCGTGGAAAAAGTCATTGAACCGGCGCTCCAACAAGGGTCGATCATCCTGTGTGACAGGTACGTAGATAGTACCACCGCTTACCAAGGGTATGGGCGCATGCTCGATCTCGAGAATGTCAGGCTGTGTAACAGGATTGCCACTCGGGGGGTCATGCCTACGGTAACGTTCTTTATTGACGTTGCCTTTGAACAGGCGCAGCAGAGGATGCAGTTCAATCCCGGGGCCGGTGAGCCGGACAGGATGGAACGATCCGGACGAGACTTCTTTGAACGAGTGCGAGACGGGTATCTGGCGATCGCCGGCGAGGAACCGACCCGGTTTGTGGTGATCGACGGACTGCGAGAACGGTCGGAGATCCACGAGGAGATCGTCTCCGCACTCAAAAACACATCAGACCTTTTCGACTAGACAGGAACTCCTGCGTCGACTTCATTGCGTATCTTTAAAGTTCGTTCCATTGTGAGTCACCTATGACACGTAACTCCATTCGCACCATAGTGTTCCTGATGGCAGTCGCCATTTCAGGAACCGTGCTTACAGCTCAGACAACGGTCGATACGCGCCAGTTGTTCGTTCCGATCAATCCATCGAAGAATGCGGTTAACGCTCAGCTGAATGGCTTCCAGCGTCCCATGATGCTTCAGCATTCAGTGGCACAATCTGCCTTTGAGCAGCAGGGGAAGAACCTCACGCTCTCGAATTTCCCGTTGCCTGGTAACGAGTCATCGTCGCTCGTCCTTGAGCGTACGCGTGCCGTTGTAGACGCCAACACGGAATTCTATACGCATACCAAGGAAGGCAAGGTCAAGTTCAAGGTTCGTCCCGTGGTGTCCTACCGTGGCACCGTGAACGGTGATCCCGGCACAATGGTCACACTCCATTACAGCCAAGGGAACGTTACCGGCTTTGTTCAGATGTCCAATGGCCAACGTACGGTGATCGGCCGCGACTTCAGCATACAGCGTGCTGCAGAGGCAACTCCGCACCTTATCGCTGATGAAGCCACAATGTTCAATGCCGATCCGCTCTCGCGCTTTATCTGTGGGAACGAAGAGCTTCCTGTTGACGAAGAGGTTGCAGCACGCAAGATGACCATTCCCGGAAAGGCGAAGGGGGCTGAAATGGGCCAGGCAGATTACCTGCGTGAGTTCAAGATGGCCATGGTTTTGCGTGAAGACATCGACAGTGTAATGAAGCGCCGCGGCGAATCCGATGAAGAGATCGCTCAGTACTTCGTGAAGCTTGCCTCGGCAATGGCCCAGGTGTATGAGCAAGAACTTGATGCATACCTCTACATCTCCTACTTCGAAAAGTTCACAAATGATGAACCGTCCGGGTACTATTACGATGGACGTGAACCTGGTGAGCTACTCAATGAATTTTCGCTCGACTGGTCGAGCCGTATGTCGAGTGTCGACCGGACCGTTGCCCACCTGTATGCACTTATCCGTCCGGTTGGTGGTTCGTTCGTGGGCGGGATCGCCTTCCTCGACCAACTGTGCAATAAGAAACACCGCGGTGGCTACGGAGTATCAACGGTCTACCTCAATGCATCAGAGGTCCCAGGGGATCCTAACCGTTCAAATGCCTTCGTATGGGACGTGTTTGTGGCTGCGCACGAAATGGGTCACAACATCGGCGCTTACCACACGCACAACTGCTACTGGAGCCCACCTGTTGATACCTGCCAACTTAAACAGGACAACACTGACGCTTGCTACTCAGATCCAGCACTACGTCGTGTTGTAGACGGAACGATCATGAGCTATTGTCACCTCGTCAATGGCAGTCGAACACCTCTCACCTTCGGCACTCGCGTTGCAGAACGTATGCGTGGCTGGGTGGCAACATCAACATGTACACCTGCGGTAACTAAGCCAATGGTCCAGATCACCGAGCCACGTGGTTCTGATGCCTATAATCTTGGCGAAAAAATGACCATTCGTTGGGCCTCCGCTCGTGTCTCCAACGTCAATATCAGCTGGGGGAATTCGCCGGCCGGACCTTGGACAACCGTTGCGTCAAATATTGATGCTGCAGACAGACAGTATTTGTGGACGATCCCGGCGATTCCTGTTCCGGAGTTCTGGGTACGTGTTAGTGATGCATCAAACGAAGCGGTCAACGACACGTCGCTGGCAAGCTATCGCGTAACCATCCCAGTCGTGATCGACGCGCCAAAGGGTGGCGAGCGTTTCGGTCAAGGCTCTGCATTCACCGTTCGTTGGACAAAGGCTGCAGGCGTAGGCAACGTAAAATTGGAATTCAGTGCTGATGGCTCGACGTATGAAGTTCTTGGTGCTTCTTTAACTGGTTCTTCATTTAACTGGACGGTGCCAACAATTCTCACAGAGTCGGCACGCATGAGAGTTTCAGCCGTAAGCTCACCCGGATCCACGTCTACAAGTGGAGCCTTTGCGATCGGTGTACGCCGCTTCGCTCTTGAGATCCCGGGCGAGGGTACGTTCCTCTGCAAGAATCAGCCGAATCAGTATCGCTGGAGTGCCGACTTCATTCCAACTATCCGTATTCAGTATTCAACGGATGCGGGTGGTAGTTGGCGCACAGCAACACAGCAGTCTACCATCGAAACGTCACAGTGGCAGATCTTCAGCCGCAATGTGAATATGAACAACGTTCCGAAGGGGACTCCGTTGAAGCTGCGAGTGATCGATGCTGTTACGGAAGAGGTTCTCGATACTCGCGAGAACTTGGTCATGGATTCATGCGATGCCCCTGTGTCCGTTAGTGAAACGTCAGAAGACGTTCCATTCTCGATCACATCGATCTCACCGAACCCGGCAACAAGTGTTGTACGCCTCAGCATCGGATCCACTGATGCTCGCCAATGCAGCATTGTTCTTATTTCCGGCGATGGCCGCGAGATAGTTCTCAATTCTGAAGTGTCTCTCGTTCCTGGTTCGTCCTCAGTGGAGCTTCCGTTGGGCAACGTAGCCTCCGGCTCCTATCGGATCGCCGTGCGAAATGGGAACATGCAGGTAGTTGCACCGCTGATGATCGTTCGTTAACAACCGGAGACAGGGAACAACGTGAGCGTCTTCAATAAGCTTGTTGTAGCCAGTCTCCCGATCATTCCGAAGAGCATTATTCGTCTTGTGGCTCAGCGATATATCGCTGGGCCACATCTCGTTGATGCAGTTCGAGTGACGAAGGACCTCATGGCTCGGGGTGCAGCATCAACCATCGACGTCCTCGGTGAGTTCGTTTCGTCTAGAGAGCGCGCGGAACACGAAACAGTAATGCAGGCGTCGGTCATCGATGCGATCCATACAAACAAGCTCTCTTCGTACCTAAGTGTGAAGCCAACGTCGCTTGGGCTCGACATCGATCATGACTTCGCCTACGCGAACATCTCGGGTCTTGTTCAAAAGGCAGCTTCGCTCGGCGTGTTTGTTCGAATGGATATGGAGAACACTCCATACACGGATATCACACTCGACTTCTATCGCAGACTCCGCAAGGAAGGTCACAACAACGTTGGTGTCGTGATCCAGGCATACCTCCGTCGGTCCGAAGCGGACATTCGGTCCCTGCTCGACTTTGAACCGTCTGTACGCCTTTGCAAGGGCATCTACGTTGAAAGTGAAGAGCATGCCTTCAAAGATCCCAATGAGGTCCGCGCTAACTACCGCTCACTTTTGCGGATACTCCTAGATGGTAGGGGGCGTACCCACATCGCCACACATGACGAGTCATTGATCGTTGACGCAGAAAAGACTCTTGCCGATATGCACGTGGCTAGAGAACGATACGAGTTTCAGATGCTGCTCGGTGTCCGCGAGGATCGTCGCGATATCCTCCTCCGTAACGGTCATGCGGTCCGTATCTACGTTCCGTTTGGTGAAGACTGGTACGGCTATTCCACGCGCAGACTCAAAGAGAATCCACAGGTTGCCGGCTATGTGGCCAAGGCCGTCCTCACAGGAAAATGATGAAGACTTTTGCGATCGTCGCCACAGCCTTGTTCATTGCTGTGTTGTTCTCGGGATGTCAATCTCCGCAAGGGGCTCCTGACACCACGGTAACAGTTGGCACATTTAACATCGAATGGCTTGGTGACGGTGCGGATGACCAGAAGCCCCGTACTGACCAAGAATGCCTGTTGATCGCTGACGTGATAGCACGAGCGGGTGTTGATGTGATGGGCGTGCAAGAGATCGAGAACGAGGCCGCACTTCGACGTGTGATCCGGTATCTCGACGGCTACGAGGGCTTCATCGCAGATGCCGGGATCAAGCAGAACGTTGGAGTGATCTACCGCAAGGGTGTAACGGTTCAAAAGTCGGGAGTATATCAGCCCCTTACCCTTGGACGACCGGGAATGAGGCCGGGGCTGGTGTTGAATTGTCAGAAAGGTGCATTTGACTGGACAATGATGGTCGTCCATCTCAAGAGTACCTCTCGCTATGATAGCACGAACCAAATGCGCGATGACTCGCGTGTAATGCGGAGCGAACAAGTAGGTCTCTTGCGAGCATGGTCGGACTCGATCATTGCTGCCGGCAAGGAACGCGATGTGATGATCGTTGGAGACTTCAATGACTTCACAGCACGTCGTCAGCAAGCAACTCTTACGCCGCTGCTTGAGAGCACGAGCATGGAGTTCCTTACCGGTTCGCTGAAGAGCTGCAAGAATGACAAGTGGACCACGATCGATCAGATCGTTGTTTCAAAGAGTGCTCGGGACAGAGTGATCAAGGGAACAGAACGTGTGGAGGACATACGGTCCTTCCTCAAGGGGAACATCGCCGATGCGGTGAGCGACCATTGTCCGGTGCTTGTCCGATTCAGTACAGCCGGTCCCGATAACGATTAAGCGAAGACGGTTACCTTGTTCCCAACGCGCTTGCTTACATCCAGTGCGGCCGTTGCATGTGCGATGAGGTCATCCCATTCATCTCGCGGTTCGGACTGTGCGATCCCAATGGAAACGGTGAAGGACAAACGCTTCCCGTCGATATCAACCGGAGTGCTGGCGATCTCGCGACGCATTGTTTCCGTCCAATTCTGAGCCTCTTGCAGGCGATATCCTACAAGGCCGAGTGCTAATTGATCGCTTTCTACACGAGCTACGATGTCGTAATCGCGGAGTTGGTTCTTCACGATCCGAAGGATGTGCAACAGTGCACGTTCGCGCTGCTCTGCGTTCGTCCGTGATGGGTCGAGATGAACCATACACAACGTCAGCGGCAAGTTGTAATCCACAGAACGCTTGAACTCCTCGCGAATACGCATCTCAAAACCTTGCGTATTCAGGACGCCCGTTGCGTGGTCAAGCAGCGCAGAACCCTGGAGTTCCTCTGCCTTGCGAATGTGCTCGAGAAGTTCGCCGGCAAGCTGGCCGAGAGCTTCGGCAAGTCCGATGTCTTGTTGTGACAGACTCGATTCCACGTTCTCGAGGAACAGTGAGCCGTACGAGTCCGAGGCCGTACACAACGGCACTGCGACGAACTGACCAGTCTCGAGAGGGGGCTCCTGCACGAACACCCGGGTACCCTTGAAGTCTTCTGCGTGCACAACGGTGGTTGCCGAGCTGATCGCATGTCCTACAGCCGACGTTGTGAGATCAACACTGCACCCAACGTTGTCGCGATATCCGTCGTCCATGGCTGAGCGTGCATCGGTAAGGGTCCAAAGCTTCTGTGCTGGATCAAAGCTGACTACACCAATACGACTGATGTCCATGTGCTGAATGAGCGTGGCAAAGAGTCCGCGTACCACCTGCTGCACGGTTGATGGTGCAGTGCCCACGTGTTCTCGGAAGTGCTTTGTGGCTTCCAAGATCGCCGAGGCCTGCATGAGGTCGAACTTTGCGGTGTAGGAAGACACAAGTCCGGAGATCAGCTTGGTGAACTGACCGAAGAAACCAACCGTGATGTCGGAGTAGGCATCCTCGATGAGCGAATCGGCGCAGAGAATACCAACAACATTTCCGCCGTAGTACACGGGTACGCCGATGAAGGACATCGTTTGCGCTGAACGGACGTAGTACGGCAGAAGGTCCATTTCCGCAGCCGGGCTGATCTGCGTGATGATCTCCGGAACTCCTTCGCGGGCGATCTGACTCAGCGCATCGCGTCCCATAGGGATCTTGCGCTCAGTGGTGAACTCTGCCTCGGCTTCCGTGATCTTCGCTTCAACCACAAGTTGTTGACGCTCAGCGTTGACCCAGAGGAAGGCAGCCGTACGTGCGTTGGTTGCGCTTCGGATCACCATCAGAACGCGATTGAGGAGGTAGTCGAATTCTCGACGTGGTTCTTGCGAGGACAGATCCTCATCTGCTTCGTCGTTGACGAACGTGGTAAGTGCTACCGCCGGTGAACGACGTGACGTTTCGCGTTGAACAGGGACCTGCTCAACTTCTTCCGGAACTTCCACGGTAGCTTCGTCAAGCAACACTACGTCCTCTTCGTGCTCTTCGACTTCTTCGACCTCTTCCACCGGAGGTGGGGCCGGAGCAGTCACAGGCGGAGGCGGTGGTGCTTCGGTTACGCGAGGGGTACGAGAGATCGGACGAACCTTTACGTCCTCTGATAGTTGGATCTCATCCGTTACCCGTCCGGTGATGACTGCCACTGGTGACGAGAAAACCTCCTCGGACGTCTCTTCTGGAGTGGCTGCCTCAAGGTTCTTGCGGGTCTCCTGACGGAGTTCGCTTACAAGTTTCGGAGTAGCCTTCTTCGAACCCGGGCGTGTTCCAACGATCCGTATGCCAGACTCAGCATCTTGATGGTCGATGAACGTATCGATCTTTGGTGCAGCAGGTGATGGCTTCTGTGTTGGCGCGGGCTTACGAATGAGTTCGCTCTGCCCTTCAAAGAGATCGATCTGATCTTCATCAACGAATGGGGACTCGCCTGATTCCGTAGAACCGAAAGACTCGCGATAGGCCTCAGGATCAAAGGTCTGTGATCGCTTTGAGCCATCCTGTATTGTTCGCGAGCCAAGATCTGGAGTTTGCGATGGGCGCACGGGGGAGATGATCTGCAGATCCGTCAGACGCGGAGATACGATCATAAACAGTGCAACGCCCCCTAGGATCGTGATGCAGATGCCGATGAGGCGCACCGACATCTCGTCCAGGAAGAGTGCTATGAACAGACCGATCGCGATCACGAGGAAGGCGATAGAGTCGCTGGCTTGGAAGACCTTGCGCAGGTCTACCTTTTGTTTCGGCATATGCTTACGGCAACAGTTCGATCTCGTAGCGAGAAACTTGAGATTGAGATACCGACCTTCGCTCACCCTTTGGCGTTACGATGGAGGCTGACACGTTCATTGTGATCGCATTCTTCTTTGAGATCGTATAGCCCCCTTCAACATCAAGAAGGGAGTGGGATGTGCCGGTGATCGATGAGGAGTTCACCTTTACCGAGAATGGTGCGTCCTTTGGTAGGGGGCGAACAGAGAACGAGCCATCGATCGTTGCATCGATCGATGCGATGCGGCGGCTCTTTACTTCCTTGATGTTGGCGATGTGGTACGAGGCCACTGTCGATACATTAAAGAACTCGGCAAGCGGAGTTGTCATGGCGTTCGACCAGCTTCCGCTGGCATCGATCTTTTCCTTTGGATACGGAATGATCTCCTGACCATGGAAGGATCCGTACACAGCCGCCTTGAGTTGTTCGGAGAGTTGCTCGATCATCTGTGGTGCTACTTCTTGTTTGGCCGATGCCACCATCTTCTTCACGATCGGCGATACATCGCCTACCTGAAGGATGGCTCCGCGTGGAGAGACAAAGACAGAGATCTCTTCACCCAACAATGCATTGAATTGCACAAACTTCTCGCTCGTGCGTTGGGTTGAGTCTGCGGATGTGTAGGATTGCTGGAGCAATACCGCGCCCGTGTTGCGATTTCGAACAACGGCATCGACTCTTACGGAGTCGAATCTCATCGTCAGTTCGAATGAGCCATCAGAACGAACGGCACGAACCTTCTTTGTGTAGACGTGTGTGCTGTTCGTGGTTGCTACCGCTGAGTCCGGTCCGGCTTCGGAGAACTGATGTACACGGTAACGTAACACTTGTCCGGGTGCATAACGCAGGACAAACGAATCAACCTTGGCTTCCGTGAAGGAGATCGTCTTTGCGTCAGCAGTATCTGCTGCAGTGATCTCTGCAGAGCCGGAGGCCTCGGCGTCTTTTGGTGCATCATCTGATGAGCAGGCCCATGTGGAGACTGCGATGGTCAACGTCAGAAGTAGCCGTCTTACCATTGATACTGGCCCGTAAGTTTCCACTGTGTTGTGGATGTGATGCGATGGGTAAAGGTCTCGGCGCGCACGATAGCACTGAACCACGCCTTTGTTACCGAAGTGAGTTCGTTGATCGTGCCGGTTGATGAGAGCAACAACGTGTTATCAACCACAGCACCACCATCGCGAACCGTGCTCAGGTAGGGGATCCCGTAGATGTGGACGTCTTGCCCAGCTTGGACTGGGATCGAATCTTTGGTGATGATCGTGTATAGTCCGCCACTATAGGCTGCTAGGCGGGATGAAACCTTACCCTCGAATACCACACCATCAACGCGTGTGGTGAGGCCATGCTTCCATGTTGAGTCAACACCCTTGCGGAGCCCGGGTATCATGCGCTTTTGAACATCTCCGTACTGCAAAAGATTCTCGCGGTCGAGTGACTGCATCCAGATCGTATAGACTACGGAGTCGAGGTCTGCAGCATTCTGTTCAAGGTATTCGCGCCAGAAGTCAACCTGTTCACCGGACAGCTTCGTCACCTCGCCGTAGGGGCTAACAGTGATCTCGAACGTACGATTGAGGGGGCCGATATAGTTGTTGAGATCGGCAAAGTTCTTTACCGTGATATCCTTCTGGGAGTCGTAGCTGATCTCTAACCCTTGGGCTGTGAACTTGTAGACCAACGAATCGATGTTCACCGCTAGTTTAGAGATCCCATCGATGGACTCAATGCAGCGAACAGTCATGAAGAACGTGACCTTGCGGTCATAGGTTTTCTTTGAAGAATCGCTATGAGTGCGTTCCACCGTGGTCTGCTCCACCACTTCATAGCTCTGGGCTATACCAGCGCGGTAAAGAGCTTGCAAACGATACTCACGTCCGGCTGGAGCTGCACCGGTCTGTTGTGCAACCATAACGCCGGCCGTGCAAAGGAAGCAGAGGGCGAGTACGAGAGGGAGTCGGACGATCATTGATGTGCGTTTGGACATGGAAATCTACCACAAAACGTTCAGAAACGACACGAGGGCGGATGTCCGCCCTCGTACTAGAACACCAGACGCGTTCATCGGTTTCGTGTTGTGGGTCAGGCGTTGTTGATCAGTTCGCTTTCAGCGAAGAAGAAGGCTACTTCGTTGATACCGTTCTCAACGGAATCCGAGCCGTGAACAGCATTTTCGCCCTTACTGGTTGCATAGGCGCGGCGGATGGTTCCTTCAGCTGCTTCTGCAGGGTCTGTTGCACCGATCAGGGCGCGCCAGTCAGCGATGGCATTTTCTTTTTCAAGTGCGATCGGAACGATAGCTCCGCTCGACATGAAGTTCACCAGTTCGCCGTAGAACGGACGTTCCTTGTGTACCGCGTAAAACTCACCGGCAACAGCTGGCGAGATACGCGTGAGTTTCATTCCAAGGATGCGGAATCCGGCAGCCTGGATCATGGCAACGATATTGCCGATGTTGTTATTGCGGACGCCGTCCGGCTTGATGATACAGAGAGTACGTTCCATGGGAGTTGCTTAGTTACGGAGTTACTTAGTTACGGGGTTACGGAGATACGGGGTTACTTTTTCTTTGAAGGGGCTTTTTTAGCGGCGGCCTTTGCGGGGGCTTTTGCCGGAGCCTTTGCAGGCTTTGCGGCTGTTGCCTTGCCGGAGAGTACGTTCTTCATCGTGATGCCGATTGTGGCTGGAGATTCGACCACGGTGATGCCGCATGCGCGCATTGTGGCCATCTTATCAGCTGCTGTGCCTTTGCCGCCGGAGATGATAGCGCCGGCGTGACCCATGCGACGTCCGGGAGGTGCTGTTTGACCGGCGATGAAGCCGACCACTGGTTTCTTGACATGCTTCTTGATGTACTCAGCAGCCTCTTCTTCTGCATTGCCACCGATCTCACCGATCATGACAATGGCTTCGGTCTTTGGGTCTTCGTTGAAGAGCTTGATCGCATCAATGAAACGTGTTCCGATGATCGGGTCGCCCCCGATACCGATACACGTGGTTTGACCGAGACCCACATCCGACAACTGGCGTACAGCTTCGTAGGTCAATGTTCCGGAACGTGATACCAAACCGATCGGTCCGGATGTGAAGATGAAGCCAGGCATGATGCCGATCTTGCACTCACCGGGAGTGATGATGCCCGGACAATTCGGTCCGATGAGTCGGCTCGCAGATTGTTCGAGGGCAGCTTGGACCGGGATCATGTCCTTAACAGGGATACCTTCTGTGATGCAGACGATCACTTCGATACCTGAGCTGATTGCTTCAAGGATGGCATCTGCCGCCATAGGTGCCGGAACGAAGATGATCGACACATCACAACCGGTGGCAGCACGAGCTTCGGCTACAGTGTTGAACACCGGAACCGGACGTGTGAAGGTATCTTCACCCTTGCCTGAGTACATTGTACCGCCCTTGCCAGGTGTTACGCCGCCAACAACGTTGGTGCCGTACTGGAGCATCTGGGAAGCGTGGAAAGTTCCTTCGCTGCCGGTGATGCCTTGAACGATGATCTTGGATTTTTTGTTGACGAGAACGCTCATATTGACATGTCCTTTGTGGGATAGAAGACAAATTTACGGACAATCCGCCAACGGAAGGAGTTTTCAATGGTTGAAATGACGTTGATCTATGAAGGGGAGCTGCGATCGACGGCCACACACGGCCCTTCCGGCACTACCTTGATCACCGATGCCCCCGTGGACAATCACGGCCGTGGCGAGAGTTTTTCGCCTACAGACCTACTAGCTACGGCCCTGGGCTCGTGCATGCTTACCTATATCGGCCTAGCCGGAGATAAGCACGGATGGGACGTCCGAGGCACCAAACTCACCGTTGGCAAGGAAATGGTGGCCGACCCCCTTCGCCGAGTGGGGCGGCTGGTGGTGAATATCCGTATGAATATGGCCTTTGACGACCATGCGATCAAGATCCTGACCAATGCCGTTACCACCTGTCCGGTGAAACTGAGCATTTCGGAGAAGATCCAGGTGCCGATCACGTTTGCGTAATGTCGGTCAGAGGCGCCCGGCAACCTCCATCAGCATCTCATCACTATTCATAGCCCCTTGCAACTGCATGCCGATGGGCAGGCCCTGTGCATCGGTGCCGAATGGAATGTTGAGGGCGGGGATGCCGGCGATGTTGGCGGACACGGTGAAGTAGTCGCTGAGCCACATGCTGACCGGGTCACTCTTTTCGCCAATGGCAAAGGCAGTTGTTGGAGTTGTAGGCATTGCCAGCACGTCAACCTGACGGAAGATCTCTGCATAGGCATCACTGATAAGTCTGCGGGCCTGTTGCGCCTTCCCGTAGTATGCCTCGTAATACCCACTCGATAGCACGTAGGTGCCAAGCATGATCCGGCGTTTCACTTCTGCTCCAAATCCGGCAGAACGAGACGCCGTAGTAACATCCCCATCAAATGTCCCATCCCCAGTCCCATCCTTAGTCCCATCAACTCGAAGTCCAAAACGTACACCATCAAAGCGCGCTAGGTTGCTCGACGCTTCAGCCGTTGCAAGAATGAAGTACGTTGGGATCCATGTTTCGGTGTGTGGGAGAAAGACATCGGTGACCGTAGCACCAGACTCGCGAAGAGCATCAAGGTATCGTTGGTAGGCTTCGATCACCGAGGGTTCGCAACCCTCTAACTGTGATAACGGCATGGCACCAACACGAAGTGCACGATCCGTAGGTATGTGAACGATGGAGGGGGCTGGGTTCGACGTGCTATCCATCGGGTCGTGTCCGGCAAGAACAGAGAACGTAGCCTGCATGTCTCCGATGGACCGCGAGAACAATCCTATCTGATCAAGTGACGAAGCAAAGGCAACCAAACCATACCGCGAGACCCTGCCGTAGGTTGGCTTAAGTCCATACGTGCCGCAGAAGGCTGCGGGCTGGCGGATAGAGCCGCCGGTTTCGGAACCAAGTGAGACGTGACACATTCCTTCAGCAACGGCTACGGCGGATCCACCGGACGAACCACCGGGCACACGTGTGGGATCTTGCGGATGCCGAACAATTCCAAACGCAGAGGTCTCGTTCGACGAGCCCATGGCGAACTCATCCATGTTCGTCTTACCAACGATGATGGCACCTGCGTCGCGGAGTCGTTCGATCACTGTTGCATCGAAGAGCGGTTGAAATCCTTCCAGCATGCGCGAAGCGCACGTTGTAGGGAGCCCCTTCATCGAGATGTTGTCCTTGACGGCAACAACAAGTCCTTCAAGGGGGCGTTGTAGTCCCGACGCAAATCGTTCGTCACCTTCTTTTGCGGACGCAGATGCACGCTCCGCATCCAAACTGAGAAATGCGTTCAGCTCTGAGCGTTCGTTGATGCGATGCAGGAATGATGCAACACGGTCTTCAACGGACAGAGTACCCGTTGCGAACGAATCCCGATCCGACGTATACGATGAGTTCATTGGTTGTCTGGTGTATCCGGTTCATCTTTATCCGCAGTGCGAGAGATGATCTCGTCCGAGGGAGTGATAACGATAGGGGGCTTGGCAGACGCAGTGACGGACGCGTCGCGAACCGCGGCATCTGCGGAGATGTCCCGTATCTGCTGCGTAAGGTCTTCCTGTGCTTTACGGAACTGTCGAATACCCTTGCCCACCTGTTGAGCGAATTCCGGGATCTTCTTCGGGCCGAAGAGCAACAGGATGACGAGCAGGATGAGCATAAGCTCGCCGCCGCCTACGTCAAACATTAGTTCGAAGGATCTTGCTTAGTGTCGCTCTTCGGACGCACTTCTTCAACTTCATCCTTGCCAGAAGCTGCGTTCTTGAATTCGCGGATGCCACTGCCAAGCCCCTTCATGAGTTCAGGGATCTTTTTTGCGCCGAAGAGAAGAACAACGACGAAGAGGATAAGGATCCACTCCATGCCGCCAGGTAAACCGAACATGGATTACTCCGTGTATTGAAGGTGATTGATCTGTGCGAAGTGAAGAGCCAGACTTTCAAAAACGCTCGTGCCGTCTGCTGATCCGAGAAGGGGCTCACAGGCCCGCTCAGGGTGGGGCATCAGCCCCATAACGTTGCCACGTTCGTTGATGATTCCTGCGATGTTGTTCATGCTGCCGTTTGGATTGGCCTCTGCCGTTATCTCGCCGGTCTCGGTAACGTAGCGGAACAGAACCTGTCCATTACCTTCGATACGGTCGATCATCTCTTGTGGTGCTGTGAACCTGCCATCGCCATGAGCAACAGGAATCCGCAGTATGGTTCCGGGTTTCACCGCACGGGTGAATGCCGTTGTGGCATTCTCTACGCGAAGGTGGACGTCCTTGCAGACGAAGGAGAGATTCTCGTTGCGAATGAGTCCGCCCGGGAGGAGTCCGGACTCACAAAGAATCTGGAATCCGTTGCAAATGCCGAACACAATACCGCCATCGTTGGCAAAGCGGATCACTTCATTCATGATCGGTGAGAATCGGGCGATCGCTCCCGTGCGCAGGTAGTCGCCGTACGAGAACCCGCCGGGAAGGATGATAGCGTCGAGACCCACCGGCAGATCCGTGTCCTTGTGCCAAAGTTTCACGGCCTCATTCCCTGTGATCGTTGCACCATACCGTGCATCGGCATCACAGTTGGAGCCCGGAAATGTCACTACGCCGATCTTCATGCCGGTACCTCAGCGGATTTTTCTTCGAGGCGAATGCTGAAGTCTTCCATCACAGGGTTGGAAAGAAGCTTCTTACATGCATCCATCACGAGGTCGTTGGCAGATTCGCGATCGGGGGCCTGCACTTCAAGTTCGATGTGCTTGCCGATGCGGACGTTGCCGAGTGCGGGCATGTGGAGTGAATGAAGTGCGTGTTCTACGGCCTTGCCCTGCACGTCAAGAATGGCGCGTCGGAGGGTGACCGTTATTGAGGCTGTATAGGTTTTCATGCGATCACATAGTAAACGGATCGGGGTCTGCCTCTTCAACGGAATCGTCGCTGTCCGATCGATCGCGCAGAAATACTGCGAGATGACGGATAGCGCCGCCGACAAGATAGACCACCATGAACGGGAAAAGTGCCTTGCCACCGGTTACGATGGTGGCCACGAGACCCACGAAAAATACGGAAAAGACGATGGGTCGTTGACGAATACCGCGGAGTGACGGACGCGGGAGGTTGTCATACTTCACGGTACTGACCATTGCGGCAGCTGTCATCAAGGTCACAAAGACGATCATTCCCGGTTTCCAGCTTGCCGGCAGGATGTCTGCGCTGTGCCAGAGGTACACGTAGGAAACAATCGTAAACGCCCCAGCTGGGATAGGCATCCCACGGAAGTAGAGCTTGTCTTCCATACTTGTGAGCTGAACATTGAAGCGTGCAAGCCTCAGGACGCCAGCCAAAGCAGGGAGGGAGGCGAGCAGCAGGCCCCACTGATGCCACTGGTTGAAGAAGGCTACGTAGAGGATCACCGAGGGGGCTACGCCGAATGAAACAGCGTCGCAGAGGGAATCGAGTTCAACTCCAAACTCCGACGTGCTGTGGGTGATCCGGGCCACTACACCGTCCAGCATGTCGAAAATGCCGGCCATGATCACCAAGAGCGTGGCCTGACTAAGATGGTTCTCAAAGGCAGCCACAATAGCCGCAAACCCGCAGAACAGGTTTGCCAGCGTAAAGAGGTTCGGAATAACGGAACGGGTAACACGCATGGTCAAGCCCCCTTACCCTTCAACCGGGCAAGGATCGTGGCGGCGCTGACCACCTTCTGTCCCGGACGGACCAGGATCTCGGCGGTTGCCGGCACTACAACGTCCATTCGAGAGCCGAATTTCATCATGCCAAAGCGTTTCCCAGCGGTAACGATGTCTCCCACCTTGGTATCGTAGACGATCCTGCGAGCCAAAAAGCCCGTGATCTGCTGGTAGGATATCCGTCCGGCAGGTGTTTCAAGAACAAACAGCGACCGTTCGTTCTCCGTACTCGACTTGGGATTAAAGGCCATCAGATAGGCCCCGGGGATATAACGGACGTCCACGACCTTCCCGGATGCCGGATATCTGTTCACATGGAGGTTCACAGGGGAGAGAAAGATGCTGATCTGGATGGCAGGGCAACCCAGCTCAGGGCTGTGATCCACGTGATCCACATTTACAACCTGACCGTCTGCCGGAGCCATAACCAGGGAAGTATCCGTGGCGGCTTCGGCGAGAAGGGGGCGTTCTGCATCCCGAAAGAACCACATTGTAAACCCGATCACGAGCAATCCAAGAGCTATGAAAACCACCTGTAGCGCCATCCCCACTGGGGTGAGAGCCAATAGCAGTAGGCAGGCACCGATGCCGAGCATGAGGAATGCGTTATCGTGTCCGTAGGGGGTTAGCATTTTAGAATGAAAATGGCTTCGGGAAAGGTTGTAGGGTCATACGGTGGTTCGTAGATTCGCCCTTCAAATTAGTGAATCCGCGCATCCTGACCCCTTATTTGGCTCCCATCGCATGAAGTTTACTGTTGCGCTCCCCGATCTCCAGAAGGCACTGCAAAAAGTTCTCCCCGCCATTCCGGCAAAGAGTACGATCCCTGTCCTGGAACACATCCATGCGTCGCTCTCCGGCAGCGAGTTGGCGTTCACGGCTACGGACCAAGAGATCACAATCTCTCTTCGTATTCCCGTGGCAGGTGATAGGGACGGTGCGTTGCTGATCCCGGCACGCCAGTTCAATGATCTGGTGAAGGAGTTGGGCAACGCAGGAACGATCGAAGTGAATGCTGATGAAGCCACCCAGCTCGTAACGGTGCGTACGCCTACGGGCTCATATGAAATGAAGGCATTGGATGCAAACGAGTTTCCGTCCATTCCACCGTTCCCGGAATCGCAGTCCGCTTCGCTTCGCAAGGAAGACATGACGCGTATGGCGAACAAGACGGTCTTCGCTGTTTCAACGGAAGAGTATCGTCCGAGCATGACCGGTGTGTTCTTCCAGTTCAATGGCGAGAGCGTAACGGCCGTTGCTACGGATGGCTTCCGTCTCAGCCGTGTGATCGTGAAAGCGCCGGAAGGAGCCCCCTTCCCATCCGGACTTGAGGCCATTGTGCCATCGCGTGCTGTTGATCTCTTGCGCAGACTCGACAGTGACGTGGAGATGGAAGTCTCTCGCACGCATGCTCGTTTCACGATCGGTTCGATGACGATCACAACGCGCATTATCGACGAGAAATATCCTCCGTATCAGAATGTTATTCCATCGGATAACGACAAGTCGCTTGTGGTGAATCAACGAGAAGTGCTGAGCGCCATCAAGCGTGTCTCTCTTTTTGCGAACACCAACACCCGTCACGTGCGCTTCTCGATGGAGGCTACATCCCTTGCTGTGCACTCCGAAGACGAAGATTCCGGCGGTAAGGGAACAGAAACGATCCCGTGCGAATTCTCCGGCAAGTCGTTTGAAGTTGGTTTCAATTATCGTTTTCTCGAAGAAGCGATCAAGAACATCACAACAGATGACGATCCCGATCTGCATGTGCGCATGACGTTCTCAACGCCGATCCGTGCCGTACTCATCACACCGGGAGCGGGCGATGATTCGCTCCTCATGCTTGTGATGCCGGTGAAGATCTAACGGAGCGACCGATGGTCATCCGATCCGTGTCACTGACACACGTACGCAACCACGAGCACACGGAGATACCGTGTGCTCGTGATGTGAATGTGCTGACTGGTCAGAACGGGTCGGGGAAGACATCGATCCTAGAAGCGATCAGCCTTTGTGCGATCGCAAAGAGCTTCGTTCCCGTGTCGGATCAGGCACTGATCCAACACGGGCACGATGACTGTACATCAACGGTTGACGCCATGCGCGACCTTGACGTGCCGTATCGTGTTACGGTAAGTGTTCGCAACGGCACGCGCAAGCGGATCACAACGGCGCATGGTTCGAGTCTAACGCCTCGCGATATCATCGGTGAACTGCCGATGGTGGCGCTGTCTCCAGATCATAAGAGTGTTACGTTCGGCGGTCCTTCAGAACGTCGGGCCTTCTTGGACGGAGTGATGGCGCAGTCGAGCAGGCGATTCACAGAGTTGCTCTATGAACATCGCCGGCTGTTAAAACAGCGCAACGCAGCACTCCAACACGGCGCAGCGTCTGGTGGTAGCGATGTGTTGGATGTGTGGACGGAACAATTCGTGAATATCAGTGCCGAGATCGTTGAACGCAGGCATCAGTTCCTCGTGGATGTGACGCCGATCGTGCGTTCTGCGTACGAGGCGGTATCGGGAGCTGCTGAGGAGATCGACGTTGTGTATCAGCCTGACGTGCTCACACACGGAACGATGGAACAAGGAGCCCCCTATTCAACGGAGGCTGTTGCTGCATCGTACCGTGTGGCGTCGAAACAACTGCGTCAGAGGGAGTTGGCTCGCGAGACCACGATGTTTGGACCGCAGAAGGACGAGATCGCCTTTATGATCAATGGCGGACTTGTTCGAGAGACGGCTTCGCAGGGGCAACACAAATCGCTTCTCGTTGCTTTGAAATTGGCTGAGTGTGTCTTGCTCCATGAACGATGTGATGAGCGGCCTGTAGTGCTGCTTGATGACGTGTTCAGTGAGCTCGACAGAGACAGATGTGCCCGCGTCTTGGACCGAGTCCTATTGATGGGGATGCAGTGTTTTGTGACAACCACAGATGGCGATAATGTGATGCGGGTGATGAGAGAGATCGATGCTGTGCGCGGAGGGGGTATTGAAATGTCGCTGATATCCCTCGAAAAAGGTCGGGCATCATCCACTTCACACACCGGTCATACGTCCGTTACTACGGCGGAGGCGGCATAATGCAGGCGCTTTCGGATCTGCTCAGGGGTTGGGTAAAGCAACATCATCTCGAAGGTGAATTGGCTAAGTCGCGCCTACCCAAATATTGGGAGGCTGTGATCGGCGAAAAACTTGCCTCGAGAACAGAGATCAAGAATTTTGAGAACGGCGTGCTGCGCGTTCATGTACCGGAAGCAGCATGGCGCAGTGAACTCACGCTGCGTCGAGAAGAACTACGAACGAAGATCAACGCCCTGGCAGGCGGTGAATTGATCCGAGAGATCATCATCCGCTAAGGGGAATACCATGGAGCCGACAATGTCAGACACACCAGAACAACTTCCCGTTGGATATAACGAAGACAGTATCAAGGTCCTCGAAGGACTTGAAGCTGTCCGCAAACGTCCCGCCATGTATATCGGCGATGTGGGCGAGCGCGGGTTGCACCACCTCATTCAAGAAGTGGTGGACAATTCGATCGACGAAGCACTTGCAGGATACTGCAAGAACATCTTCGTAACACTGCACTCGGATGGATCGTGTTCGGTTCAGGATGATGGCCGTGGTATACCCGTTGGACCTCACCCGGTAAAGAAGATCTCCACCCTTGAAGTGGTTATGTGCACGCTTCATGCGGGCGGAAAGTTCGACAAGAACACGTACAAGGTTTCGGGTGGACTTCACGGTGTGGGCGTAAGCTGCGTGAATGCACTTTCATCGGACCTCACGGTAACGATCGAACGTGAAGGAAAGAAGTATGAGCAGCACTACAAGATCGGTGCGCCACAAGGTGCGGTGAAGGAGATCGGTACATCTGAGCATAGCGGAACAACGGTTCGCTTCTGGCCCGATGCAACGATCTTCCGTACGGTTGAATTCCGTTACGAAAAAGTGGCTGAACGCCTGCGCGAACTTGCCTTCCTCAATCCTGACGTAACGATCACGATGCAGGATGAACGTGATGGTGCCAAGGACGTGTATGCGTATCGTGGTGGCTTGGTTGACTTTGTCCGCTACATGGATGTGAATGCCACGGCAATTACAAAGCCGATCCTCATGGCCGGCACGTATACGAATGAAAGCGGCGTGGACACCGTGGTTGAAGTATGCTTCGAATACAACTCGGGCTACAATGAGAATCTTCTCTCGTATGTGAACAACATCAACACTGTTGAAGGCGGAACACACGTGTCCGGCTTCCGTAGCGCACTCACACGTACTCTCAATGCGTATGCTGCAGCGAACAATCTCACGAAGAAAGACATCAACCTTACCGGTGAAGACTTCCGCGAAGGTCTCACTGCTGTTATCTCTGTGAAGGTTGCAGAGCCGCAATTCGAAGGTCAGACGAAGACCAAGCTTGGCAACGGTGAAACAGAAGGTATCGTTCGTTCAACGATCAACGAAGAACTCACGAAGTATCTCGATGCAACGCCGAGTGCGGCAAAGCATATCATTGAAAAGGCAACACAGGCTGCAGAAGCGCGTGCCGCCGCACGTAAGGCCAAGGATCTGATCCGTCGCAAGGGTGCACTCGACAGTGCAACGTTGCCTGGGAAGCTGGCCGACTGTTCGATGCGCACACCGGAAGACACCGAGATCTATCTCGTAGAAGGTGATTCGGCCGGTGGTTCTGCAAAACAAGGACGCGACCGTCGGTTCCAAGCTATCCTTCCTCTCAAGGGAAAGATCCTCAACGTTCACAAAGCACGTCTGACAAAGGTCCTGGAGAACGAAGAAGTCCGCACGATCCTCACGGCCATCGGCGCAGGTTTCGGTGATGATTTCGATTCATCAAAGGCACGCTACGGTAAGATCATCCTCATGGCTGATGCTGATGTTGACGGGTCGCACATCCGTACACTGCTTCTTACGTTGTTCTGGAAACACATGCCGGAGCTGATCAATGATGGCAAGCTGTACATTGCTCAGCCCCCTCTCTATAAGTTGAAGAAGGGGCGCCAGGAATACTACGCCTACAACGATGCCGAGCGTGATGAGATCATTGGTCGCATCCGTAAGGAGAAGGCCGAGAAGAAGGCAGCAAAGAGCGCAGAAAAGGGTGAGGTTGTGGAAGAAGTTGAAGCAACCGTTGAAGAGGGTGCAACTGCCGACGGAATCGTCATCAACCGATTCAAGGGTCTCGGCGAAATGAATCCGGAGCAGCTCTGGGCAACGACGATGAATCCGGAAACGCGCACCCTGCTTCGTGTGAGTATCGAGAATGCCGCAGAAGCAATGCATGTGTTTGAAACACTCATGGGCGAAGCAGTGGAACCGCGACGTGAGTTCATCGAGCGCAATGCGCAATACGTTCGTAACCTGGATATCTAGTCCAACTTGTTTTTCATCTGGAGCGTTGTATGAGAGCTGTTGGTGTTTTTGTAACGACCGTATTCTGTGCATTCGCGTTGCCGCTTTTTGCTCAGAACGAAGGCAATGAGCCTATCCTTCCGCGTCCTGACTTCAAGTACAAGGGCAACGTTGGACGAACGATCTCTGAATCGGATGCACCTCAATTCCCAGCGCCGGTGAAGGCTCCTGCAGGTGCTCCGAACATCGTTCTCATTCTCATCGATGATGCTGGGTACGGGCAGTTCGGTACGTTCGGCGGTGCCATTGAAACACCTGCTCTTGACCGAGTGGCAAAGAGCGGACTGCGTTTCACACGCTTCCACACAACGGCGTTGTGCAGTCCGACGCGAGCTGCTCTTCTCACGGGGCGGAATCATCACAGCGTAAGCAATGGTGTGATCACTGAAGCGGCTACGGGGTATGATGGCTATACCGGCATCATTCCAAATAGTGCTGGTACCGTTGCACAGGTCCTTCGACAGTATGGCTATGCAACAGCGTGGTTCGGAAAGAACCACAATACTCCCGACTGGGAAACAAGTGCAAACGGTCCGTTCGATCGTTGGCCGAGCGGATATGGTTTTGATTACTTCTATGGCTTCATGGGTGGAGATGCAGACCAATGGCATCCAACTCTATATGAAAATCACAATCTCGTTGCTCAGTCAGCAGATCCAAACTATATCCTTACAACGGACCTCACCGATCATGCCATCTCGTGGTTACGTAGGACACGGAGTATCGATCAAAAGAGGCCGTACTTCATGTACATGGCAACGGGCGCAACACATGCACCTCATCATGTACGACCAGAGTTCATCGCAAAGTTCAAGGGTAAGTTCGACGGAGGATGGGATGTCTACCGTGAAGAGACATTCAAGCGTCAGCAGCAGCTGGGTGTTGTTCCAAAAGATGCAGTCCTCACACCTCGCCCTAAGGAACTTCCTTCGTGGGAATCTCTCTCGGCCTCACAGAAGAAACTCTTCGCACGTATGATGGAAGTGTTTGCCGCGTTCACGTCAGAAACTGATCATGAAATGGGCCGGCTTCTCGACGTAGTGCTTTCCCTCCCAGATGCAGACAATACGATCGTCATCTACCAGGTCGGTGATAACGGATCATCTGCTGAAGGGGGCTTGGTTGGATTGTTAAATGAGAACTCGTTCTTCAACGGTGTTCCTGAATCCCTCGAGGACAATCTCAAACACATCGATGAACTCGGCGGACCAAAACACTTTAATCACTTCCCGGCCGGCTGGGCATGGGCGATGAACACACCATTCCAGTGGGCAAAGCAGGTCGCATCACACCTTGGTGGCGTACGCAACCCAATTGTTATCTCGTGGCCGAAGAAGATTGCAGACCGTGGCGGCGTTCGGAATCAGTTTCACCACGTCATCGATATCGCTCCAACGATCTACGAAGCTGTTGGTATAACGCCCCCTATCACGATGAATGGCGTTACCCAACAACCAATCGAAGGTGTGAGCATGGTGTACACCTTTGATGATGCTGCCGCAAAGGATCGCAGACGTCAGCAGTATTTTGAGATGTTCATCAACCGCGGAATGTATGCTGATGGGTATTGGGCTGCATCTCGCGTGAATATTCCGTGGGAATCCGGCGAAACAAAGGTGAAGCCCGACGATGCGATCTGGGAACTCTACGACCTGAACAAAGACTTCACACAGTCCAACAACATTGCTTCATCGCAACCAGGCAAACTCCGCGAGCTTCAAGATCTTTGGTGGGCAGAAGCGGCGAAGTATAAAGTTTTGCCGATGGATCCGAGGAAGATCGTTCGGTTAAGTGCAGAGTTGCAAGGACGCCCAACCCCAACAAAGGGGCTGACAAATTTTGTCTATTACCCGGGAAGTGAAGCAATACCTTCCGGTTCTGCGCCAAATCTATTGAACAAGTCATGGACGATAACGGCAGAAGTTGGTGCTGTAAACAGCAAGACAGACGGAGCAGTCTTTGTGATGGGTGGATCCGACGGTGGATATGGCATCTATCTTATGAAAGGCAAACCCGTCTTCGTTTCTAACTTCCTTGGCAGGACTGTAACACGTGTTGAGAGTAAGAAGGCCATTTCTGCTAAGTCCTCAACCATTAAGGCCGTTTTTGCCTATGATGGCGGAGGTTTGGGAAAAGGTGGAACAATGTCTCTTTTCGTTGATGGTGAGAAGGTTGGCGAATCACGTGTTGAGCAAACTCATGCAATGACATTGGGCCTCGGCGGCACGCTCGATGTAGGACTTGACACGGGTTCCCCTGTAGATGAAGCCTATGCTCCACCATTCCGCTTCACTGGGACGATCGACAAGGTGTCTGTGGATCTTAAACCCTGAACCCAGCCAGAGAATCTAGAGATGGAAAACAACAAGGCCCCATGCGTCTGCACGCGCATGGGGCCTTTGACGCATCCGTATGGCCGGATGGCCACGGTAGTGGTCACTGGTAGAAATGCTTTCTAGCCGCTGATTAGTTCCAACCACCAGGTCTTCATCTCACCTTTCCCCTTGATATCGATCGATCCTCGTAACCGCAGGAGAAATGGCTCCCGGCGGATGACCACATCGGCACCATCAAGGGTAGGTGGTGCACCCCGGCCTAGCGCAACGGCGAAAGCATCACTTACCTGGATCTTACCTGGCTGGCTTGTGCTCTCCATGCGGGAGGCTACGTTTACGGTATCTCCCCAAACATCGAACTGCGCTCTCTTCTTGCCGATCACACCCGCCACGAGCGGACCGCAATGAAGACCGATCCGTACTGCTAGGTCGCCAACGTGTTCTATCCAGTCCGAATTGCCAAGATGGGACGGGATAGTGACGTTCAGAGAACGAAGGTGATGTTGCAAGCTGAGCGCTGCGTTGGCAATGCGATCCGCGTGGTCCTCCTGAATTTCTGGCATTCCGGCGATCGCCAGATAGGCGTCGCCGATGGTCTTGATCTTTGACAGGCCGTGTCGGTCGCCGATCTCATCACAACGTTCAAAGACGGCATTGAGAACATGGACCAGCTGATTTGCTGGGGCTCGTGATGCAAGTCCTGTGAAGCCAACGATGTCGAGAAACATCACAGAGGTGTCATCATAGGTATCAGCTATAAGCTTTTCGCCATCCAAGATCCGGCTAACTGTTGCAGCAGGCATGATATCGAGTAGTAATCCTCGATGTTGTTCGTGGAGTTTGTGCTCTTCTGAAAGTCGCTGTTCCATATCGAGAACAGCGATCTGATGCTTCTGTCGTTCTCCAAGGATCGAACTTTCGAGAGCTACACTTCTTCGATGATAGTCAAGTGCAGCACGCGGATCGTGATCCTCCATGAGCTCCGACAAGGTGTTGAGAATGTTGGAGGCTTGGCTTCGTTGACCGGAAGACATCGCCTCAACCAATGCCTCTTCGTAAAATCTCCGTGAACTGATCGGATCGCCTCGATACCGCCATACGTCGCCGAGGTTCACGAGCGCCTGCGTTGTATCTGCTAGTGAGCGATGCAGTGATGCTGTCTCATAACAACGTGTAGCCTCGGCTTCGGCCTCGTCAATACGCCCAAGACGAAAGAGGATCGACGAGCGAACAACGCGCTGGCTGTATGCGAGGCTGGTAAGTCCGAGTTGGTCGCTCTCTTCGATAGCTCGATTGATATGCTCGAGCGCTATATCGAACTGCTGAAGGATCATGTAGGTAGATGCAAGGTCACCCACAAGGCGCGGATGAGTTGCTGCATCATTGGTCTGTTCATTGATCGCAAGTGCTCGCAACGTGGTCGCTAACTCGCGCTCGTAATCATGCATGTCGCCGTAGATGCCGGCAAGATTCATGAGGACGCGAGCAAGACCTTTCTTCTCTCCGATCTCCTCGATGATGGCATGAGCCTTTTGCAGGAACTCTAATGACTTTGGATAGTCGGAGACCACTCGGTAGACGTTCCCGAGACTGCTGAGTGTGCGAGCCTCCTCTCGACGTGCATTCCGTGAGCGATGGATATCCAGTGCCTTGGTCAAATGCTGCAACGCCGTTGGATAGTCTGATGTGTTGGCAGCAACAAGCCCCATACCTCCAGTTGTTCGGGCAAGGCTCTCCATGTCACCCGTTAGCTCATGGTAGTGAGTTGCCTCTTGATAACACTTCAGGGCTCTGTCGTAATCCCCGACGAAGTTGTAAACCGTTCCCATGTTGCCGATCACTCGGGCGCGACCGTTCTCGTCGTTGAGCGCTGTGAACAGATGTAAGGCCTCTTCGTAGGATCGTAAGGCCGTAATAAATCGGCCCAAGGCCAGGTGGTAGTTGCCTTCGAGGAGTAGAGCTCTGGCAAGGTCAGATTCGCTGTTCTCGCCACGAAAAATGTTGATCGCCTGAAGGATCACACTCAGAGCCGTCTCTTCATCGCCCGTCAGTGCATGCTCCATAGCTTGCAAACGAAGTCGCAGTCCCTCCAGGGTGCGGACAAGGTCCGGGCTCAAGGGTGTTCGATCCACCTCGTCCAATTCATTCAACCAAGTTCCAACATCAGCGATACTCGGAGTGTTCGATGTGGATCGAATGCGCTCCAGTAACTCGCTAACGTGTTCAGGTGTTGTGGACATCAACATCCTCCTCTAAACAGCGAACCGTGAACAGCGAACAGCGAACAGCAAACAGCGAATAGATATGTGTCTAATCTGCTGTTCACCATTCGCCGTTCACTATTCACTATTCGCTATTCGCTATTCGCTATTCGCTATTCGCTATTCGCTGTTCAATAGCGATAATACTCCGGCTTGTATGGCCCCTTCACATCAACACCGATGTACTTGGCCTGCTTTTCGTTAAGAACTTCGAGTTCAACGCTGATCTTCTTGAGGTGGAGACGCGCTACCTTCTCGTCGAGTTTCTTCGGGAGAACGTAGACCTTGTTCTCGTACTTCTTGTGGTTAAGCCACAGTTCGAGTTGGGCAAGAGTTTGGTTGGTGAAGGAATTGGACATCACGAAGGATGGGTGTCCCATTGCGCAACCGAGGTTCACAAGGCGTCCTTCAGCAAGGACGATGATTTCCTTCTTGCCAACAGTGTAGATGTCTACTTGCGGCTTGATCTCGATCTTGGACTTGCCATGGTTCTTGTTCAGCCATGCCATGTCGATCTCATTGTCGAAGTGACCGATGTTGCACACGATGGCCTTGTCCTTCATGGCCTTGAAGTGCTTCTCGCCAATGATGTCGCAGTTTCCTGTGGCAGTCACAACGATGTCAGCTTCTTTGACGGCATCGATCATCTTCTTCACTTCAAAGCCGTCCATTGCTGCTTGAAGAGCGCAGATCGGGTCGATCTCCGTTACGATCACGCGAACACCGGCGCCTGCAAGGGATGCTGCAGAGCCCTTGCCAACGTCTCCGTATCCGGCAACCACGGCAACCTTGCCGGCAAGCATGATGTCTGTTGCGCGACGGATCGCGTCAACCAGCGATTCCTTGCAGCCGTACTTGTTGTCGAACTTACTTTTCGTTACCGAGTCGTTCACATTGATCGCCGGCATCGGAAGTGTGCCATTCTTCATACGCTCATACAAGCGGTGCACGCCCGTTGTTGTCTCTTCCGAGATGCCGCGGATAGCCTCAACGAATTCCGGATAACGATCGAGAACCATGTTCGTGAGATCGCCGCCGTCATCAAGGATCATGTTAAGGGGCTTGCGGTCCTTACCAAAGAACAACGTCTGCTCAATGCACCAATCGAACTCTTCTTCATTCATGCCCTTCCATGCGAAGACCGGAATGCCTGCCTTCGCGATGGCTGCAGCAGCGTGGTCTTGCGTGGAGAAGATGTTGCAGCTCGACCATGTTACATCTGCACCAAGATCAACGAGTGTCTCGATGAGTACTGCTGTCTGGATCGTCATGTGGAGGCATCCGGCGATGCGCGCACCCTTAAGTGGCTTCTTGCCCTTGAACTCCTGGCGGAGTGCCATCAAGCCGGGCATTTCTGCCTCTGCCAGACGGATCTCCTTGCGACCCCACTCGGCGAGGTCCATGTTCGCTACGGCATAGGAAAGGGGCTTATGGGCGATCTGACCCTTGGCAACACGTGCCGGTGTCTTTGATTGCTTTGTAGCCTTTACTGCCTTTGGTGCAACGCCGTTGGTTGCAGGCTTCGTCTTCTTGGCGGTCTTCGTTGACATAGGTTCTGAAAGAGAGAGAGGTGAGAAAGATTATGCGAAGTTCTTAGCAAACACGTCACGGAGGTCAAGATGTTCCCAAGGGAACTCATGACGTCCAAAATGACCGTATGCGGCGGTTGGACGGTAGATAGCGCGTTGCAGATGAAGGCGCGCGATGATCCCGGCTGGCGTAAGGCTCATGTCGGGATGCGTCATAATGAACTGCTCGAGTTCACGCTCGTTGACCTTGGACGTGCCGTGCAGGTTGATGTTGATCGAGACGGGCTCGGCAACTCCGATGGCATAGGCAAGCTGGATGGTGCATTCGCGGGCCACACCTGCGGCAACGATATTCTTAGCCAGGTGACGTGCGGCGTAGGCTGCCGAACGGTCAACCTTTGTTGGATCCTTGCCGGAGAAGGCGCCGCCGCCGTGTGGAGCACGGCCGCCGTAGGTGTCAACGATGATCTTGCGACCGGTAAGCCCCGTATCGCCGTGTGGCCCGCCGATCTCGAACTTGCCGGTTGGGTTTACGTGGTACTTCGTTTCTGCGGTGATGAGGTGCTCAGGGATCACGGCTTTGACGACGTTTTCGATCACGTCTTCGCGGATGCGAGCTTGCGCATTCTCCATCGGATCGTGTTGTGTGGAGACAACGATGGTGTCCACTCGAACAACTTCGCCATTGTCGCCATACACAACCGATACCTGAGCCTTTGCGTCAGGACGCAGATACGGCATGAGGATCTTGTCCGTCTTGCGAATGTCTGCAAGACGTTTCACAAGCTTGTGTGAATAGTACAGAGCAGCGGGCATGTATTCATCGGTCTCTGCTGTTGCATAGCCGAACATCATGCCTTGATCTCCGGCTCCGCCGGTGTTCACGCCTTGGGCGATATCAGGTGATTGGCGGTTGATCACATTGATCACTGCGCATGAATCAGCTTCGAAGCGATATTCACCCCGATCATAGCCGATATCGCGAATGACGCCGCGGACAACTTCCGGGAGGTCGATGTAGGTTGTTGTGGTGATCTCACCGCCAACAACGATCATGCCTGTTGTTGCAAAACATTCGCATGCAACGCGACCTGTTGGGTCTTTTGACAAGACCTCGTCGAGTACGGCATCGGAAACTTGATCGCAGACCTTGTCGGGATGTCCTTCAGAGACCGACTCTGATGTGAAGATGTACTGCATGTCTGGAGTGAAAGTTGGGAGAATGCTAATGTGCTAGTGTGCTAATGTGCTAATTCATTGAGAGAGGCGGACGATGGATGCGTCGCCGATGTTGATCGAGGAGAAACGTCCGGTTACTTCGGCGTTTTCTCCGATGATCGACTGGTCGAGTGCTATGTCTGCAACCGTTGCTTGGTCACTGATGATGCTGTCGCGAACGATGCTGTTGCGAACAAGAGCCCCTTTCGAGACAGAAGCATACGGTCCAATAACGGAGTGTTCGACGATGGCAGTTGGGTCTACGTGTACAGGGGGGACAAATACACATCCCTGTGGTGCGGTGGGCATCACGTTTCGCTTCGTAAGAAGGAAACGATTGGTTTGTAGCAAGGTCTCTGGCTTGCCGCAGTCGTACCAGCCATCTACGCTGAAGGTTGTGAACTTCTCTCCCGCGTCAACCATCAATTGAAGGGCATCGGTGAGTTGATATTCACCCTTGGTACGCATGTTGTTTTCAATGAGAGAAGCAAGTGCTGTGCGAAGAGCCTGTGGACGACGAATGAAGTAGAGTCCTACGATGGCCAGATTTGAAACCGGAGTCTCGGGCTTCTCTACCAATCGATTCACGAACCCGCCTTCTTCGATGACAACGCCGAATCGACGAGGATCATCAACGTACTTCACGCCAAGCGAAGAAAACTGACTCGTTGCCAACACAGAAAGGTCTACGTCAAAGACTGTATCACCCAGAATGATGAGCACCGGTTCTTCGTTGAGCGATTCACGCGCGACCCAGATAGCATGGCCAAGGCCTAACATTTCTTCCTGCTCAACGAAACGCACGTTCAGGTCATAGGTAGACCTAACGTAATCTTCAACGAGTTCACCCTTATATCCAGTGATGATCGTTGCACTGGTCACACCTTGTGCAACGAGCGTATCGAGGATATGTCCAAGGATCGGTTTGCCGGCAACATTCACAAGCACCTTTGGAAGAGAGTGCGTGAATGGTCGCAAACGAGTGCCTATCCCGGCAACGGGAATGATAGCATGCATAGAAGACAAAGATACGGCAGGATGCTAATGTGCTAATGTGCTAATGTGCTAATGTGCTAGTGTGCTAGAATGCTAGAATGCTAGAATGTTAGAGTGCCAATGGCCTGTACAGGTCACCTAAGCAGGTCACCTAAGCAGGTCACCTAAGCAGGCCTTAACGGAGCTTCAACGTTTGGCCTTTGCGCACGTTCGTAGACTTGCGCAGGGATGGGTTCTTGGCCTGAAGGGATTCAACGGACAGTCCGAAGCGGTCTGCGATCTCGATGAGGGTGTCTCCGGATCGAACGGTATAGCGGGCTGGGACCTTGATCGGAGGCACAGGGGTCGGTTTTGGCTCCTGGATCTGGGCTACCTTACTCTTTGGCAGTGATGTCTCCACATCAATGGTTGAGCCGGCTTTGAGAGCGCCAGATTTCTTCATCCCGTTGAGTTCGCGGAGCCGATCGGGTGTGGTCTCATAGGATTCAGCCAGCTCGGTGAGCGTCTCGCCTTTACGGACGGTGTGGCGTACAGTGCGCGTCACTGCCAAACGCTCAACAGACGGACTTCCTGTCTTTGGGGCATCCGTGATCGATACGATGAGGGTGTCTCCCACTCGAATGTTCTCGTGGTCGTACGGCAGATCGTTCCAGTTCCTGATGTCGGCAATACGGACGCCGAAACGTCGTGCGATCGACGAAAGATTGTCACCGGAACGCACAGCATACGTAACGCGATTCTCCGGCGATGCTTTGCGACTTACAACCTCTGGCTCTGAGACGATCGCTGGTTTGGTTGCAGGTTTAGCACCTTTATCCATCGGCAGGATGTCCGGAGACGTGGTTGCCTGACCCATCTCCTTGCCTTCGGACGGTTCCGTAACACGAGATGTGATCGGAACACGGAGTATGCTTCCCCTGCGAAGTTTGGTCTTGTAGCCGCTGAGGCCGTTGACCTCCGCGATCTGGGAACCGGAAACCCCGTATCTCTTTGCGATGGAAGCAAGGGTTTCACCTCGGGTAACGGTGTGATTGACCCATGGACGTTTTTCTTGTTCACTCAGCAGTGCAAACCGCTTCCTGAACATATCGGCTGTCCCCGGGTACAACTTCAACTCATAGGTTCCAGCGGGTGGCGTTGAGCCGCGCACCAACTCCGGATTGAGCTTGGCCAAGGAGTCCTTTGCTACATCTGCACAGGTTGCCAGCACCGATAACTGAACGGGCTCACTGATCTTCACCGTCTCGTATTCATACGACGGATGGAAGTTCAACGAGTCGTCGGAAAAGCCATACTGATCCCGATTTGAGGAGATCAATGAGGTGGCAATGAACCTTGGAACGTACTGTTGGGTCTCGCGCGGAAGGAAGGCTTGGATCTGCCAGAAATTCGGGTTTTCGAGGCCCGACTTCCTGATGGCACGGCGGACATTTCCGCCTCCACAGTTATATGCTGCAAGAGCTAGGTGCCAGTCTCCAAGGTCATTGTAGAGGTCCCGAAGGAAGCGCATCGCGGCTCGGGTAGACTTCTCCGGATCGCGGCGTTCGTCGATCCAATAGGTCACATCTAGGTCATATTCTTCGCCCGTTGGCTGCATGAACTGCCACATACCCATTGCGCGGGCCCTGGAGAAGGCATTTGGGTTGAGACCGGATTCCACGATGGCCAGATTGGCGATCTCGGGCGGCATTTTTTCTTCGGCAGCAATGCGGTGGATCATAGAATTCCACCTGCCGGTGCGCTCAAGGGAGATGCGCATGAACTTCTTGCCCAATGGCCGAGCCGTGAAGAAGTCGATGTTCTTCTGAACTGCATCGTTGTAGGTCAGCGGTATCGTCGTTTCCGGTATGCTCGAAGGGGGCTCGGGTTTTGGTATTGTTATCGTCTCCACGGTTGGCCGCTGAGCATCGATCTCTTCAAAGAGCCTGTCGCGTAGAATGAACACCGAAGAGTTCTCATCAAGGTTGTCGATGTTCTGGACGTAGGCTTCATAGTCCTCGATCACAGCCTGTACGAGGTCTGTGAAGTCAACATTCTCTTCGATCTTAGGGTATGACGCTAGGTTGTTCAGTTGCGCAATGGCGGCTTCGAACTGCTCCGCTGCCAGCGCGGTGTCCTTCTGCTCTACAAGAGAGAGTGCCTTGAGGTATCTCCGGCGGGCGCGCTCAAGATTAGCGGTGATCTCCGGGTCCCACTCACCGGCGGTTGACGTTTCTTCGTCAAGGTCGCTGAATTCGTCTGGAAAGACCGGACGTTGGCGGGCTGAATCCGGAATGGCAACGGAAGGCGGTGGATTGCCAGAGGGGGAGGATGTGGAGACGATCGGGGCCACCATCACCATGCAGACGAGCAACATGGTCAACAACCATGTCCTGCCAAGGTATGTGCAGGCCGCACAGATCATGCTCTTCCTTCAATAATTCGTCGTGCAGTGGGTGACCACAAACCGCAAATATACGACCATGCCGGTGAGGACGCCAAACCGGGGCGTGCATTGTCGGTGAACGGAAGTTCATGGAATATCAGGCCTTAGCGTGATTCACCCTATCGTAGTCCCTGTGATATCCACGCATGTACAGTCCCGATCGTGCAATCACTGACCCGTGGGCCGGAAGGTGGCATCTTCAGAAAGCCGGCGGAATGGGACATCGTGCCTACAAGCATTCCATTCCTCGCATAGGTCTCTACAGTTGCCCGTTGTGAAAGGTCTATACCGGCTTCAGGGACGTCTCCGCTGTGACAGCCGTTGCAATACCGAGCCATCATGGGCTCTACGTGGGTCGTATAGAGAACGTTCACAGTGTCGCACGTGGTTGGATCTGCAGAACAATCGCGGTTTTTAGCCCCTTCCCGTATCCAACGGGCGATAAGATCGATCTGCGCCTGTGAGAGGGAGCGAGGGGGAGGGGGCATACGTTCGTCGGATTCATCTTCAACAAGCGACTCGTAAAGTTTCGAATCGTTGGGGTTGCCCGGCTTTATGATCGTTTTCTTGCCGCTCATGATCGAGGTATACGATGTGAGATCGATCTCTTCCTCCGGACGGACGGCATCGTGACATTCTGCCATGGTACAGTTTGAGATGAGGATCGGCAACACGTCGCGCGTGAAGCAAACGGTTGAGTCATTGCCACCTGTTGTATCGGTCGTATCTGTACGGTCGTCGTCATCGTCACGCGGATGATATGGTCCATCGGCATAGTCCGCACAGGATACGAGCAACAACGTAAGGACCGCGATGGAGACGATAGTTCTGAACATACGGATGGGCATGAGTGAACGGGAGTGGATTCCGGAATGGCAGATGAACCCGTTGCATACCACTATCGTTACGGATCGGTTCCATTTGGGTGAGGAATGTCGTGGAGATCCACACCCAACAGAACTTCGAATTCATGCCGTATGCAGTGTTCATGAACCAGCCGCATGATCTGTAGCCGAGATCGAAGGATCTGAACGGTTTCCGTATCACCGGCTTCGGTTGCGATCTCGATCGCTCGCTCAACCTCTTGTTCTTCTTCCCTCCACTCTATCTCTGCAAACCGGAGCGAATCGAAACGATCCATATAGTGTTCCATGTCTTGTATCTCCTGTTGTGTCATGAGAAGCCCCCTTCATGCAGTGTTGGTATATGATACAGTGCAGTGTGGGTGACGAAACGTGACACTGGATCACCAAAATGACTCCGCAGAATTCGCGTAAAAGTGTTTCAACCTTGTCGGTACCCAGTCGTTCTGGCGTGATCACTCACAATCACGACCATTGGGAACTACACCTATGAGTAAACTCTTTGCCCTTCTTCTTGTAACGGGGCTTACGGCTACCGTCCTTCTGGGTTGGAATGCCAACGCACGATCCGAACCAAAACGCAGCGATCTGCCTAAAAAGGAGTCATCCAAGATCGAACGAGGCCGTTACCTCATTGAGGTTGCAGGTTGTAATGACTGTCACACCGATGGCTTTGCACCATCCGGAGGACAGGTGCCGGAATCTGAATGGCTACAGGGTAGCGTTGTAGGATTTAAGGGGCCATGGGGAACGACATATCCGATAAATCTTCGACTACTTGTGAACAGCCTCTCCGAAAAAGAGTGGATCACGTATGCGAAGTCTGTAAAGGGGCTCCCTCCAATGCCATGGTGGTCACTCCATAACATGACCAATGACGACCTCGGTGCCGTGTACGCGTTCGTTAAACATCTTGGACCTAAGGGTGAGCCGGCACACGCTCCGATCCCGCCGGGTGAAGCTCCTGCCGGACCCTTTATCGACTTCGATGTGCATATGCCATCAACCAAGTAGCCGTTTTCTCCGTAACCTTTCGTCCGTATCGGACTCGGTTGGGCAGAATGGACGCTCTTGCATCAACGGCTGAAGAACTTTTCGATCGAATGCGACGTGGAGATCACGCCGCATTCGATCGTTTGTATGAGACCTATGCGTCGAAGGTCCTTGCCTATGCTCGAACCGTTCTACGGGACGATGGAAAGGCTGCAGATATCGTTCAGCAGGTCTTTACGTCTATCTACTCCTCGCGCGCATCCTTCCGTGGCGACAATCTCGATGCTTGGATCTTTGCGATCGCACGTAATGCTTGTCTTCGTCAGAAGAGAGTTGATACGAGGAGTACGCCCCTTATCGATCCCGAGGCATTGCGAGCAGATGATGCAGAAATGTCCCCGATCGATGTTGAAGTTGTAAGAACTGCAGTGGATTCTTTACCCGACGATGATAGAGTGATCATTCGACTCAGGTATTTCGATGATCTCTCGTACAACGATATTTCTGCAATGCTTGGGATCTCGCTAACGCTGACGAAGGTGCGACTCTTTCGTGCGCGACGCAGACTGGCGTCGGTCCTGCATCCTCATTTCAAGGATCTGTGATGGAAGCGATGGAATCACTTCTCATGGACATGCTCGACGATGGCCCGGCTACCGACGCAGAGCTGGAGGCTTTTGTGCTGCACCATGACGATCGAACCTTGGTTGCCGATATGCAACGTATGCACGCGATGTCCCCGCTCCTCAAGCAGTGTGTGATCCCAGTGAGTACTGCAGACGCGCAATTGCTCAGCAAGATCCGAACTTCCGTTCATAGCAGCATATCAAGCAAACTCCTCCTCATGCGCACGTTGTGGTCTGGGCTTGGAGCAGCTGTAGGTGGCGGCATTCTGTGGCTTACTGTTGCGCAGTGGAACGGTGATGCATCTGAGGCAACGCAACACATTGAACCATCACCTGCCAGCGAGATCTACGTAGCCACGCCAACGGTTGAACCTCGGAATGTGCCTTCGCAGGAGAGAGCGTTTGCAGATCGCACTCCTGTATCGACCAATGGAGTGTTACGTGCTGAGCAGAATGACCTCGAATTGCGGAACGAGCGTGACCGAAGAGAAGCACTCGCACGGTACGCTGTTGGTGCCGATGCGTATCGTCAGTACAGAGATCTCTTCCATATCAATCTTGCGCTCTCGGACACCACAGGTGCTATCTCAGCATTGCGTTCAGCAAAGCGATGGGCCGAGCAAACGGGCGATATGCAGGCCTCGGAACGCTGCGAGAGGGAGATCATCGACCTGACGAGGACTGCCGCACGATGATCCGTACGCCGCGGTCCTTGCCGCGAACATCGTCATGAACGGTTGCCTCGGGTAATGCAGCAACTTTGACCGTGCACGTATGAGGTGCTAATGCTGCTTCAGCAGAATGAGCACGGTCGCGCGCAATTCTCTCGTTCGCATCACGCTCACCAACACCATCCGCCATTCCTAACACCACGATGCGGGAGGAGCGCGTAGCCCGAACCTCCAGCTCGTTGATCACGCTCTCGGCCCAGATCGGCAACGATGTTTGATTGGGTTCGAAGCCAGTGAGTGAGGCAATGAACTGCGTAGTGTCAACGAGACGGACGATCGGCTCAGACTCCATGCGAACAACGACCGGGGCTGACCGCGTCATTGCACCTCTGCGACCTACTGCGGTTACAACCACCAGTGCACTGTCTCGCAGTAATTGCGAGAGTAGGCCGGATGGAAGTAGAGAACACTCCCATGAGATCGACTCTGGGACGTTGCCATAGCCCCGTGCGATGGTGATGAGAGAGTCTCGCAATTGAATCGTTGCTGTCCATGATGCGATCTCGTCATCGGTTCGGACCACTGGTGTGATGATCATTGCCGGCGGATCTGCGATCGTTACAGTGTCGAGTCTGCGTTGTGCCAAGCCCCCTGCATGCTGTTCCGTTACCAAGGCAAGCTCGTGCGAGAGGGAGACCGATCCAGCACGAACTACGGCTCCATCAACGGATCGGAAGCCAACAGAGCAGGTAGCAAAGACCTCGGGGATGCGAGGCATCGGTAGGATAGCATCGCGTGTGACGGAGGAAAACAACCGTGATCCAACTACCGGTTCTGGAGCCGACATCACATTGTTGAGAGTCTCGGTGGATGCTCGATGGCTGCCGAATGGAAATGCAAGCGTAACGCGTGCTATCACTGCGCTCGGGACGATGTCGGCAGAGTTCACGATGGACGTCAGTGCAGTTCGATAGAGCACTTCGAGCGCTATATCCAGATCGTTGTAGGAGACCGGAAACATCACCCCGATCGAGAGGTAGGGGGCTGACCTTGTTCCGGGTATCGCACTGTCAGCTGTGCGGATCGTTGTAGACCCATCAATGAAGGTAACGTTCGACGGTTCAGCAATGGTCTGATCCTGAGTTCCGTTCATTCCCAGTGGAAAGGAAACGTCGAGCCCCGATACCAGCCACAATCGATCAAAGACCCTGAGTCGAGCATCACCTCCAAGTTCAATGGAACTTCCCGTGATGCCATAGGTATGTTCAATGATGCCGTCCGTTTCCTCTCCATCGACGACAAAGGTTGTTGGTTCATCCGCAATGAATGCCAGGGTCGAATAGGTGAATCCAATTCGGGGGTACAGGTGAAGCCACGATGAAAGCGGATAGATGATGCCCGAATTGATGCCCGTGGTTATGCCTGCAGACGACGAAAGCCCGGCCGCTTGTGCTGGAAGCACAAGTTGGCCGAGCTGACGAAATGATGCTGATGTACTTGTGACGCCTACTGCTGGTGAGACCGCAATAGATAGCTGAGCACGAGTGATATCAACGGAGCACAACGCAAGGAGTAGAACGAGAATGCCTCTTGCGGTCATATCCTCATTCGATGATGATGCGTCGTACCAAGCTGTGTGATCTGTCACTTACTCGTACAGCATAGATGCCGTGTGCGAGAGGCGAGACGTTCAATTGACTGTTCCCCGAACCTCCGGAAGACGTACCGGGAATCGAGAGAAGGCGAACACCAGTGAGGTCATAGAGATCAACGGTAACGTCTCCGTCAACGCCTGTGTATTCCACATTCAGTGTTGTGACTGCAGGCGATGGAGATAGCTTCATTCCAATGGAACCGCCATTCGCATTCACCGTGCGATCATCTTCAACTGTTGTGGTGCCGTCACCGGACTCCGTTGAGATCGGAAGAACTGAGCCAGAAGCATCAAGCCAAAGGACTGATGGTAGTGTGACCTCGGAAACGGTTTGATCGCCGAGTGCGATCGTGAATGGAAGCGCGGCAAGGAGTGTCCCGGCATCATGGCCAGGGACATCAACCGTTGTAACAACTGTGCGCATTCCGTTCGATGTTTCATCGTACGAGACAGGGAATTGCGGAATCAGAACGGAGGCATTGAATGAAAGAGTCAGCTGTGCCTGAGTGGCTTCCATCGGCACGGAGGACGCAACAGTGATCTCCAGACTATCCGTTTCTCCCGGCTTTCCACTGATGTTGCCGACCCAAACGCGGACGCTCGGACGCGGGCGAACGTATCCGACGAGCCTGGCGCCGTCGAACGGCATCCCTAGTTCATTGAGGAAGACCAGGGTATCAATGAATGGATCCGGACCGTGTCCGGTGTAGATGATGTCGATGTCAACATACCCGGCAGGAGGTATGGTGATCGGAGCAACATTCACTGGTACGGAGAATGGCGACGGCATAGCGATCACTGACTTTGCGACGCTGATGATGCGAGGTTCGGTCGTGTTGTTATGAACGCGAGCGGTCCATACGTCCGTTCCGCCGATCGAATCTGCAACGAAATCGCCAGGTTGCGTAGAAACGCTTGTCGAATCAGCAAACGAGTGCGCCCAGATGATCGTAAGGTCTGGTGCAACAGCACCATAGCCATACAAGGCAACGTGCGTCACTCGTCCACCCCAGACCAGAAAGATCGAATCTGAAACGTTGTCAAGTGATGTTGGAGAGAAGATCGCATCGATCAACACCGTGTTACCTGCACCGATGGTGATCGTGCGGGGCATTGATTCGCCCCCTTGATCTTCAAGGCTAAAAACGGAGCTTGTGAAGTCGACCAGCGTCGCGCCTCCGTCAACAGAGGATTTTAGGCCAACGGTGATGTCTGTTGTACTCGAATTGGAAAGGGTGAATGTCCGCCGTTGCGATTCGCCCGGTGCTACGCCGCCAAATGTGACAGCTTGGTAGAACGGTGTAATGCCTGCTGTAGATCCATCACCTGTGGCGCCGAGGTAGATGAAACCCCGAACCTGACGTGTGGTATCTGTGCCCGTGTAGCCACGAATCAAGATTCGTGCTTCATGGGCGCCGGCTCGGAGACAGGTAAACGAGATCAGAATTGTCTGGGACGACCCAGGGATGACCCCAATGATCGGAGCGAACACGGAAAAGCTTGACGCATCTGGGCCGTCGATCTCAAACTGAAGACCTGTAACGGCGAAAAAAGTGTTGTTCGTTAGGACGGCCACGGCACTATCCGTGGAGCCGATGGCTACCTGACCAAGGTCTATCCTTTGTGGAGTAGCGGTGATCGGGTATTGACCATACGCACTCACCGTGAACAACAGTGAAAGTGCAATGAGTAAAAGTCGCATGTGTGGTAACTCCAAGTGATTGGTTGTGGTGAGGTGCAGCACCGACCCAACCGAGTACGTCGTCTGTGAAAGGTTACATGCGGATAAGAAGGAATGTTCCGCGAGGCACAGAACGGACGTAGGTCCCGGGCGCGAGGCTCTCATCAGCCGCCATTCCGAGAAATCGTCCCAACAGATCAAACGCGCCAATGCGGACATATCCATCCACCAGCACTCCTATAAGAGCTTCGCCGGTTGCGAAGTTCAGATCCAGAGAGGTCTGAAGCGCTGATGGTTCGTCAACTCCGAGCGGACCGTCCTCTAGTTTGCCCTGCTTGATAAGGGGCTTCCCTTGTAATGCCGGATGATCCGGACCGTATCGGTAGACCTTGAAGATCATGGTGTTGCGAGGCGTGGTTCCTTGTCGAACTGGGCCACTGTTTCCTACTGGGCTTTGGTATCGCCATACCTCGCGACCCCCATCTGTTACCTCGATCATTGTCCCCTGAGGTCCAAGGCAGGACAAGATGTTGCCATTAGGAAGACGTGTGGCACCGCTGATATTCGTTGCAAAGAACGCAGAAGTTCCCACCTCCGGAAACTGCCATACAGGAGTGGCAGGGCCATAGGAGGAAGTAGGGTCATTCACATATGCTCCGCTTCCGTCGAGTGGTGGTATGATCTCTTCAACGGTTGAATAATCGCGTGGTGCTGTTGTAGACCTTGCCTGACCGTTGTTGAAGATCGAGATGCGTGTACCGTCTTCATTGAGCCACCGTGCATCATGTTGACCATAGAGGCGCTGTTCGGATCTCGTGCCACGCTGATAGGTAAGAGGATTGCCCCATCGATACACGATGTTGCCTGTCTCCCTCGAAATGATCCAGATCTCATGAAGGTTGTGTACGCTCACAAGAACTTCGTTCCTCTTTGCATTGTAACGTACAGAGTTCATGTGCAGCCAATCGGATCTGTTTCCGCCGATGTTGATGTCCACTCGCTCGGGGTGTTCTTTTACGACGCCATGATCTGGCTTCTGTGGATCGCGATCTTGGATCATGTGATCCCATGAGGACCACGACCAAACGATCTCTCCTGACGTGGGTCCGGTCTGTTTTACTTCGATGATTCGTTCCGACCAGAGTGTGTTATCCGCAAGACGAGAAGCATCTCTGCCCTTGGCCAATGCTTCGTCACGGGTGTGGCTTTCCCAAACAAGTAGCAGCACATTCCCGTTCGGCATGATCTCCACATCGTGATGCGAGCGATAGGTTGATCCGTAGTGCTCGTATCTCCACAGGACGCTGCCGTCCCAGGCGATCTTTTCGACTATCCCACCGGCACCCCCGCCTCCCATGGACTGAACCATCGGTGCACCGGTTCGTAGGAGGGTTCCGTCATTGAGCAACATCACAGCTTGGCCGGGGTTGTATTGACTTGGCCACGACTTTACAACGTCACCGTCATTGTCGATGAGGTACGTAAGCTTCGTTGTAACGGGCGCAAACAACGTGTACCCTTTGTACGAGAGAGTACTGTCGTGTGTGAACACACCAACGGTTCTCTGTGCGAACACAGTAACAGATGCAAAGGCAATGAGAATGATGAGCTTCATACGTCGGGAGTCCTAACGAATAAGGTAGGTGCCATACGGAACGTCTCGAACATGGCTGCCTGAAGAAAGATCCTCGTCAACAACAACACCCAACCATCTTCCGGCCAGATCGTAGGCGCTGAGCACTACGTGAGAATTCTCGGGGATCGATATTGTTACTTTTCGGGACAATATGTTGAGGCTTGTGAAAATAGGATTCGACTGTCTAAAGATCTCTTCAATACCAACGAGCGGACCATCCTCCAGCCTGCCTTGAGGGATGAGTGATCTACCCACAAAGGCGGGATAGTCCGGACCGTAGCGAGTGATCTTGAACACGAGGTTGTTCCGCGGAATCACCCCTTGCCGCACAGCACCAGTATCGCCAACGGGGTTGACGTATCTCCATACCTCATGGAGTTCCTGAGTGATCTCAGAGAAAATGCCATCTGGCCCAACACATGCTAATGTATTGCCATTTGGTAGACGATAGGCACCGCTGATGTTGATCGCAAAAAAACTAGTGTCGGGCGTGCGCGGATAGGTCCACGAGATCGTGTCTGGACCATATGACCCATTGGCACGTTTTGCATACGTTCCGTCTAGCGAACGTGGGACTTCGATCTCATCCAGCGTAGAGTAGTCCGTGAAGAGCGAGGCGGTACGTCCTATTCCATTGTTGAAAACAGTGATGCGTGTTCCTGACGAATCGGTCCAGCGTGCGTCATGCTGACCAAAGAATTTCCGGGCAGAAGGGGCTCCAATCTTGTAATTCGAGGGATTGCCCCACCGATACACGATCGAACCCGTGGCTCGTGAAATGACGATCACTTCGTCCAGGTTGTGAACACTCACGAGGATCTCATCGCGTTCGGGGCTATAGCGCACAGAATTGAAATGGAGCCAGTCTGTGCGCAGATCGCCAGTGTTGATGTTCAATTTTTCAGGATGCTCGGAGATCACTCCGTAGAAGAGTTTTGTTTCGTCGAAATCCTGGATAAGGTTGTCCCATGCTGACCACGACCAAACGATCTCCCCTGTTGTTGGTCCAGTTGGGCGCACTTCGATGATCCGTTCGCTGTAGATCATCGAATCGAGAAGACGCTTTGGATCTCTGCCGCGAGCGATAGCCTCTGCTCGTGTGTAGCGCTGCCATTCTAAGAGCAGTACGTTACCGTTGGGCATGATCTCTACGTCGTGATGCGTGCGATACGTTGGCCCAATACGTTCATAACGCCAAAGGAGCTCATTATCCCACGATCTTCGTTCGATGATCCCTCCAGCACCCCCTCCGCCCATTGTTTGCACAAGTGGATTGCCAGTGCGAAGGAGACTGCCATCTGGAAGCAACATCGCCGAGAGGCCGGGAATGTTCTGACTCGTCCAAGAATGAACCACCTGACCGTCATTGTCGATCAAGTAGGTGCTCTTTGAAGCAACCGGCGCGAACAACGTGTAGCCTTGAGATGTCTGCGCAACATCGTGCTTGAATACTCCTACTGTCTGCTGAGCAGTTGCGGAAGTAACGAGGATAGCGGTAAAAATGACAAGAAGATGTTTCATATGGTTCTCATTTACTCAGTTCGCGGAGTTCGGTGCGCCAGGTTGATCTATTCAGCTTTGCCTTGAGCCATGCACGAAACTCGAAGATCGCTGTTAATGCCTCTATTGACGGAGTTTCGTAATACTGTTCGATCTTTTCTAACGCCTCACGGAGAACTTTCGTTCTTGCCTTGCCTGGAGCTGTAGAGAAGTATCGTGATGCTACAGAGAGCAGAATCTCAATATCCAGATCTATTGGTTTACCCTTCAACCGACGTCGTTCTGCCCGCACAAGTGATGTCACCACCGATTCGTTCTCGAGGTCGATGTGCACGAGTATGCGTAGCAATTTACTCGCTACCTGTATGTCATCGCGGATGCTGGACGGGTAATCATCTATGCGAGACAGTCGTCGTAGAGCCTCTTTGAACTTGCCTAGTGCCATCTCAATGAGTGCGATGTTGAACAGGATCGCTATTCCAAGCTCAGTGAGATTCTCGCGTTCATGCTCCGTCAGGATCTTGTCGAGCAGTGGGATTCGTGGTGCGAGCCCTTCAAGATCATCTGAGTGCAATGCCAATTGTATCTCAATGTTGAGGTATTGAGATGCAACAGCCATTCGATTTGCGGGCGAAAGGTGACGGGATCCTTCTTGCCAATGATGATAGAGCTTATCTCGGAGGGGGCGAGCAGACGCAAAGTCCCGCAGTATCACCAATCGCAGCGCAACGCTATGGACGAGGTTCACCCATTCATGGACGTTTGCAACGCGGAACTTCTCGTCGCGCTCCAGAGTGTCCAACCTTGATCGGTCGTATCGCAATGACGTTTCAGGGTCATTGTCGATGAATAGTGCCTTTGCACTCAGGAATCGAAGCCAGGTGTTTTGACCGCTTGGCGTAACGATGGGGAAGCGAGCCTCGCCGTGTTTGACAAGGTCGGCTGCAAGTGCCTTGGCAACCGGACCGCCCCCTTTGCCATAACGCCGGATCACAGACGTAAGCCGATCTGCGATCGCATCATAATAGGCTGTTTCAACGAGGAGCAATGCCTCCTGGACGATCGGATCATCTGCTGGCGATGAGGATGGCTCGGGCATTGATTCCGTTGATCGAGCAAGCTGTGACATGGACTGAAGGACCATCACCCGGAGGGCATGATTATGGATGAGCGTTGCTTCTTCCAGGGCCTCATTGAGCCTGCGTTCTGCCCAACGAAATTGATTGCGGAGGCGCAGGAAGTCGCCGTCCTGAAGCGCACTCACCCCGCGCCGCGTCGGAGAACGCTCTGCATTGAATTGCCGCATTGCCCTCAGGATCACGAGCATCAGCTCACGCTTTGCTTCAGGGAGCCGTTTAGCAAAGCCATACTTGGCGAAACGCTTCTTGATAGCAGCCTCGTCCAGCTGGTCCTGCCCGGCCAACGCATCAAACAGTAACTCTGATTGATTCACGTCGCCGACAACGTGCTTCCGCAGTTCGATCTTTACATAGCGCTTCTCTGCCTGTGTAAGGGCGTGAATAAGCGCATGCAGGTCTTCCGATGGTCCTCTTGACATCGGATAAATATCGGAAAGTTTGACGTATCGACATCACGAGGCACCGTAGGTTCGCATCGAGCAAACAAGGCAACTCGAAAGGAACCTACAATGTGGTATTACACACGCCTTTGGATCGCACTGGTCTTACTGGTGCTGATGCTTTTGGCATCCATCTCATAACCCTTCACACCCTGACCAACGAGGTCTGAAATGAACAAGCCCAGACCGGATCTCACGATCCGAATCATCCATGAACGTTAACCGTTCAATACCGAAGAACAGCCGCAGCACCGCTGGCGGTAGGCATGTGCTCTGTTGGGAGGACGAGGACCTTTCCACCCTTACGCAGTACGATCATGGCTAGATCATCCAGCACGTCATTGATATCCGGCTGATCGAGATCATCGAAGGTGATCTCACCGGTTGCCTGATCGATCTTGCCGGGTACCTGCCGTGTTGCTTCTACAAGCAGAGCGGCAACTCTGCCTTCAACAGCCGCATGCGTCAGTGGGACCACGTGATCCAACCCCAGCTCGCGCGACGCTGCCTCGTAATACATATCAACGAAACGTGTGCTCTCCTTTGTGACATACGGAACCACGACGTCCCAAGCGCGTTTCACAAGCTCTTTATGGCTGATCCCGTCTGGATGAACCGTTACACCCTCGAGTAGGACGTTCGGATTATGCTTCACACGGAAGAATTCGCCGAGTTGCTCTGGGAGTCCAACCACTACAACGGGCAGCCCGCCGGAGCGTGACACATTCTCCGTGATGAACTTGTCAACCGCTCGGAAGAACCGTTCAGTATCGATCTCGATCTCATCCGATGTAGTTGAATGACCCACGCTTCTTGGCGTTCCACCGGAATTCGAACGGGTGAAGTGTCTCTCTGTGAGTTCGTACCCAAGTGCACTCTCAATGGTCATTGGGGCGTCTGGGCCTAGATCTACTTCACTCAGACCATCGCGGTCTCCAACGAAAAGTCGGGCACGTTCGCGCGTCAACGTCAGGACATTATACCGTTCTAATGTTTGCAGGATCCGGAGAAGGGGCTTCATGTGGAATGTATCTGCAACGATCGCGATGTCCGGTACCGGTCTATCGAGATGCTGTGCCGTAAAGAAGCCCGGAGCGCAGAACACAGCTACACCCTCTTTACGGGCATTCCAAAAAGTCTCATCCTGCGCGAGTTCAATGAACGGGGCGATCAGGGCTTGTACTTCCTCAGCGGTATAGGCGGAAGCGAGCGAATCCGAGAGCCTGCGTACAAGGACGCGATAGCGCGTGGGGTCGTCTCGGCGTTCCGGTTGGGTGCGGTGAGTTGAGAGATAGAGGCTAAGGCATGGCTTTGTGGTCACGCTCAAGAGCTGCTCAACGAGAGGATTATGGCTAGCATACATCGTCTGACTCCATGGTAGTACGGATGAAACTCGCCATTGCGCTGGTTGCATACTATGACCAACGTCATGGTCGGCTATCGAATCACCACCCCGTTGACGATCCTGAACACAACAGCATTGTGGTCAGTGACAGAAACGTAAACTCCGTCTGGGAGCCGTACGTCTGAAAGTGGCCCGGCTGTGAAGGCTAGAACCGAACCGCGGAGGTCAAAAATGGTGTGGTAACCCGACTCATCAAGTATGGAAGAGGTTTCATCCACTCCAACGGTTCCTTGTATCTGACCAGCGCAGAACACTGCAGCTAAGCTATCCACGTTCTTTTCGTCGTGAATGGCATGTTCGTTCCCATTGTAGATCCACGTTTGGTAGTATCGGGGATCAACGCCCCGGCGAGTGAACTCATCGGTAAGCGAACAACTGCCATGGATCTTGGGGTAGTTAGCAGAAACATCGAATGGGAGGCCCCAAAGCCCCTTTGCAGATCCACAAGCTACCACTGGGTCGCCTGTTTGATGGTAGCTGTATGTTGGAACGAAGGCTGCACCGTTGAGAGAGCGCATATCGAGTAGACCTCCAAAGATGTTCACGATCGCTCTGATGCGAGGGAGAGGTGGGCCTGTTGACCCCCAGCCTTGCAATGATCCAAGATCAGGACGAGGAAACTGTTCGAGCGCGCGTGTGACAGGCGGAAGTTGACCGAGAGCTATGGGGCGAACATCCGTTGAGTCATTGAATGCACCGTGGAGAGCGATGATTGCGCCCGCACTGGCACCTCCCAGGATGGTCCGAGACGTGTCCAGTTTATACCGCGACGCATTGTCGGCCAAATACGATAATGCCGAGCGAAGATCCTGAAGCCCACGATAACATGCCCGAACCACCTCGGCTGTATCATAGGCAAATGGCGGATCAAAGGGCCAAGGGCCGTAAAATCCGAGTCTGTAGGAAATGGTCGCAGCAACGTATCCCCGAGATGCCCAGCGTTCACACACTGCATTCATCTCGGCTCTGTTGCCGGCTGTGAACCCACCACCATGAACCCACACGATCAATGGTCTTCTTGTGGCATCATCATCTGTTGGATACCAAACATTGAGTTTCAACGTGTCCATCCTGCCGTTAAAAGCCGGAGCCACCGTATACGGAATATCGCGTTCCGAGGCAACTGCATACTGCCTTGATACATAGGCCTGTCCACTGGCAGGCGTCACAGATGCAAGTGCCACAAGGGCAAGAATGAGTATTAGCATATGACAAACGTAGTGATTGTAAGGCATTGATAGCTTTGTCCATCCGTCAATCAACATTGGAAACACCATGATCATCGATACGATCGACAATACATCATCATTCCGACACCTACCGTGGTTCGCGGCGATCGAGAATTACCTCAAAACAACAGATCTGCTCAGTGCTGAGCAAGGGAGATACGATATCGATGGTGACGACCTCTTTGTGATCGTGGCAGACGATGCTGCCAGAGAGGCACATCCGCCACTTGAAGCCCACAGACGGTACATCGATCTTCAGATCGCTCTCACGGGGTCCTTTGACGTATTGTGGCGTCCACTTGCCGAGTGTACCGAAGAACTCCAGCCGTACAATGAAGAAGACGATGTGTTGTTGATGTCGGACCAAGCCTCCACACGACTCACTCTTTCGACCGGTATCGCGGCGGTGTTCTTCCCACTGGATGCTCATGCACCGCAACCACCCAGGATATCTGTCCGCAAGGCCGTATTCAAGATCAAGGTCTGAATCGTGGAATGAGGTCGAGATATACGATCTTCGTATTCAACTCTTCAAACTGAATACGCAACGTATGACCGACCAACCGGAATATGAATACTCGCCCCTTACTAGAACATTGACTGAGGGCGGTCGGTCCATTGAGGTCTACATCTTCCGTGAGAAGGGGGCCAAGACATGGTTCTTGGAAGTTGTTGATGACCACGACCATTCATCGGTATGGGAAGAGTCCTTCACCTCCGATGCACAGGCCTTGGGGATGGTGCAACGCATCATCCGTGAAGAGGGATTTGTAGCCTTTCTCGGACCTGGACCGGATGATGAGGAAGAAGTGACGAAATGACAACTATGACGTTATGACGTTATGACGTTATGACGATCATGACGTTATGACAATATGACGTTATGACTTTTGTGGCGGGGACATGCAATCGAAGGGTCGAAATGGAAATGGGTTTGAATATCGACGTGATCTTGGCAGTGCTTGCCGTTGTCGCACTCACCGCGTTTCTGGTGCAGCGTGTTCGCAATGGCGGCAAACGTTTGGATGCGAAAGACCTTGTTGTGACTCTTGATGACGTTGCGCGGATCCACGATGCAGTGCGAGATTCAACAAAGGAAGATGTCTTCGCTGTTTTTCTCGTTGCCTATGAACAAGCCAGTAAGAATGATGGTGTTCCTAGCGTGGAATTCTCACTGGAGGACGGAACAATAGGACTCGACTTCGTGCTCTTGTCGAAAGAAAATCTCGCTATGCAAGAGGCATTTGTTCGACTTGCCACATCACTCGGATACGAAGTAGTCTCGCGCACGGTGGCCGATGTTCCATACCTGCGCGTTGTTGGTGGTGATCTCGTAAACCTCATGCGTGAGGTGTTGCTTCATGTGTTCGGTGTGGGTCCTGATGAAGAGATGGGGATCGTGCTTGAGGGCGTGGACCATACTCAGATATTTCCGTTGAATCAGAGGTCATGACCATGTCTTCAACCGACCAGCAGATCCAAGTAGCATTCAATCCGCTGATACGACCATATCTCGTCCTTCGTATCGGCTTTATTCTCATTATGTCGATCGTTGGGATCCCGTTGGCGTTGATCTGGTTCCTTGGAGTGGGACAGTGGTGGGCGCGACACTACTTCGCCAAACTCCAGTGTACTCTCGACGACAGAGCGCTTCGCTACAGGAAGGGTATCTTCGTTGAAGTAGAGAAGACCATTCCGTTGGAAAACATTCAAGATGTGACCTTTATTGAAGGTCCTATACTGCGACGGTTTAATCTCAGCATGCTTCGTTTTGAAACAGCCGGCTATTCAGAGCATCAAGCGCATGCAATGAGTCTGATCGGCATCATCGATGCGCACGAATTCCGCACACGCATCATCAGCACGCGTGAACAACTACGCGCGCGTTCGCATCCGGATCCGTCGCAAATGGGATCGATGGCTGGTGTAGAGAAGAGACTTGATGAGATCATCGCCCTTCTTAAGGGGCGCCAGAGTTCGTAGCATCATTACATGATTCTCGTTCACTTCGCGAAGTATGCCGATTCTTTGATGACATCATTCAACGCGTACGTGAATCCCTTCTGAATGCTGAAGGCCCCATGCCTGCCCGCCGTATCGATGGCAAGGATCCCCACCTGGAACTCGTTGTAGTTAGTGTGTTTCGCCACGATTCGTTTGATAGCCGTTTCGCACGCAGCCTGTGGTGAGTCTCCCATTCGCATTCGTTCAACGGCAAGGAATGATGCCAGTGTACGAAGGACCGTTTCCCCAAGGCCAGTGCACGTAGCAGCGCCAACCTCATCGTCAACGTAGAGTCCGGCACCAATGATGGGCGAGTCTCCAACCCGACCGTGTGCCTTATAGGCAAGTCCGCTCGTTGTGCATGCTCCTGCCATTTTACCGTTCGCGTCCATTGCAAGAAGACCGATAGTATCGTGATTCTCGATGTTGATCACTGGAGTGTATTTCTTTTCCTTGCACCACTCTTCCCACGCAGCACGCGCCTGACGTGTAAGCGTATTCGTCAGCTGCGACACACCTTGTTCTCGCGCAAATCTTTCTGCGCCCGATCCAACCAACATCACATGCGGCGTGCGTTCCATCACCAAGCGGGCAACGGTAATGGGATGTGGTATCCCTTGAACGAAGCAGACAGAGCCGGCGCGGCAATCGCCTGTCATGATCGATGCATCAAGAGTGACGATGCCATCACGATCCGGCAAGCCCCCTAGACCAACGCTTAGATTGTTGGGGTCAGACTCAACAACCATCACACCGCGCTCTACCGCATCAAGGACAGAGCCGCCTCTGCCCAAGACCTGGAGGGCTGTCTTGTTGGCCGGAAGACCATGATCCCATGTGGAGATGACGAGTGGATCGCGAGAACTTTCTGCAAGAACTCGCTTGGTGGATGCCAACGTGGCAACACCAACGGAGGCAGCGATGAAGGAGCGACGGTTCATAGGATCTGAGCTACGGAGATACGGAGATACAGAGATACGGAGTGACTTGGGTGGTGAGTGCTATTGTGATCAAGGGCAAACCTGAAATCGTCTGTGTTGATTGGCGCACTATCTTGTGTGCAATCAGATCTAAGTTATTGAATTGGAACGACTATGACATTTGCCAAGTGGATACTCTTCGTGGTACTTCCGTTTTCCATATTCGGTTGCGGGCCATCGTTTCCACGCCCAGTTTCTATCCATCCTTCCTGTAGAGTAGTCAGTGGAGGAATTGTTCAGGATGTTGATGGAAGACAACAAGCAATATGGGTGGACAATGTCCTCGTCTCAGCAACTAAAGCACGACGCGATTCAGTCGAATTGACCTTCTTTTCAGATTCACTTCTTCCCAAGACGAAAGTCAGCATAGTAGATGGTGATATGGATCTATGGATGTTGACGCGTTTTGACACTGGACTGAGTATCGTGGACTTTGAAGACAAGAATGAATCGGCTCAGTTTCAGATACGGAAGATCGACCCAGTTAGGCAAACCGTCGAGTCTTCGACAAAGGCCTTAACAGCTGGTCTACATAGACGACTTGTCTGGAGCAACTTCTCAGAGTTGACAAGTTCAAGTGTAACGATCGTCAACGACTACAAAAAGGGGCTGATCGGTGAACTTGTAACTGACAGCACGGACTATTCAGTACTGATGTTAGGAGACGGTTCGGTTCACGGTCCGTTTACGATGGCGACCAAGATTCCAAAAGTAGTCCCTATGGTCTATCATGGAGAACAGGGAACATTCTCACTTATGTACAATCTTCGAGATAGCCTCTGTGAAAAACCATCGGAAGAGAAGATCCGATATGTAGAAGGAGGTTTATTGACGAATGGAACTTGGAGTGAATATCAATTCGAGTTAGAACGACGCTTAGACAAAAAGAACTTCAGGTCAAATCTCGTTGCTACCACTTCCAACAAGCAGCCTGTGATCTGGTCGATCGACATATGCGACAGCGGTATCGTGGGTGTTTCGCGATTTGATCGATCGGGTTCGTCCTTCGTACGAGGATGGAAGTATGAGATGCGTGAGAGTGAAACTTCTGTACGAGAAGGACTTGACTGGGCAGTCATTGAGCCGGCGAATGTCAGGGTGTATGACGATGGAATCCTCATTGTGCTTGAGTCACGAACAAGGACTTTCGCTAGCCCATCTATGAATTATATGCCCATGCCTATTTACTACCAACCGGGAATGAACGCGGGGTACAGATTTAGCGACAGTCGAATTCAGTCCACATCGCTTGACTCGTGGACGTATCGCATTAACTCCCGTGGATTCGTTTTCGTCTTTGTTGAATTCTCTGGCAAGGTCCGTTGGAAGACAGTCATAGATCGAAACGGGACCAGTGAGCTTGAGTGGCAGAGTGGCGGCGGACATGATTCAGACGGCATGTTGTCAATTGGGCCAACGATTGGAACGCAGCTTCCAATGGCTTGGCGTGATGTTGATAACAAGCGTATTGTAACAGCCTTCATTGATTTGGCAAGCGGCGACATCTCGGATCATAAAGGTGTTGTTTCAATTGACGACATGGCATCGTGGTACGCCAGAAAGTGGACCCCGGATGGAAAGCTGCGTTGCTTAACGTCGATCAAGGGTCGGGAGATCGTACCGCTGATTATCGATGCTACGAAGTAACGACGAACGCTCCGAGGTCGAACGCCCTCCCATTCACCACCACATCCACCCGATGCACACCTGGGTAGTGCGTTCGAGTGGTGTGTTGTTTTAGAGAGATGGTCTTTCGTAGTTCGATGTGCTCGCCTGGAGCAAGCTGTGCGGTGGTGAGCTTGAAGACCTTTGCGTTGGCAGTACCGTTCGACTTTACAAAATGAACGCTGAGATCGATGAGCAGAGCCTCGGTTTGTTTTGATGTGATCTTCACGGTGAATGACACACGAACGTTGCTGCCGATCTTGGCCGCCGGCGGATCAAAGGTTGTGTTCAAGATCTTTACAGATGCCGGACGGTCATATCCCAACACGGCAAACGCGCCTTGCTCGCCACGTTTGATGGATGAACGCAAAGCATGGTTCACAACCCATTCACGGTTGGGATGAGCCCCCTTCAACCACTTCTTTGCCGTTGAGAATAGAACGTTTGGGTTGTCCTTGCCGATGTCGTTGAGGTTGTTTGCAACAGACCTTCGAACGTAGAGTGATGGATCGTCCTTGAGCTTTTCGAGTAGGGCAAGTACTGGTCTGGGATCCTTCTGAAACGCGGGTAGACGGGATGCCCAGGGGAGTCGCGGACGTGTTCCTTCACTCACCAGTCTACGCACATGATGGCTTGTGTCCGATGCCCATTCGTGCAGAGTCTCTAACGTCCGTTCCTGATGATGTATCAAATACGGTCGGATGCTGAACTCCGCTGTGAACCGTTGCGTGAGCTCATAGTTCGCATGCATCGCCTTGTCGAAATGGGGCAGACCATGTTCCGCCACATAGATCGTGAACGGCATGTAAATGAACGACGAGAATTCTTGGTTCTCTTCTACTTCAGGGGGCTTTGGGAGGGCCCGCACAATGATGTCTAATGCTGTGGGGACATCTGACGGAAGATGTCGGTGCAATGCCGCTGCAATGTGTTTAGCGCGGGGGAGAAGTTCGAGATCGGACAACCCGGCGGTGGCAGTACGTCGGAATGACCGTACATCAAACGCCCCATAGGCCTGCTTCACGAGGTCTGAAATAGCGCTTACTGCTGACGGGTTGAAGATCTCTTTGAGGGGTTCGGGCATGATGTTTTGAAATGGGAACACAAAAAGAATTGACATGGTACGTATTTCTACGTACGTTGCGCTCGAGGAAGTAGCATCGCATCACGTTTTCCCACTAACTCCCTTGGAGGCATTCATGGGGTTCGCGAATAGCACTCTCCGCTCCCTGCCTTTTGGACAAGTCATCGGCTCGCCGATGATCGCTGCGATCCGTGCACAGGCGTTGGCCGCTCAGGCCACAGTAGACTTCATCAAGAACGTTGGATTTGTGCCTCCCACTCCGTCCGGTGGTGGCTCAACTCCACCTGATCCGGCCGAGTTCGGAGATACGCGCTACGTTGTGTTCAAATATACACGACTCAAAACAGGAGCTGGTTCGGGTGCGGGTGCAACAGCCCCCTCATCACCCGGCGCTGATACGGAGAAGATCGAGCTTCAAGTGCCGATCCTGACGATCGTTCCGATTCCCTACATCCGGATCGATGAAATGACGATCGACTTCACTGCCAACATCACCGAACAACACGAGAGCACTTCATCAAGCTCTTCTTCGGTGGCAACGGATACCTCGCTTGATATCGGGTACTCGTTCTTCCTCTCGCCAGTCAAGGTGGGCTTCAATGCAAAAGTGGCCACCAGACACAACAGCAATCAGACGCAGTCCTCTCGCAATCGCGTTGAGTACACCATGGACATCCATGTACGAGCAGTCCAAGACGAAATGCCGGCCGGACTTGGACGCGTCCTCGGCATCCTCGAAGAAGCGATCCTTCAACGTAATAGCTAGAAGGGAGGGTAAGGGGCTATGGCAGATCTCCGCGATGTTGTTGGCGCGATCCTCCGTGATGTGACCGAAGCTCGGGGTCAGGCAGACCTGGCCGTGCGCGATCTGGTCTCGTCGTACGCTAAGGATCCGATCCTCCGTGCGTTCACAATACCACGCACGGAGATTCGCGATCTAAAGATCGATCTAAAGGTGGCTGTCAGAAGTGTTGATGACTCGCCCGATGATCGTGCACGAAAGGAACAGCGCGTACGCGATGTTGTTCGATCTTCCATAGCCTCTCTGCCTTTCCCGATCGATCCACGAACGGAACAGGTGATCATCAAAACGGGGCTCCAGTCTGCCTCCGCTGAGTCGGTAGAAAAGGAACTGACATCGTCTGCAAAGTCTGAAGCAACGCGAGCTTCTGAAGAAACAAAGATGGATGTCTATCGAGACCTGATCGTTGTGGAAGAACGTAAGGATCAAGACGTTCGGTTGGTGGCGTTCACAACAGACATTCAGCTGACCCCAAAGAAGTTCACAACTATCCGTGATGCACGTTCGCATGCAGACACAGTGTCAAAGTTGCGGGCCGGGCAGACGCTAACACCACAGCAACAGAAACAGGCTGAAGCACGAATGAAGGAAGAGCGTGCACAGATACAAACTCGTCTCACTTCAGAATTCGTACAGCCAATCAAACAGATCTCAGAGGCACTTGCAGCGAAGCTTGCAGCCATTGCTGCCCAGCCGTCGGAAAAGCGGATGGTGATAGATGTTGTAGCCGAAGACCTCAAGGACATCCCGCAGCACATGATCTCCACCGTGACGATCTCACTCGATGTGAATAACATTCTGCCACAGGAGGAGGCGTAACATGAGCGCACTAACACCGAGAACGCTAGGCGACCTCCTCGGAGCACCCCTGCGCGCATTGATCGAGGCCGAAGCCATTGCTGCGCGTACAACCGCAGACTTCATAAAAGAGGTTGGTTTCTTGCCCCCTACCAACCCTGGAATCAAGGCAGGAACAGACGATATCGGAACACCCCGACTTGTCTCATTCAAGTATAGCCGCCGATCTGCCGATGGTACCACCGTTGAATCTACGATCAGTGTACCGCTGCTGACCATCGTGCCGATACCGTCACTACAGATCAGTGAAGCAACGATCGATATGTCGCTGGTGATCACTGATGCAGCGTCAACACCAAGCCGACCGCAGATGAAGGCGATCATTGCATCGCCACTCGTGAAGACATCCTTACAACGGCCAACCGCAGCAGGCGATTCCGGCCGACTCACGATGGATATCTCCGTTACTCTTCAACAAGCCGATCTCACACACGGTATGGTTAGCCTCATGAATCTGCTTCAAGAGGGGATCTCCGATACACAGAAGGAGAAGCAACCATGACGCAATTCCTGCAAAGGGTCATTGCTGCAGTCTCTTTATGGTGGAATAATCTTCTTGGCAGGAAACCAGAAGAGCCGGTGCCCGTTGTTGAGGTCAGTCGGAACCCGGGCCTTCGATGTCCGGAGTGCGCAACGCACATTCATGTGACGATCGCAGACCTTCTCTACGTTGGTTCCGTAGTGTGTCCCACATGTCACCTTGTTCTTGAGGTAGATCAAGAACGCTCTCACGGGGCTATTGATGCACTTGCAAAGCTCGAGGCAGCACATGAACAGGCACGTGCAGTAAGCAATGGTGTTAGGTCATAAAGTCCGTCAGGACATCAACGAGCCAGATACCCACCATCTACAGGATAGTACGCACCGGTGATGAATGAGGCTTTCTCGCTAGTGAGGAAGCAGATGAGTTCAGCAACTTCTTCCGGACGTCCGAGTCGACCCATCGGATGCAATGACGTTAGATACGTGTGCTGTGCGGGATCCTCAATGATCTCTGCAATGAGCGGTGTCTCGATGAATCCCGGACCAACAGCATTTACGCGAATGCCCTGTATTGCATGATCTAGCGCGGCGGCTTTTGTCAATCCAACAAGCCCGTGTTTTGCCGTCACATATGCTGGTGCAGCCGGAAATCCTACAGCGCCGAGGATCGACGATACGTTGACAATAGACCCGCCGCCGGATTCGATCATGGCCGGGATCTGTGCACGCATGCCATAAAACGCACCGTTGAGGTTCACATTGATCACCGCATGCCAACCATCAAGACTATAACTTCCTGTGGGATTAGCCTCGCCACCAATGCCGGCATTGTTCACTGCATAGTCTAGTCTTCCATACTCTCGCACGGCGATATCAACAACATTCTGTTGGTCTTTCGGAACCGATACATCGCAATGGACAAAGAGTGCTTTGCCCCCACTTGATACGATCGTCGCGGCAAAGTCCTGTCCCGCTTCGTCCTGCACATCTGCAATGACAACGGCCATTCCAAGTCGAGAATACTCTTCAACCACGGCCTTACCAATTCCGGATGCCCCGCCGGTTACTATAGCTACGTGTTGCATGATCTACCTCTGTAACGTGACGAAAGGGGGCTCCTCGCCATCCCACGTCATTGGAGCAACAGTAACCTATCTCTAAACGGGCCCGTATCCTATGACCAATGTCATATACCCTCCAACCAATACGTTTCCATTAGCCCCTTGCCCTTGATTTCGATTTCTCCACGTAGCAACAGTGCCATTTCGCCCGTTCGCCCCTTCGCCTCTGTGTTACGTAGCCTCTTCGCCATTTCGCTCGACACTTGGATCCTGCCGGGCTCCCCGGAGCTCTCCATACGTGAGGCAACATTGACCGTATCGCCCCATACATCGTATTGCAGGCGCTCCGTGCCGATGATGCCGGCAGTGACCGGACCGCAATGCAGACCGATACGCACGCGGATCTGTGGGAATCGTTCTTTCACTACGCGCAACATCTGGTACGCTGCCAGTGCCGAAGTAAGTGCAACGTTGTTGTTGAAGGCAACGCACATGTAGGAGTCGCCGATGGTCTTGATCTTCATTAGCCCATGTTCGGCAACCACTGCGTCACATGCAGTGAAAATGTTGCTGAGGAGTTGGACGAGATCATCTGGCGACATCGCAGAAGACATGGAAGTGAATCCAACCATATCCATGAACATCACCGCTGCCGTCTCGAATGAGTCGTTAACTGTCTCGCCCCGTAACACTCTATCAGCAATGGCAGGGGGCAGGGTGTTATACAGCAGAGAACGATGTTTTTCCTTCTCGGCGCGTTCTGCATCTATGGACTTCTGCGCTTCGAGCATGGCGATCTTTCGAGTTGCTTCCTGACCCATCACCTCATCTCGAATGCGCAGATATTCTGTGTTGTGGAGAACATATCCGTCAAAATCCATACGCTTCTTTGCCAGCTCGCGTGCGGCTGCGTGATGGTCACCGGCATCAGCTGTTCTTCCAACCTTTTCTAACAGGTCAATAGACTCCACCATCAATTCATAGGCTTTATCGAATTCGTTGGCATGCTCATGGAGGCGTGATAGCATGGCTCGATGGACTGCCTTCGTCTCGACCTCGCCCAAACTGACCTGTTCCATTCGAGTGAGCGCATCTCTTGCCTCATCAAGGAGACCGTCATCAATGTAGGAAGCAGCAAGGTTCCCCAACACGTGAAGTCCAAAGGCAACATCTCCAACATCATCATTCAATGTTAACGCCTTGATCATGTACTCACGTGCCAAGACCTGATCCCCGGTCTGTGAATAAATATTGGCGATGTTAGCGGTGGTTCGGGCAACACCGTGGAGATCTCCGATCTCCTGATGGATGGCAAGTGCGGCTTCGAAGTGTATTCGTGCTGTTGAGTAGTCTTGAGTGTCAAAGAAGATGATGCCAACATTTCCGATGCCGATGGCGGTTCCACGGCGATCGCCGGATAACTCGCATAGATCGCGCGACCGTTGGTAACACTCTAGGGCTCGCGGCAAGTCGCCAGTGCTCTTGTAGACAACTCCAATATTGCCTACGGCGGAGGCAATTCCACGTTGATCATCTGATCGTTCAAACAATTCCAGCGCGCGATGGAATAACTCTAGGGCAATGGGATACTCTCCTACAGCACGGTGAAGAGAGCCGAGATTCATCGTTGCGCGAGCAATTCGACGGGGATCTCCAAGGTGACTGAAGATGTCCAGTGCTTCTCGATAACATGCTCCAGACTTCTCGAGGTCGCCTGCTTGTGCATGTAGTACTCCCGTGAGCATTAGCGTATCTGCGCGACCTACCTCATCGTCGATCGACGTAAAGAGATCTAAAGCCTGTTGAGCATGGTGCCCCGACTCCTTGCTTTGACCACCGATCTTGGCAGAGTGTGCAAGAGCGAGTTCCGCAATTGCCTTCCCTCTGTTGTCATCATGGCGGAGAGCTTCTGCCGACAACGCTGCCAACTTCTGGCCGTCGCTGACTGCAACTGCGGCATCAACTTCTTCCGCAAGTACATCCAATGGCCTCACGATCCCTCCAACCAATACGTCTGCATAGCCCCTTTCCCTTTGATCTCTACGTCTCCGCGCAGCAAGAGAGAAATCTCACTCCTTCGCGTTGTTGACTCTTCGTCTTGCAAGGCTCGGGCAAAGTCTGAGCTTACATGGATCCTTCCCGCTTCACCCGTGCTTTCCATCCGTGAGGCAACATTCACTGTGTCGCCCCAAACATCGTATTGAAGTCGCTGAGACCCGATCACACCGGCTGTGACAGGTCCTTGGTGAATGCCAATTCGTAGTAGAAGGGGCTCACCAGTTGGCCAATGAATCGCAAGAGATTGGACCGCGACTGCAACATTGGAGATAGCTTCTGCATTCGTCCATTTCTGTTCATCTGCCTTGAAGCACATATACGAATCACCAATGGTCTTCACCTTCGTAACCTCGAATCGGTCACAGATCTCATCAAATGTGTGAAACAACGTATCGAGGAAGGATACTACTTCCATAGGTGGCATATCTGAGGTGAACGAAGTGAACCCAACAACATCAGCGAATAGCACGGCAGCATTCGAGTAGTGATCGCCGGTAACGCTCTCTCCTCGTATCATTCGATCGGCAAGAGCCTTCGGCAAGGCAGAATAGAGGATGGCGCGCTCCTTCTCACGTTCTCTTCGTTCATCAGATAGATGGCGATCAGCGTCGAGTACTGCGATACGTTGCAGTGTAGATGCACTTGCGATCCTTTGCTTGAGAGAATCATGAGCTTCATTGTGAAACACATAGGCGTCGAGATCGCCCCGTAGCCGAGAGAGCTCGCGAATCTTACGGTGAAGGAGTAGTTCATAGTTCTGCACACCATGGTGCTCTGCAAGAGCAAGTGCATCACGGGCAAGGGTAGTGGCCTGTTCAATTTCCCCATGGTGTTGTTTGATGGCCGCGAGAGAATCCCAGCAGGACATCCGTATCCACGGATCAGAAGAATTGCAGTTGAGAGCCGTTGGAAGAAGTGCTTCGGCTTCAACAACGCGCTCGGCTTTCAGCAGCGTATTAACTGCAGTGCAGGCACTACGTCCAACCCCATCGGGTTCTTCCAATTCAGTGTAGATCTCAAGTGCTTGTAGGGCATGCGCAAGTGAGCTATCAATATCACCTAGTCCGTCGTATGCGCCCGCTAGATGTAGACGAACGCCTGCAATACCGGCGCGGTTATCGAGAGCGATATGAAGATCAAGGGCACGTGAATAATCCTGAATAGCAGACTCATAACTCTCCACCAGAGATTTGATGTTCCCGATGTTTCCGAGGGCAATGGCAATTCCGAACTGATCTCCAATACGTTCTTGACGTTCTAGAACTGTGTAATAGCACTCTAGGGCTTTCACATGTTCTGATCGGACAATATGTATGGCGGCAAGATTCGAGAGCACGCTCGTTTCAGCAACATCGTCCTTGAGATCGAAGAAGATGCGTTGGGCTTCACTCAGATGAATGAAGGCTTCATCATTGTTTCCTAACTGCAGCTCCACTGCTCCAAGAGCGTTGTGGGCACGAGCTTCTCGATGCCTGTTGTTGATCGTGTGTGCTCTGTGGATGGCATCCTTTAAGTGATCTCGAGATGCATCCGGCTCGCTGCGTAGATAGCAAAGGACGCCAAGAGACATTGAAGCGGCCGTAAGTGCGTCATCCGTACCCATCATGGCGAGTTCATCAGCGAGACGCCCGATCAAATCGTGGTCGTGTCGATTGAATGCTTGAGCTAACTCAGCCTCTACTTCTTGTAGGGAAGCACCCATGGAATCATTGTTTCTGATTAGTAGACTAGTCTCTCCGACTCATTGGCGCAATCTACGAACCATGATTCCTCATGGACCGAACTATCATAGAGCGGTTCCAGACCATGTTCGGTATCAACCTCATGGCAGCGTGCGACGTGGTCAACTCCGGGCCAATTCAACTTCGTGCCGAACTCCGTTTCCAACACGACTCAGTTTTGGAACTGCCGTTCTCTTTGGCTCAGCAGGTACAGCTAGCCAGTAATCGTGTTGATTGGAAAGGGAAGGGGCTCAGAGGAACATCGGGTCCTCGTGTTGCAATAGCCACCGTTTGTGGTGGAGACCCCCTGCATACCCTGTAAGCTTCCCATCTCGACCAATCACGCGGTGGCAGGGGATGAAAATGAGGATCGGATTCTGACCGATTGCCGTCCCCACTGCACGTGTCTTTTCCCTTCCTCCTACCTTAACGGCAATGTCCGTATACGTTCGTGTCTCTCCTGCATGAATGTTCACAAGCTCCGTCCAAACCTTTTTCTGGAACTCCGTTCCCTTCGGTTCCAACGGAAGATCGAATGCCCACCGCGTACCATCAATGTACTCCAACAGTTGTTGCTCTGCCCGTAGCAGCAGCGGATGATGAGAAGCCCCCTCATCCGGTGAAACAACATTCCAATCGAGAGATACAATGTGTTGCTCGGTGCAGGCAATACGCAACACTCCTATTGGCGTATGTATCGTCCGTACAAAATGCGTGAGTGAGTTGACTATCATAGGAAGATCATTTTCTATGTTGAAGTGCCTCTCTAACAAAGGTAATTGCACCTCGGAACACCTCATGCCAGTCTTCGGCTAACTCCGCGTCGATAGGGTGCCAGAAGAAGCTGAAGAGATGCCCTCCGTCATCAGATGTATAATGATCCCAAACATCTGGTAGTTCTGAGTCGACGGAACATAGGTGAAACGACCATATCTGATCCTGATACCCCGTCTCCCATGTACCGAGATCCCCAATAATGTTTGCGTTCAACAGGCCGGCTTCTTCTCGAAGCTCACGTATCGCGGCTTGATGTGCTGATTCACCCTGTTCAATGGTGCCCTTGACGAGCTGATTCCCAGCGATTGGATGGCGGAATGCCAAGATCTCAACGATGCTGTTGTTACACCGCAAGACCACCGGGCACGATTTGTTAGGGGACATTTCGAAAGATAGGGAGTTGAGATACTCGTCCACCGAATACCTGTCTATATTCGACTCAGTGCTAGTCAACGTGAGAAGGAAGGGGCGATCTAATCATGTCCATGAATGTTCTTTGGTTGTTGCTTTCTTCACTCTTCGCAGTCGTGTGTGGATGTCAACAAAACCACGACGAGCCCCATTCGATTCAAAAGGGGCTCAATGCAGGTCGCGTCAGTACACAAGTTGACACCTCTAGAACTCACTTGGAAGAAGTCGAGATGTTCCTCGATAGCACGTCATTTGGTCGAAAAGGCCAATGCAAGATTGAGGTGGTGAGAGCATGTATGGAGTATCGGTCTATTACACGAGTACGACTCTATGTCAAAGATGGAGCAAGGTGGCAACAACGCGATTCCTGTTCGTTTGAGAGTGATGACTGTCCGTCGCTTGCTGCGAGTATCACTGACTTTAATGGCGACAAACTGAATGATCTCGTCTTTCAATCAAGACTAGCTGGTCGAGGAGCGAATGAGTTACAGCAATTGGTTGTTTACAACGACACCGCCCAGCGGCTCACAGTGATCGTCAACTCCGATGAATATCCCAACCTGAGATACTTTAGTGAGCTAGACTATCTTGAAGCATATCGATTCTACTCGGGCTATTCTACCGAATATCTTAGAGTCGACGCTGACAGTCTAAAGCTGTACGCCAGAATGGAAACCGACGATGGCGTTGAGACCGTGAGCACATTCGACAAACAAGGGCGATGGAAGGTGATCAGAAAAAAAACAGTGAGTTCCGACAAGATGTATGAGCATGATCCACCCAAAGAGCTCTTCTGGTGGAGAACACCTAAAAGGAGGTGAATGTGAGTAGACGATCTCTATGGTTGATCGGAGTAGCACTCTTTCTTGCGCTGATCGGACTCGCGCTTGTGCTACCTATGCATATGGATCGTCTTCATGATGAAGTGGCCGCGATTGCTCCGGAACAATACGATTCGTCCCTAGAAGCTGGCAATGGGCCAACGAGGATTCCGGTTTGTGAACGGGGCATGTGGGGATATGTGAACGAGCAAGGCGAGATTGTGGTCCCTTTGCGCTTTCGATCTGTAGGTGACTTTACCCACAACCGAGCGCCCGCGCGTGATACTGGCCTGTTTGGCTATATCAACCAGAGCGGAGCCTGGGTCATTGAGCCAACGTGGGACCTGGCTATGCCGTTCTCGGAAGGGTTGGCTGTGGTCTATTTCGACGACCGCGCATCGGTGATTGACACTAACGGCCGTGTGGTCTTCTCGTGTGACCAGGCATATATCGGGCCGTTCGAAGGGGGCTTAGCGCACGTGGAAACTGACTCAGGGTCGGGGCTCGTGACATCGACGGGACGATTCCTCGCAATACCGGGTCACGACTATGCGATAATGGACACCTCTAGAATTCTCGTTTGTGACTCTCCTTCTGCGCCAATAGATCAAAGATCTCCATGCAATTGGAGATTGATTGATCGAGACGGTCGCACGATTCGATCGTATGAGAACGTTACGCATGTTAAGGCAGTCATGGGTATTCCCCTAGCAGTCCTCTTTCAACGAACCACGAGTGGATACGTCTATGCTCTTATCGTGGATCACTCGGGTGTAGCCCGCGACGTACTGTCGTACGAAGAGGCCATGATGTTCAAAGGCGTTATCGTGCGTTCTGGACTCCAAGAAATCGTCGGAAGTGGGCGCAGGTCAACACTGGATCGTCTGAGCAAGTTGTTCTGGTATTGGCCCAAGGCTAGCAGCGTTGCCCGTTTATTGCGCGAAACTCGTGGCATCTTGATAGGAGGAGGCGTTGTTCTTGGCACAGACTCGAGAATCGTTGTCAAAGACCCTTGGTTCTCGAGTGCAACACGGTTGCGGTTTCTAGCCAAGTCAAACTCTTCCGTACGTCAGATCGATACGATGTGGGTAGACAGTGTTGTCTCTTTTCATAAGGATCAAATTGTTGTAACCATACATGACACGATGTGTGTTGTTGCGGCCGATGGTAGCATTGTGTGGAGAGGCCGCAATCGTGCAAGTTCTGAGCATGAAAGAGACATTGCCTATCAGGGCGACATGTATGGATCATTTGTATCCAGAGAAGGCGAAGATCTGCTACCTAAGAATGTAGATCAGTCAACTAGCGCAAGACTCACCTTCGCAACACAAGTGGATGGATTGGACGATGTTCATCTCATCACAGAACACAGAGACGGGAATAGCAAACTGCTTGTCAGTATCGTTAATCGAATGTCTGACACTGCATGGCTTGGGCGCTCATATGAAGGCGTGCAGATGTTTCTCGAGGCTCGTCGTTCGCCCCGTTATACATGGGTCCGAGTTGAGGAGCTCAGTCTTGGATGCGGTTTAGGTCAGTCTCCGTTACCTATCCCGCCAAATCAGTTCATCCGGTTGAACAGAGAAGCGTATCATGGTGCACGGACCTACGAGACGCGCTTGGCGTTTCTCGTGCTGCAGGAAAGTGATAGATGGAGGGGGAAGACGAAGATGTGCTACAGTCCCATCTTCCTCTCAAAACTGAACCCTGCTCAGTTCTATCGACCTTCGTACCGGTAGAAGGAGAAACAAACGCAATAAACGAAACGGCCCACCATCCTTTCGGATAGCAGGCCGTTAAAACTTTTCGCCCCCTCGACTTCGCTCGGGGTGACGAACGCCTCTTCGCCCTTTCGCCCTTTCGCCCCTTCGCCTCTTACCGCCCTGCGATCAAGTTCAACGCACTGCCTGCCTTGAACCAGCCGATCTGTTGAGCATTCATGGTGTGCTTGAGTTCGATCGTCTCGCTCGTTCCATCAGCATGTGTGATGCCAAGTGATACTGGCGCGCCCGGTGCGATGGTGGTGATGTCGATGGAGAGACGATCATCTTCGCGGATCTTGTCGTAGTCCGATGGGTTTACGAACGTGAGCGGCAACATGCCTTGCTTCTTGAGGTTTGTCTCGTGGATACGAGCAAAACTCTTTACGATGATGGCCTTGCCTCCAAGGAAACGGGGCTCCATGGCAGCGTGCTCGCGAGATGATCCTTCGCCATAGTTCTCGTCACCAACAACAACCCAGAAGATGCCGCGGGCTTTGTAGTCGCGCGCAGTTGCGGGTACCTCTGCGTATTCGCCGGTGAAGGTGTTCTTGACGGCGTTGGCAGTGTCGTTGATGTAGTTGATGGCACCGATGAACATGTTGTTGGAGATATTGTCGAGGTGACCGCGGAAACGCAACCACGGTCCGGCCATAGAGATGTGGTCGGTTGTACACTTGCCCTTTGCCTTGAGAAGCAATGGCATGTTCTGATACTCCTCAGGCTTCGGTGCTGCAAATGGTGCAAGTGCTTGCAAGCGGTTGCTCTCCGGTGCGATAACCACGCTCAGCCCCCTACCATCTTCTGCGGGTACGATGAAGCCGTCGGGATCAGGAACGAAGCCGTGTTCCGGGAGCTCGTGACCGGTTGGTGGCTGCAACATCACGCCATCGATCGGCTCCTTCATGAAGTTGGTTGTGAGGTTGCCGGCAAGGACGAATGCGGCAACGGTCTCCGGTGATGCAACAAAGGCGTGGGTTTCCTTGATGCCATCGTTGCGACCGGTGAAGTTGCGGTTGAAGGAGGTGATGATGGAGTTTTTGTCGCCCGCTTGGACGTCATGACGTTTCCATTGTCCAATACATGGACCACAGGCGTTTGCTAGAACCACTCCGCCGATAGCTTCCATCTTTGCCAAGATGCCATCACGTTCGATAGTAGCGCGCACTTGCTCAGAGCCCGGCGTGATAGTAAACTCACTCTTGGCCTTGAGTCCGTTAGCAGCTGCAAAAGCGGCGATGTCGGCCACACGACTCATATCCTCGTATGAGGAGTTTGTGCATGAACCGATAAGACCAACGCGGAGTTCTTCCGGCCAATTGTTTGTCTTGACGGCCTTGACAAATTCCGAGAGTTCCATTGCGCGGTCCGGTGTGAATGGTCCGTTGATATGGGGCTCCAAGGCATCAAGATCGATATGGATCACCTGATCGTAGTAGGCTTCCGGATTGGATGCTACTTCGGCGTCTGCGCGAAGATGTTCTGCAACACCGTTGGCAAGATCCGCTACGTCATGGCGTCCGGTCGATCGGAGATATCTCTCCATCGATGCATCATACGGGAAGACCGATGTTGTTGCGCCGATCTCTGCGCCCATGTTGCAGATCGTGCCCTTACCTGTTGCGGAGAATGATGCTGTTCCGTCGCCGAAGTATTCAACGATGGCACCGGTGCCGCCCTTGACCGTGAGAATGCCCGCAAGCTTCAAGATCACATCCTTCGGACTTGTCCAGCCATTCATCTTGCCGGTGAGCTTCACACCGATGAGCTTTGGCATCTGCAATTCCCACGGCATGCCCGCCATCACATCAACGGCATCTGCACCGCCAACACCGATAGCGAGCATACCCATGCCCCCTGCGTTCGGAGTGTGTGAATCTGTGCCGATCATCATGCCACCAGGGAAGGCATAGTTCTCGATCACCACTTGGTGAATGATGCCCGCACCCGGTTTCCAAAAACCAATGCCGTATTTGGTGGAGACGCTCGCGAGGAAGTCAAAGACCTCTTTGTTCTCGGTGAGCGACTTCTCGAGATCCGATGTGGCGCCGTGTTCAGCGCGAATGAGGTGGTCGCAATGTACCGTTGAAGGAACAGCAACCTTGGGGATCCCGGCCGACATGAACTGCAACAATGCCATCTGTGCCGTGGCGTCCTGCATCGCAACACGGTCCGGGTTGAAGTCCACATACGCACCGCCGCGTGTATACGCCGTTGTTGGCATATCCATCATGTGTGAGTAAAGGATCTTCTCGGCGAGAGTTAGGGGGCGACCCACCACGTTGCGCGCTGCGGCTACCTTGCCCGGCAGATTGCTGTAGACGGTGGAGATCATTGAGAGGTCTTGCGTTGCCATGATGTTAGATTGTTAGAGTGTTAGATTGTTAGATTGTTAGAGTGCTAGTTAACGGCGGTGTTTGAAGTACTTTACGCCGGGGAGTTTGATGAAGTCTGCGTCCTGTGTGTAGAGTGTTGCGCCATAGGACTGAGCCGTTGCATAGATGATGGCGTCGGCCGTTGACAAACTATGGGCTCTGCTGATCGCTGCTGCCTGACGCGCTCTATCCGAAGAGAGTTCGTCGATAACGTAGGCCTGCATACCCATCGTGACCGCCATTGCTTCACGCATTGAGACAATGCGTTCGATCGAGCGGTACACCTCAAAAATGCACACACTGGGGACGATGATCTCTACGTTTTTGCCCTTGAATACACGTGCATATTCGTCCGCATTCGGTCCGTTCTGAACGTATTCGATCCACGCCGAGGAGTCGAGAACAACTGGTTCAGTCTTCATGGCTCAAACTTCTCTTTGTCCCTAATCAGCCGAATATCATGATCCTTGAGGTATCCACGCATCTCATCTATGGTGAGAACCGGTACCAATACAAGCATTCCTTCATGAATGAGCCACCGCACGCGCTGGCCAGGGACGAGTCCGATCTGTGCCCGCACCTCCTGTGGGATCACCACTTGGTACTTGGGAGAGATCGTTAACGCTTGCGATTGCATATCGAACCTTAGTCGTTGTACGGGGTGGGTATCGATACAAAAATCGTACAACGGGGCGAAAAATGCAAACTTTCTGAGGTGCCACGACTTCGTGAATCCATTTCCATATTCCCACGACTTCCTGAATCCATTCCCATATTCCCATGACTTCGCGAATCCATTTCCATATTCCCACGACTTCGTCGTGGGCTACTGAATATCGCCCCTACGGGGCTTTCAATCCCATTTATTCGGTTCGTTCACAGCTATCTCATGCCTTACTGTGAGCTTCCGGTGTTCTGATTCGAAACTCTCCCTTGCGTGATGTGAGGCTTGGTTCTCGATGTATCGCACAAGCCCTTTCTTATCAAATGCAGACACAGAGAAGACGGAGTATCCCACCTGCCACGAGAAACAAGCGTATCTCCCGCCCTTCGATCGTATCCACTTTGATGAGCCGGCCTTGATGTCTTGCACGAGTTTGGCCGGTGTACACGTACGAGGCAACGAAACAAGTAGATGAATGTGGTCGCTCACAGATCCGGCAGCAAGAAGGACGCTCCCAATGTTGGACGCAATGCCCCCGATATATGCGTGGAGTTCACTCCGGATATCGTCTCCTAGGATCTTCTCTCGGAATTTTGTTGCGAATACAATATGCAACAGCACATTATCGAAGGAATGTGGCATAAAGGGGCTCCTTCCACCATTAGCGACAGAGTACAGTGATTTGTCTCTATCGTGCCCCTTTCACCCATAAACGTGACATTCCATGCCGGATTTCAGAAAATGAACGAAGTAGCCCACGACGAAGTCGTGGGAAATAGAAATGGGATAACGAAACGAAGTATGTAGCCCACAACGAAGTCGTGGGAAATAGAAATGGGATAGCGAAATGAAGAATGTAGCCCACGACGAAGTCGTGGAAAACGAATTCGTGGGAAATAGAAATGGGATAACGAAACGAAGTATGTAGCCCACGACGAATTCGTGGGAAATAGAAATGGGATAGCGAAATGAAGAATGTAGCCCACGACGAAGTCGTGGGAAAACGAATTCGTGGGAAATAGAAATGGGATAACGAAATGAAGTATGTAGCCCACGACGAAGTCGTGGGACATTGTGGTTGGCCTCAGCGATGCATCGCAGGCAGCTCCACAACGAACACGGCCCCATTTCCGATAGGGGGCTCTAAGGTGATCGTCCCTTGCAGGGCTGTGACGTAGTTCTTCACGATACTCAGGCCGAGGCCGGTTGTGAGCTCGCCGTCTGTTGATTTTGCGCTGTGGGTGGCGAACTTGGTAAAGAGGTTCGCACGGTCAGCGTCTGTGAATCCGGGGCCTTGGTCGGCAACGCGGATCGTAGCAGCGCCATCCTTGGCTTCAACAGAGATCGACACCGTGGCACCTTTGGGTGAGAATTTGAGTGCGTTCGAGAGCAAGTGATCCACGATGGTCTGAATGCCGGCTGGGTCGGAATGGGCCATTCCGAATCCACCTACGCGCTCGAAATTGATCGTGATGCCTTTTTCCTTGGCTCGATGAGAATGCCCCATCACAACGGTTTGGACGATCATTGCTGGGTCGAGGTGGGTAGGGAAGACGGCCACGCCCGACTTCTCAATGGTATTGAGAAGGAGCAGATTCTCGAGGACGGCTTGAATACGAGTTCCGGCACTTCGCACGGTGATGAAGGATGCAATGGCATCATCGATGCTGAGCTTCTTGTCGCGCTCAATGGCATGAGAAGCGGCATAGAGGATCTCCTTCAACGGACGTTGAAGGTCCTCGCCGGCAAGTGCGAGAAGTTCTGCCTTCTCGGCATTGAGTCTCGTGATCTGATGGTTCTGTTCGATCACCGACCTATTCGAGGATTCCAGATCGTCGCTCTTGCGTTTGAGTTCGCTGGTGCGTTCCGCCACTGTCTGTTCAAGCTCTTCGTTGTATCGAGCAAGGTGCTCAAGAAGCCTTTTATTCTCCGACCTCAGGCGGTACGTCTCAACGGCGGAATCGATCACCATCTTCAGCTCATGTTCGTCCCACGGCTTTGTGATATAGCGGTAGACCTCGCCCTTGTTGATGGCATTGATGATGGCTTCGAGATCTGCGAAACCGGTGAGGACCATTCGAATAGACTCGGGTCTCGAAACACGCGCGCGTTCGAGAAACTCAACACCGGTTACCTCAGGCATGCGCTGGTCGGTGATGATCACTTCGATCGGTTGGGTGCGGAGGATCTCTTCGCCTTCTTTCGCACTCAGAGCAGTGTGGACGTTGAAGCTTCTGCGGAACGTTGCGCGAAATGCGGTGAGGTTGAACTCTTCGTCGTCAACGTAGAGGATATGGGCAAGGTCTGTGTTCATGGCTGACTCTAGATCGTGTCGCTCGCTGGTTGGGCGATCGGCAAAGTGATGGAGAATACGGCTCCGTTGTCATTGTGGACTTCGATTCGTCCGTGATGACGCTCAATGATACCATAGCTAATCGACAACCCAAGCCCCGTTCCTTTTCCAACATCCTTTGTTGTATAGAACGGCTCAAAAAGCCGGGGCACCGATTCTTCCGGGATCCCATTCCCGTTATCGGCGATCGTGATCGAGATCTGGTTCGCACCTGCTCTGCGGACACCGATACGAATTGTTGGGTTTATGGTCTTCTCCAACGCATCGATCGCATTAGAGAGGATGTTCATGATGACCTGATTGATCTGTCCGGCCCTGCACTCAATGTGTGGGACCTCGTCGAACTCCTTCACGATCTCAACCACCCCACGGATCCTGGTGTTGAGCAACGTGAGCGTGCTTTCAATGCCACTGACAATGTCGGTCTTCTTGATGGAACCTTCGTCGAGCCTCGAAAAGGTTCGCAGGCTTTTAACGATCTCTGCCGTCCGTCGGGCACCGGTTTCAATACCATCCAAGAGCTCAAAGATCTCTGCACGAAGCTCATCAGCGAGGGGGCCAGTGCCACCGATCGCTTCATACTCAAGTAGATCTCTGCGCAACGGTGCGACTGAGCTGGCAATGAACGTCACGGGATTGTTGATCTCGTGGGCAATGCCGGCCGTGAGCTGACCCAGCGATGCCATCTTCTCACTCTCGACCAAGAGTGTCTGCGCGGCCTTGAGCTCCACGTTTCTGAGCTGTTCGATCTCCGCGATCTTGTAGGCCTCTTCGATCCGCCTGCGGTCTTCGAGTTGTGAGATCCTGCGTTGGACTGACTCATCACGAACGCGATCTCTGTAGTCGAACAACTCCTTCGTGAATCGCAATGCTCGCTCAAAATCCTTATGATGCTCGTAGTACTGTGCGAGTTGTTCTAGGATAAGGGGGCTTGCCGAACCGCCACGAAGGTGATCGAGTTGGTAGCCGCGCAGGAGATGTTCTTCTGCCTTCTTTGGGTCATAGAGCGGACTGTTGTCTTCATCGAATAACGATCCCAAGAAGGCATTGGCCTGCGATTCGCCAATGGCACTGCCGTTTGCCTTTGAGCGTTCGAGCGCTTCGGTGAGCATGTCCAATGCTTCCTTCGATCTGCCGCGGATGCGTAGTACGTTGGCTGCATTGGCATAGGGCAGGGTTGCCGAAGTGCCTCTGCTTTGTGTGATCCTAAACTTTGCATCGGCATCTTGATACGTCCGCAATGCTTTGTCAAGGTCACCCATACGTTCGAACAATACGCCCATGACGTTCTCAGCTCTCGCGGCTTCTGTAAGGTCTCCGGCAGCTTCAAAGAGCTCCTTGGAACGTGTAGCGTATTCGATAGCCTTGGTATGGTCGTGGCCCTGATCATGAAGGATGGCAAGATTGAGATTGGTCTCTGCCACATACCAGTCATTGATCTCGAGCTTCCGGTAGAGCTCAAGAGCAACAAGCAATTCGGTAAGTCCATCCTTAGGACGTTGGTCCGCAACATATGCGGATCCCATCGCGCTCAGTGTTCGTGCAAGCTGGGAGAGCAGCCCTGCATGCTCAGCCGCGGAACGCGCTTCTTCGAACACTGTGAACGCTTGCGTGAATTGCTCCGCCGAACGAAGAATCATCCCTGCAAGGCGGTACACGAATGATCGCACATACGGGTCTGCTACATCTTTGAGCACGACAAACGCATCGTTGATGATCTTCAGTGCAAGATCTCGCTCGTTGGACCTATCATGCTCACGGGCACGCACAACCATGGCAACCGGGACGAGGTCAGTAAGTCCACTCTCGGCGAGTTCAACGATGAGTTCGTCGAACAAGGTTTGAGTAGTGTGGTCGTTGCTGAAATGAATGGCGCAATCGCGCCAGAGTCTTGCCTGCAAGTGAAGAACACGGAGGCCGTGTTCCTGCGCAAGATCGATCGCACGGCGGATGGGCTCCAACGCCTTGGATGCCTGGCCCATATGGATGCGTGCAAACGCTAGGTCGATCAGTGCACTGCACTCAGACGGCGCGTCGCCCCGCGTACGAGCATCTTCTGCGATATGAACGAATTCCGGCTCGGTGATCCGAAACGGCTCGCTGAAGAGTCGGGTGTAGACGCTCACGTGCATACGTCAAGATAGCCGTTCTGCAAGCTCCATCCACCTGGTGGTTGCCTTTTCGATGGAAGCCATGAGCGCATCGTGTTTGGCGGCCCACTCTTGATGGTCTGTATAGGAACCGCTACCTGATCCCAACAACGCAACGATCTCTTCGTTCTGCTTCTCCAGATCGGCGATCTTCGCCTCAAGAGTAGCGTACTCGCGCTGCTCTTTATAGGTCAACTTCTTTGGGGCTTCCGTTGTTGGTGAACCCGGATCCTTGGCCCCTGCTCCAGACTCCTTGTTCGCCGAGCCCTTCTTCGGCTTTGCTTCGATCTTCTCAAGGTAGGACGAATAATTCCCGGGGTACTCCTTGATCCTACCGCCCTCTTCAAAGGCCCAAATGGTGTCTACGGTCTTATCGAGGAATGCTCGATCGTGCGATACGATCAACAGGACACCCTTAAAGAAGGCCAGGTAGTCTTCCAGTGCCGAAAGCGTTACGAGATCGAAATCGTTCGTGGGCTCATCGAGGAAGAGAACGTTCGGGTTCGACATCAGGATACGGAGCAGGCCAAGGCGACGTCTTTCGCCCCCTGACAGAGTATGAACGTATGCATGCTGCTGTTTGGAGGAAAAGCCAAACCGATCGCATAGTTCCTTTGCGGTGATGTAGCGCTCGCGACCGATCCCAACGTCGATGTATTCAGCGATGTCTCGCACATTCCACACCACAGTTTCGTTCTCCTGCAGATCCTTGATCTCTTGCTGGAAGAATCCGATCGAAACAGTGTCACCAATGGTAACGTGGCCTTGAGTAGGGGGCTTCTTGCCCGCCAAGAGATTGAGAAGTGTTGTTTTCCCGGCGCCATTGGCACCGATGATACCGATGCGGTCCTTGGGAGCCGCACGGTAGGTGAAGTCAGTGATGATCGGTGCAACGGAGATGTCGATGGCATCGATGATCTTCCCACCGAGGAATCTGCCGCCAACTTCAATGTCGATGTCGCGGAATTCTGTAGAAGCAGTGGTCTGCTCCTTCTTCATCTTCTCGATCCAGTCGATGCGGCTTTGCTGTTTTGACCGTCGCGCCTTGGCACCCTTCTGCAGCCAAGCAAGCTCCGTGCGCAGTTTGTTGCGTTGATGGTCGGCTGTGGCATCTGCTACGGCGATCATCGACTCCTTGCGCTCCAGATACCGCTCATACGATCCATCGTAGGAGAAGAGTCTGTTCTGATCGATCTCGATGATGCGCGTGCAGACGGCATCGAGGAAGTACCGATCGTGCGTAACGAGCAACAGACCGCGTGTTGTTGATTGCAGATCGTCCTGCAACCACTGAACACTTGAGGTGTCGAGGTGATTGGTAGGCTCATCCAAGATGAGGAGATCCGGTTCAGCCATGAGTGCTCGAGCGATGGCTACGCGTTTGCGCTGACCGCCCGAGAGGATGTGAACGTTCTTCGACGGATCGTGAATACCAAGTTTGCCAAGGGTCTGCCGAGCTCGGGTTTCTAGTTCCCAGTCTTCGAGGTGACCATGTGATTCGTCGTATGCAGAGACAACGGCGTGGAGTGCCGTGTCGTCCACGTCAAACGCAGGAAGCTGCTCGAGATATTCTACGCGCACTTCTTTATTGAATGCGACCTCACCCGAATCGGGAACGTCTATTCCTGCGATGATGCGAAGGAGTGAAGTCTTGCCGGCACCATTGCGGCCGATCACTCCAATACGCTCGCCGTCCTGCATACCAAACGAGATGTTCTCGAAGAGAACCTTTTCGTAGTACGACTTACTGAGATCCGTAGCACTGAACAACGTCATGAACGAAGGCCTCCGTTAGGCCACCTCTTCCTCGACAGGATCTTCTGTCATGGCGAGGACCTGGACGTTCACTGCGGACTTCTTTCCGTCTTCGCGGCGCTTCTCGAGTAGGCTGTCCGGAATACGGACCACCTTCTTCACAAGGCCGATCGCTTCGAAGAGGCGAATGCTAAGCCCCGTAACGTCTATCTGCCACCACTTCATACCGTGGAAGGCAGAAGCAGGGAAGGCGTGGTGATTATTATGCCAGCCTTCGCCAAGAGCGAGAATGCCAACGATGAAATTATTCCGACTCTTGTCTGTTGTGGTGAACATCCTTCCGCCAACGTAGTGGCAGACAGAGTTCACGCTCCATGTAACGTGCGAAGAGATGAAGATGCGAACCAAGCCGCCCCAGATGAAGCCCATCCAAGCGCCATGACCGCCCCCTACAAAATATCCGATGATGGCCGGGATCACAAGGCTGCCGAGTCCCCAGAAAAGGAAGGTGCGGGAGAACCAATCGATCATCGGATCCTTGGTGTAACGGGCACCCCATTTGGCCTTGATCTCGTTCATGTTGGGGGTGTTCATCGCAAGCAACCATTCGAAGTGGGCGTAAAGAAAGCCACTGATCGTAGGTGAGTGCGGATCGCCTTCTTGGTCGCTAAAGGCATGGTGTTTGGTGTGAACCGAAGCCCAATTCACCACCGGGCCTTGGAATGCCATGGAGCCAAGTGCCAGGACAATTGCTTTTAGTACAGGGTGCGGCTCGTATGCTTTGTGGACAACGAGACGATGATAGCCCATGGTGATGCCGTATTCGGTGAGGATAACGCCGATGACACACATCAGGACATTGAATGTTGAGATGTCGCCCTGAAACGCAGCCCAAATGGCATAGATCGTGCCAAGGAGCGGGAGAGCGAGAAGTGCGATGACGGGGATGAGATACACGAGAAGAACTTTGCGATTGAAGGGAATCAGCAAAGTTACGGAGAATTATACCACGCATGTTCTTGACGGTAGCTCGATCCAGTAACGTGGAGGATCTTGAACATCCCCTTTGTGCGGTCGTCATACCGCATGCGGTTGGCATCCCCGTCCCCAACGAACGCCTCATGCATAAGTTGGTCGTAAGGCTTGTTGCTCGTGACGAACATCCTGCCACCCTTGTCGTGGATGTGCATTACGACTTTTTTGAAGAGTCGGGAGGCAATGCCGTAGCCGGAGTTCATATCGTCGATGATCCAAACCTGACCCGGTTCGAGGTCAAGTCGGGTATCAAAAGAATAGGCATCTGCCGACATAAAGATCGGGTTGAGTCCCCGAGACATAAACACCTTGCTGATGGCAACGGACATATGGCTCTTGCCGATACCGGCATCGCCCCACATGTAGATCCCGGCGCCGGCACTGTTATCGTTGAGTTCAACGAGCAAATGGGCGTACTTCATCAACTCATGCTGGCTCTCGTTGTTTGGAATGTAATGGGCCAGATGTGCGCAGATGTTCTCCAGGGGAACACTAGGGTTGCGATCGAAGAACTCCAGGTCAAGAATTATCTGCTCCAACGTCTCATCAGAAACCGTGGCGATCTCTACGTACGCTTCTTCCGGCCTTTGGCCAGGAACGATCACCAGCCCCGGGTAATGGGTGCGTAGCCTCGCAAGAAGCGCTGGAGTGAACTGAGCATGATGGAGCAGGAAGGGCTTCATGCCCCCAAAATGCAAAGGGTTGTGCAACGATGCACAACCCTTTGGAAAAAGTCCGGATGGTCTCGAGGATCACTTTGTGATATCGAGCAGCTCTACTTCGAAGATGAGTGTTTCGTTCGGGCCGATCGTCTGCCCGGCACCATTAGCACCGTAGGCAAGATTCGATGGGATATAGAACATGTACTTTGAGCCAACGGTCATGAGCTGAACACCTTCCGTCCAGCCGGCAATAACGCCGCTGAGAGGGAACTCGATCGGCTCACCACGTTGGACGGAGCTGTCAAAGACCGTACCATCAATGAGCGTGCCTGTGTAGTGCACCTTCACGGTGTTGTCCTTGGTTGGCTTCTTGCCCTTGCCTTCGGTCACAACCTTGTATTGAAGTCCGCTCGGTGTGACCATCACGCCAGCCTTCTTCTTGTTCTCTACAAGAAATGCCTCGCCCTTTGCCTTGTTCGCATCGCCCTTCTTGGCGGACTCCGCCTGCATCTTCGCCATGGCTTGTGCCTGGAGTGCCGTCATGCAAGCCTGAAGTTCTGAATCGGTGAGAAGGGGCTTGCCAGCCAGCATATCTTTCAGACCTGCTGTGAGTTGATTCACATCGAGATCGAGACCTTGGTCCTTGAGCGACTTGCCGATCTGCATACCTACGGCGTAGCTCGCCGAGTCCTTTTGTGTTGTTGGTTTCACGCTGTTCACTGCTTGTTGGGCGGTTGCCTCTGTGGCGCCGATACCGACGACAAGTGCAATCGCAAGAATGATGATTGTGCGCATATCGCTTTGCTGAAAAGTGATGTGAGAGGATGTTACTTGGAGATCGCCAGGAGTTCCACGTCGAATACGAGTACCGCGCCGGGAGGAATGGTCTGACCCATACCTTGATCGCCATAGGCTAGATTGCTTGGGATCACTACGCGGTACTTCGATCCAACGTTCATGAGCATGAGCGCCTCAGTCCAACCAGGAATAACGCCGGTTATTGGGAATTCCACCGGCTCGCCGCGTTGAACAGAGCTGTCAAAGACCTTACCGTCGATGAACGTACCTGTATAGTGTACCTTGACGGTATTATCCTTTGTTGGCTTCGGCCCTTTTCCTTCGCTAACCACTTGATATTGAAGGCCACTGGCTGTTGTGACAACGCCCGGTTTGGTCTTATTTGCGGCGAGGTATGCATCACCAAGCTTGCGCGAAGAATCGGCCTTCTTGGTCTGCTCTTCCTGCATCTTCTTCATGGCCTTGTCTTGAAGCTTCATCATCACGGTCTGCAGAACTGAATCGGTCAGCAGTGGCTTTTCGGCCATTGCGTCGCGGATACCCGCGGCCAGCATGTTGAGTTCTACATCGAGTGACTGCTGCTTGAACGACTTGCCGATCTGAAGACCGATGGCGTAGCTAGATGAGTCAGCTTCTGTAGCTGGTGTTACTTCGTTTACCTCTGGTGCTTTATCACAAGCAACGAGGATGCAGCATGCAGCTGCAGCGGTCAGAAAGACCTTCATATGATTCCTTTGATTTGACATGAACGGCAAAGATACGGTCAGCCGAGGTTTGGCGGTACCCACAAATGCCTCTTCATGTCAACAGCCTCCCCGGAAAACGTCACCCCCTCGGCCTCCAACCGCTCGCGCATCACAAACGGCGTCTCGAAATGCATCTTCCCGGATAGTTCGCCCAGGCGGTTCACCACGCGGTGACAGGGGATATCCGTACGGTCGGAGAGCGCCACAGCATTGAGGGCCCACCCAACAAGCCGGGCACCGGATCGGCTGCCGATCGCCTGAGCAATAGAACCATACGTCGTTACGTGTCCTACAGGGACCTGGCGGACGATGTCGTAGATGCGTTCGTAGATATCGGAGTCTTGTGCCATTTTGGTGTGAATCTACAAAAGGGGTTACCATGAAACGCATCGTACTAGTGTTGCTACTTGTCGGGGCTCAGTACGTGTCTGCTCAAGACCCGGTTAGACTGGATACAAGAACGGCGGACAGAATCTGGTTCGAGAACGTGAGTTTTGAGAAAGATCCTAACAGCACTTCGCAGTTGTACGGTATTTATGAAATGGAAAGCGTCACCAATCTCTGTGCAACCGGTATGGACCTATTGCAGGTGGTAGGGATTGGTGGGAACGCTTATTGTACGTTGAAAGATTCACATGTCCGGCAACTCGACAGAGACTCGGCAGCCAACCTGATATCTGTGAGTACAATGTTTGACTTCCAAGGAGGCCGACCAACAAAGTCGTTGAGTCGTATCTGGTGCACCTGCTCCTCAGTGGCATGCCGACATAATGGTTGAGGCATTCCAATGCAACGGTGATACGACTTCCTTTGTGACCGAGGAGAATCTGAGGTATTGTCTGCGTGGTCCGTCGTTCAAAGAGGATGCATTTACCACAGATCTTGTCGGTGACGATCAGCCAGATCTTGTTGTACGTTCAATCAACGACTCCGTATGGTACAACATCGTACCGAACGGATCTCTCACTCCATTTGAATGCGATAAGACGATACACGTTCCCGCTGTCCCGGGTAGAACTATCGTCACCGAAACAGTCACGAAGGACGGCTTGGTGGTGATCGCACGAGATACAGCGGGGAGCCCAAATGATAAGCTGTATGCAATGGAGTTAAGCATCCTTGAGGTCAATCCGGATTCTCTTGAGTTCAGCTGGCGAGACTTCTCTTCCCTGTCACTACGCTGTGATGGTTGTGAGCAACCCAAGGAGTGGTTCGTTGGGAAGGATGGCAAAAAGGGTGATGTTTATATCTACCGAAAATTCAAGACATCAACAGGTGCTGACAACACAGTCGTTGATCGTCTCGCAAATCGAGACCTTGAGAGGGTTACGCGTATAACGGATGACCAACTGTGGATCTATGGAACGGTTCCTGATAGCCATGTCTTCGGCGTTCCGCTTGTTGTCTTTCAAGCGGGTACGGGTGAAGAGATGTATTTCGCACGGCTCGACAATATTTCAAAACCATTCGGATACCTTACTGTCAGCTCACATGTGCGATTGAAACAGTTTCGAGTGATTCGAGACGGCAATGGAGACAATAAGCCAGATATACTCCAAGGTCAGGTTGATTTTGTACAGGCCCCGTTCAACCTCTTGAATATCTACGAGAAGTTTGAACTGGCAGGACCTACCTCCGTCTATGAACAAGCAGCATTTGGCACTGCACACCTTGAGATGCGCGGAACCACAGTGCTACTTGACGGGAATGTTTCGCCGTCCGTGATCGAGATCTACGATGGTCTCGGTTCAATAGAATCTCAGACTCCGATCTCAAGCGGGGTGTTTGAGCACGATATCGCACCGAGTCTAATTGGCAAAGCGCCGGGCCTGCGTCTTGTCGTTCGGCGTTTGAAAGACAGAGTGCAGACAGTTTCGTTCGTTTATACTCGGTAGACTCTCGTCATACCGTCATACCGTCATACTGTATTTTGCGGTATGCACAAACGGATCGACCTCCTTCTCTCGCCCTCGCAAGCTGCCGATCCGGCTGCGGTGCGCGTCCATGCCGCCCGCGAAGCGGATGTAGCACTTGATACCGTTACGTCTGTTCAACTTGTCCGACGTTCAGTGGATGCACGCTCACGTATGCCGCGGATACGGATCGTAGCAGATGTGTTCGTTGATGAAGAAGCCCCCTCTGAACCGTCGTTGCTGGATGGGTTGAAACAGGCAGATCCTACAAAGCGGGTCGTGATCGTTGGCGCCGGACCGGCCGGATATTTCGCCGCACTCGAGTTGCTTGAGCATGGGATAACCCCAGTGGTTGTGGACCGAGGGAAGGATGTGCGCGCTCGCCGACGTGACCTCCGCTCCATCCAACAAGATGGTGTTGTGGATCCGCATTCGAACTACTGTTTTGGTGAAGGGGGCGCCGGGACATACTCCGATGGAAAGTTGTATACCCGATCCCACAAACGCGGCAGTATCGAAAAGGTCCTGCAACTGCTCGTTGATCATGGAGCCACGCGCGACATCCTCGTGGATACACATCCGCATATCGGATCGAACAAACTGTGGCTGGTTGTGCAGTCCATCCGTGAGACGATCCTCCGGTATGGCGGCGAAGTACACTTTGAATCGTTTGTGACGGATGTTGTGATGCACACGGATGCGAAGGGTGAACGTAGCGTTCGTGGTGTAACTCTTGAGTCGGGCATTGAACTGCTTGGTGATGCGGTGATCCTTGCAACAGGACATAGTGCCCGCGATGTGTTCTCGATCTGTGTTCGAAACAAGATCGCGATCGAAGCCAAACCATTTGCATTGGGTGTGCGTATCGAACACTCGCAAGAACTGATCGATCAGATCCAGTATCATCATGCACCGCGCGACCCGAATCTGCCGGCATCGTCGTACAAGCTTGTATGTCAGGCAGACGGACGTGGGGTGTTCTCGTTCTGTATGTGTCCGGGTGGACTCATCGTGCCGTCTGCAACAGCCCCGGGCGAGATCGTAGTGAATGGGATGTCGATGTCCAGACGCGACTCGCCATTCGCAAACTCCGGAACCGTAGTAGCGGTCGAACCAGATGATTGGTCGGCGTTCTCCTCGTCAGGCGTTTTAGCCGCTATGGAGTATCAGGCATCGGTTGAGCGCGCGGCATTTGCAAGTAATGGTGATGGATCGCAACGTGCTCCGGCGCAACGGTTGGTTGACTACCTCGACCGCAAGACGTCGGCATCCATTCCAAAGACATCATACATCCCTGGTCACGTCAGCATAGATCTCCAGAGCATTCTTCCACCGAACATCGACGGCAGACTTCGCCAAGCAATACGCGAGTTCGGCCGATCCATGCGCGGCTATCTTACCAACGAAGCAGTGATGGTAGGTGTTGAATCACGCACCTCATCCCCTGTTCGTATTCCGCGCGATGCTGTCACGCGTGAGCACATCCACGTTCGCCGACTCTTCCCAAGTGGCGAAGGTGCAGGGTATGCAGGGGGCATTGTGTCTGCCGCACTCGATGGGCAGAATGTTGCTCAGGCCATCGCGGCGAGGATCTTCTCGGCAGCGTAACGGCCGGTCTCTGCCGCACCGTTCATGTATCCCTTGTGTTGCAAGCTGCAGTGCTCGCCGGCAAAGTGCAGGTTGCCTACTGACTCGCACTCTGTGCCATAGAACAGTGTCCACTGTCCAGGCCCATAGGCAGAATACGATGCCTTCACATATGGGTACGACGGCCAGTGCATGCGCTCAGTTCTGCCTCGCGTTACGTTGGCAAACGACGGCCAGACTGTTGCGAGGTGTTCCATCATCATCGTTCCAACTTGCTCGATGGACATGCTGCCGATCACTCGACTCATGCTTCCGCCATAATACATCGTTAGGCCAGCCCCCTTCACTTGTTGGAGGTAGGTGTTGTCCCAAACCAGTTGCAATGGTAGGTCTGTAAGTATTGAACCGGAGTTGCCATCCGCTTGCCAAAACGGCTCTTCGAATCCCATGAGGATCTTGCCATTGCTTCCATAGCGGAGTTCGTTGATGGCTCGCTTCTTGATCTCCGGGAGATCCACATCCATCTCTACATCGCGCAACATCGTGAACGGTATGGCCAGCACAACATGATCTGCAAGAACATCATAGTTCGTTGTGTCCTTACGGAAGGTCAACACGAAACGTGTGCCGGAGCGCTCAATGCGTGTAAGCTTGTGTCCTGTATGGATAGAAGTGCGTAGCGGGTCTGCCAGTCGGTCGGTGATCTGTTGAACGCCGCCCTTAGCAACGAATCGCTCGTCACTCGCACCAAATGTGTGGAACGATCCGTCCGCCACATCAGGCGAGACCATCATGATGAAGTTCAGCGCGCTCTGCTCGCCAAGTTCCAATCCGTTCTCGGTCACAAAAGCAACCTCGAGGAAGGAGCGGAGCCATCCGCCAACACCGATCGATGCGAGATAGGTGTCGAGCGACATTGCATCCAGGGCAGATGCCGGACTGTTCTTCAGATCTGTCATGGAAGGGGGCATGCGGCCCTGATCTTCACGAATCCTGTCGAGGTAGGGCGAGATCTCGGTTACGATGTCCTGCATCGTAAAGTGCTGCCCAAAGAAATAGAAGGTGTCGTCCTCGCCAAGCCGCGTTGTTTCTGTGTCGATAAGTTCAACGCCGAATTGCGATGCTAGTGTGAGCATGTCTCCGTGACCGCTATCGATGAACTCACCGCCAAGTTCGGTCCAGGTTCCGTTCACGAGAAGATCATGGGAGGTCATCACCCTGCCCCCTACTCTCTTTGAAGCCTCATACACATCAACGTTCACACCCTTGTTGTGGAGGAGCCATGCGGCATGGAGTCCGGCAAGTCCGGCGCCGACCACGGCAACCTTCACTGTGCGATCTACCTTCAGCTCCGATGGTTTGCCACAACCACTAAGAAACGACGGCAGGGCCAAGGCAGCACCGGCCATGGCAGAAGTGCGGATGAAGTCGCGACGTGACGCATCATGCTGAGCGGCATTGATCGCGCGACGCAATAGTCGCATTAGGGGTGTGCGGGACATGCGGCAAAGATAGGGGGCTAACCCAGACGAGCGTCTGGTTACTTGCGAAGAATGCGGAAGACCGTCCGACGGTTCTTCGCGCGGTTCTCATCGGAGTCATTGGGAACCACGGGCATCATAAAGCCAAAGCCACGCGTACGAAGTCGCGTTGCATCAACACCTCTGTTCACAAGGGCAGACTTCACAGCTTCAGCACGGGCCTGAGACAAGGTCATGTTGTACTCTTCTGTACCAACATTATCGGTGTGACCCTGAACCTCCAATACCACGCGATCATAGCGTTCCAATGCATCTGAGAGTTCGTCCAGGATGTAGAACGATGCTGTATCGATCACGCTCTGATTGAAGGCAAAGAGAATCGGCTTTGAGAATTCATCTCGTGGATCCATCGGTGTGAGCGGCGTCTTCTCATACACACCACGAGCGATCATGGTGTCGCGTCCAGGCACCTGAACGGTCAAGTCAACCGTATGGAGACCTTCGTACCGAGGAGGTGTATAGGTCACGAGGTAGTAGTTGCGAAGACTGCGATAGATATCGAGAAAGATCGCGAGCAGATCTCTCTTGGTGTATGCTCGGTAGTATTTACCACCGGTATAGAGGGAGAGGTCTTGAAGGGGCTCATCCTGCGCATATCCGAATCCAACGCAGTAGATGGAGATGTTGTGTTTGGTGGCGTATTCAAAGATGTCGCTCACCTTGGTCGAGGAGAGGTTCTCGTCGCCATCAGCAAAGACCACGCAGACCTTTGGTTGATCGAGAGGGACATCCTTGAGGGTCTGCAACGTCTTGAGGATGCCGTCGTACGTTGCGGTGAACAGACCTTGTGAATACTTCTTGTACTCGCGGAACTCTCGCAACATCGATCCTGTGTCGCTGGAGAGCGTGAAGACAACCTTGATCTCTTTGTGGTAGGCTGTTAGAGAGATGTTGTCGCACGGACGTTTCAATCCAATGAAGAGTTCGGCTCCGTGATCGATGGACTCCTTAGCCCCCTTCATCGAACCTGAGCAATCGATGGCCAGAGCGATGTTGGTTGGGACGGAATCTTGCTCTCCGTATTCGCGAACGCGGAAGGTTGGCACATCAACGGACTTCTTCTTCCGACGAACACCAAGGTGTTCTGTGAGGATCGGGAAATAGTCGGGCGCGCCTTGTTTCTTGTAGGGGGCGGCCATGTGTGTGACCACGTAGCCGTTTGTGTCGAGGACGCGAACGAAGAGTCGAATGGAGTCGGGGTAGGAGTAGTGCTCGAGCTTCCAAACGTCGGTCTTCAACGCTGCGATGTCTACGGAGTCGATATGGCGTGTAGAAACAAATCGTGTTTCTGACATCCGTTCGCCGCCATCACGCAGATCGAACTCGTGCGAGAGTTTGTGGGTGCTCTTGCACGACAACAACGTTAGAACGACGATGGCCAGGACAATTGATCTCATGAGATCTTGATGCCTACGACCATTCCGTCGCCAAGCGGAACGAGGGTGCTAAGAAGCTGCGGATGTGTGCTCATGCGAGTATTGAACGCATCCAGGGCCTGAACATTGTGCGGCTCAAATGTTGTGGTGGCACTCCGTGCAACCTCACCCCAGGCAAGGGCATTGTCGCCGATGACGAGTCCGCCAAGACGCAGGCGAGGGAGAACAAGGTCTAGATATGCGCTGTACTTCGGCTTGTCGGCATCGATGAACACTGCATCGAGAACGATGTCCGACTGGGCAAAGAGTTCAGTAATGGTCTCCAGGGCAGCCCCTTCCAAGACCGTGATCGTGTTGCTGAGCCCGAGTTCAGAAACCTTACGTCGAATGAACTGGGCGTGTGCCGAGAGGAACTCGCACGCATAGAGTCTGCCGTCGGGTGGGAGGGCAGATGACATAGCAATGGAACTATATCCAGCGAGCGAACCGATCTCGAGAACCGTTCGTGCGTTGATGGAACGCAACATGATCTGCAGGAAGTTGATCTGCTCCGGAGAGATCGAGATCGCCGGGATGCCTTCTGCTTCTGCTTCGGTGTTAAGCCGACGAAGCTCATCGGTCTCGGAGGAGAATCGAGCCGTGATGTAGTCGTTGAGTTCGTCGGTCAGGAACGTAGATCGCGTAGCCATGATCAAGGAACGTGACCGAGTTCAACATTGACGTTGATGCCGTTCTTGCCGAAGTCGCGCAACAGAACACGGAGATTCGCAAGGGTGGAATCGAGCCGGGCGGCCATCTTCTCGTCGTACAGAAGCATGTTCACCAGACTCTTATTGGTGCGGATATCATTCACCACACCGTTAATGCGAGCGATGAGAGTGTCAGCGCCGATGATCGCGCCATCTGCTTTTGCCAGAGTTGTCTCGAGATTCAACAGGACCTTGTCGGCACGGTCGATGATCTGAGATACCTTTGGTTCGTTGCGGTCAACACTTTCGCGCAGGGTTGTCGAGATCTCACGCAGGTCGCGAATAGATGCGGTAAGGGGCGCGCGGTTCTGACTGAACCATGTCCGCACATCCGTCACAAGGAGGGCGCCATCGGAGGAGATCGTTTTGACATTCGTCACAAAGGAACCATCGCGTAGCAACTCTGTGAGAGACGCGCTGATCGTGTCGAGTCGGCGCACGAGATCCACGGCACTTCCGCTCACCTCACCGAGTGATGTGACGAGGCCGCCGATATCTGCGGCAACCGTACCTGGCATTTCCGTATTGACGTCAAACGTTCCCGCAGCCTTGCCGGGATTGATCTCGATCTTCTTCCCGCCGGTGATCTCAAGGATCGTGACTGTGGCTGTTGCGTCAGTTTTGAGATCTGAAGCATCATCGATGTCGGCGTGGATAAGAACGGAACCGTTGTTGCCGGACACATCTGCCACAGAGCCTCGCTTCACACCATTGACAACAATGGGGCTCCCTGTTTCCACCCCGCCGGAGGTGGCGAGTCTGATGCTGATCGTTCGTTTGTTCGGGCTGAAACTGATGCCCTTGCCGATCATTATGCCGCCGATGAGGACGGCGATCGAGACAAGGCTTACCAATCCAACGCGGATCTCGGTACTACGCGATACGTTCAAGAGAAATTCTCCGGGATGATCAGAACGGAATGTCGTCCGACCCTTGAGCAGGCGGCGCATCCGAATGTTCCGCCTTCTTAGGATCGAGCAACAAAAGATTATCGGCAACGATCTCCGTCACGTAGCGTTTGTTCCCATCGCGATCTTCAAACGAACGAGATTGGATCTTGCCTTCAACATAGATGCGTGTGCCACGCCGAACCAGCTTCTCAACAACGTCAGCCAAGCCCCGCCATGCGATGATCGTGTGCCAGTCTGTATGTTCCTGGACAGCCCCATCCTTATCCTTCCAAGTCTCGGATGTAGCGAGACGGAATTGTGCGACCTTCACGCCTGTAGGCGTAAAGTTGACCTCGGGATCCTTCCCGACGTTACCGATCAGCATCACCTTGTTGAGAGTGCGGGACATACGTCACCTTCGAAAATTGATCCAACGAATGGTTGAGGACCACTCATCGTTGCGACTTCGAATATACCACGCACCGACAAGGCATCCGTTGTCTATGTGGCTTGAGCCGAGGAAAACGTGACGCATGCTCATCTGCGCCGACCGCCACCGCCACCGCCGCGCGGTGCGGATTGTCGCGTAGAAGGCGAAGAACTTGGTCGTGACGCGCTTGAGTTTGATGAGCGCATTTGACTGCGATCTCTCTGTGTCTGGCTGTTCTGCAGATCCCTTGTTGGAGCATTGTTTGACTGTTGCCATCCCGAACCGTTGTGGCTTTCAAAGCCGGAGCCGGACGAAGAAGGGCGGTACACATTCCCTGACCGATCCGTCATCACATTGTTGGATGGTCGAGTGGACGGCTGCGTGCTTGGTCTGGTTGACGGTTGTGTACTTGGTCTTGTCGAAGCCTGCGGCGGACGTGCAGGCTGCACTCCAGGCCGTGCTCCGACCGAACCGCTGCCACTTCCGCGGTACATATTGCTGTTGCGATTTGGATAGCCACCATAATAGGCGCCGTTTCGGTTCACATGCGTGTTGCCATAATATCCGTACGGCGGGTGGTGGTAATAAGGTGGACGGTACATTGGCGGACCCCAGTAGCCACCATATCCATAGTGGACATGAACGCCGGCAGACCAACCGTGGTACGGAGAATACACCATGTGGAATCCGTACGTGGCATGGTATGGGTAGTAGTAAGGACCATACGGGTGATACCAATATCCGGTTCCATAGACCACCGTTGGTCCCATCACGTAGGATCCTGTGTAGCCTGGTGTATATCCTAGGTAGACAACGGTAGGTGTGCTCTCGTAGACATAGACATACTTCGTGTTGTACACGGGAGAGGTGGGAGGGATCTCGTCCACCTTATCCGGACGTTTCGTTGAAACAGTCCATGGCCCCTTAGCGGAGGTACTCTCGAACCATACACCGTTATCGCAGGCAAAATATTTCCCATCGATGAGCAGCACCGACGAACTCGTGTTCACGGCATACTTCATCGTTGTGCCTTCTATGGCCTTGAATTCTGGTTCACCCTTATACGTCACAGTACATGTTGCCGAGGCTCTGTCAACAGCCGCGGTTTGCGGGATGCTCGCATCAAGGACTGCTTCACGTGAAGCACTTGTCCCTGCAACGTAGGCAAGAGCCTCGTCATACGTTGAACCTTCGGGGATCTTCTTGAAGTCCGCCGGAAGCGCATCAGATGCAACAAACTCCCAAGGACCTGCTTTCACATTCTTGGTGCGGAACCATCTGCCGCTGAGGACCACGTACGTCATCTGCGATGAGATGTCCATGAAGACGCTGGCCTCTGTATTCTTGGCAGCCATCAATTGAGTGCCCGAGATCGGATCGAAACTCGGCTCTCCTGTGAACATCAAGAGCTCCGATGGCTTGGTGCGAACGATGATCGTTGAGGGCTTCTCTGCCTTCTTCGGCATTGTACCCCCGTTTGCTTCCTTGGTTTGATCGTCCACCTGTTTTGCTATCGGAGCAAGGTCCTTCGGGGCCGCTGCTTCAACGGTCCAACGCCCGGCCACATCCGTAGTCGTATACCAATATTGCCCGGTGTACAAGTGTAGCGCCGTTGAGCCCTTGGTTCTGAAGATCGGAAACGGCGTATTCATGATCCGTTCAACGTCACTCTTCTCGATGGCCTCATACCGCGGATCGCCATCGATGAACACAAGCACCGTTGGTGATGTTGCGTAGATGATCTCCGGCGGATCGTTCTTGAACTTTGCTGCGTTGTTATTCTGAGCCTTCACGGCATCCATTGCTGTCACGAGTTCGTCAAGGCTGAGAGGGGGCAGATCCTTCATGAGCGCCTCGGCGATCGTCTTCTTTAGAGTCTCCTGGTCCTTCACCGACTCAGGGAATCGCACATTGGTGATCTGCAGCGTCTTGATATAGACCATTCGCAGGTCACGATCCACGTTCACGGTTGACGAGATCCATACGGCTCCAAACACAGCTGCAGTATCGGATGGACGTTTGATCGAGACAGCAGCGCGAGCTTCGAGCTTGGTCCCGTCAAACAGCTCCAACTCTGGCTGATACATGACGATCGTGCCCTTTTCGTGCTGCATCTCGCGCGGCCATCGATCTGACTTTGTTGTTGCTGCGATGGTAACAACAGCCAAGATCAGCAGCAGCATAATTGAGCGGAACATGACGGACCTCTGACTAGGAAGGGAAAAACAACATGGGTCGCGATGGAGCAGCATCGCCATCAAAAGGAGCTACGTTGAACATGACAAGATAACGCCCGTCCTGAATATCGTTGGACACGTAGATGAGCTCTGTGATCGTGCACTCCGTGCGAGGCGCATGAGGCCACTGCCAGAATTCGTGATGGGCAACAAGGGCACCACTGTCTTCCTCTCGGTCAACAGATGGCAGATCGATCATGAGATGACGAATGTTGTGCTCTACCACAAGACGCATTGCATCGATGTGCATGTACGGAGGATTGTGGCCCGACCAAACACGGTCACACTTCGTTGAGTCGTTGGGCATCGTCCTGATGATGAGCGTGCTGCAGGAGCGATCCGTCCAAGCTGCATCTAGAGCCGCCTTGGTCACGACCATATCGCCCCCTACCAACTCGAGAGGTATCGTCACAACAGTCGCGAGATCGAGCACGTCCGTCATACACTCGGTGATGAGGAACTTCTTGCCAGCGATGTGCCCCACACATTCCGTGTGTGTGCCATTGCCATGCGGAGCAAGAGTCACTACATCGCAGCGAACCGGACCACCCTCTTCGATAGAGCCAACAAAGGACCCCATTCGAAAGGCATTGAACTCCGCCTTCGGCAACCAGAACGCATTGGGAGCTTCTTCGCCACTGATGTGCAACGAAATGTCGAGAGGAGCGCTCAGATCGCAGCGCACCTCTTTTCCATCTATTTGCATCATCACGTATTTGATCATCGTCGTCTCCAAATTCGCTATTCGCTATTCGCTATTCGCTATTCGCTATTCAATTCCCATGACTTCGTCATGGGCTACTCAATTCAATTCTCCGTTCGCTGCTCTCCGTTCGCTATTCGCTATTCACTATTCGCTATTCGCTATTCGCTGTTCGCTATTCACTGAAGTCCATACTCCTCGATCTTCCGATACAGCGTTCGTTCGCTGATGCCGAGAAGCTCTGCCGTTTCTCTTCTGTTGCCGTGAGTTCTGCGGAGTGCTGTTTCAATGGCTTTGCGTTCAAGCGAGGCAAGTTCAAGTTCCTCGGGCACGGGGTCGATCTTGATCGGTTGACCCTGTACACCTGCTGGGGAAGGGGTAACGACGCTGTTGGTGGGCTGTAGATCGACCGACATATTCAAGAGATGCCTGAGCACGGTCTTCACTTCAGCAACGTCCGCGGAAAGCTGTAGCAACGTGCGATACATCATTTGAATATCCGCATCATGCGTTGGCTTGGGAACGTCTGCAACTCTGATCAGTGCTGTTGTTGGTGTGCCAAGAAGTTCATTCTGAGAGGGGGCAGGCAGGTACCGCAGCACTATGTCTTCGGTGATGCGTGACCCTTGTTCGAGTGTGACCATCGTTTCGACAAGGTTGCGGAGTTCACGCACGTTGCCGGGCCATGGCATCGATGCGAGGATCTCCATGGCTCTGTTGTCGATGCCTTCGTATTCCAATTGTTGCTTCTCTGCAACTCGATGAGCGAAATGCTCAATGAGGAGAGGGAGATCTTCAGGATGCTGACGCAGCGGCGGCAGGTGGATGTTCACGCTGTTGAGGCGGAAGAAGAGATCCTGACGGAAGTTGCCTTGACGCACTTCGTAGGCGAGATCGCGGTTGGTTGCGGCAACAAGCCGAATGTCAACCTTGAGTACGTCCGATGAACCAAGTCGTGAATATTCACCGCTCTCAAGAATGCGTAGCAGTTTCACCTGTGTGCCAATTGGCATCTCGCCGATCTCATCCAAGAAGATGGTGCCGCGATGTGCCGTCTCAAAGAATCCTTTGCGCTGCTCAACGGAACCGGTAAAAGCGCCTTTCTCTGCACCGAACAACTCGCTCTCGAGTAGAGTCTCGGGGATTGCTCCGCAATTGACACTCACAAACGGGAACTTCTTGCGCATGCTTAGATCGTGCACAGCATGAGCGAACACTTCCTTGCCAGTGCCTGTCTCGCCCGTGATAAGCACGGAGAGATCTGTCGGTGCCACCTGGAGGAGTCGGGCCAAGGCCTGGACCATCGCCGGGGATTCGCCGATGAGGCCGAATCTCACTGCGAGCTGACGGAGAAGTTGTCGTGAAGGGGGTTGTATCATCCTAGTGCTTTGTTTTCCATTCTGCCCAGCCCCCTGTGAAAATGAAGATGGGGCCGTACCCGAATTGCTTGAGGACATCGGCAACGTGGTGGGAGAGCTCGCACTCACCGCCATCGCAGTAGATGAGGATAACGCGGTCCCGTGGCACATTCGATAACATGTCGGGAATGCGTGCTTGTGCCTCTGCACCGTAGAAATTCACTGCATTGCCGATATGACCTTCTGCGTATTTGTCTGAGCCGCGTGCGTCGATGAGATAGTAGGGGGCTGATGCCATCAAACGTGAGAACTGATCGTAGGTGATCTCCTTCACAACCCCAGGCTCTGCAACAAAGGTCGGTTTCTCGGACGCAGGAGTTGGCTTTGCTGCTGAAGTTGTTGTAGTGTCTGTCTTCGTTGTTTCGGCAACCTCGGACGATGGAGTAGTGTTCTGAGCTGCTTCTTGTGGTTGGGTTGCAGGAGCTGTAGGAGTTGTGAGGTATTTGTCGAGGTCGCTTGTTGATGCCGTTACCTTCTCATACTCCTTCTTGACCCAGCTTAGGCTCTTCGAGTTCATCATGTTGAACCCAATGGCAAGGCCGATAGCGCAGAGGATCAGAATGCCGGCCTCGCGCAGGATTCCACGGTATGGGGAGGCAGTTCCGTGACCCGATGTTTGAGCGCTGTTCATGCGTCCGAGAGGCTGACCGCCAAGAAGATGAAAGTGCAGATGAGGAACCGTTTGTCCGCCATCAGAATTGATGTTGGTCGTTACTCGATAGCCACTCTCGTTGATGCCGAATTTCTTTGCGAGATCGCGGGCTACGAGGAAGACCCTGCCGATGATCTCAACATCCGCTTCGGCAGTAGCATTGATACTAGTGATGGCCCGTTTTGGAATGATGAGCACGTGCACAGGAGCACTTGGAGCAATGTCCCGGATCGCGATGATCTCATTGTCCTCGTACTCAATGGTTGCAGGGATCTCACGATCGATGATGCGTTGAAAGATGTTCTTTTCCATCATTACCTCATGAGAAGCGATAGTGATTCTTCAGCGTGATGATGGCCGCGTTGATCTCGCGAGCCCGTTGCTGCGCCCGTGTATGTTCCTCCGGCGACACATTCACGAACTTGTCGGGATGCCACTGAGCGATGGCCGTACGATAGGCCATCTTCATATCTGCAGGTGTAGCTCCGACCGGCACGTTCAGCGTGGTGTGCGCTCTCATTACATCATCCGGGATAGACGTAGGAGGTGGGGGAGGGGGCTGGTGGTTGGTGTGAGTTTGACGAGATGGCTCACCGGAACTCAGCTCCTCGATGATGCGACGCAATTCGTCGTCATCAGACGAGAGTATGCTCTCGGCCCACGTAGTTGAATGATCTGCATCGTTGCCGTAGCTCTTGGCGATGCGTTTGATGCGGTCGAAGATCTGACCCATAGACAAATTTACAACCGAGCTCCGATGGCGAAGTAGAGGAGAACTGGCCCCCAACCGATAGCCGCCGGATCATCGAGGAAGAAGAAGGAACGGCCAACAGAGAAACGTGCCGGACCAACCGGCGTATCGATCCCTACTGTTAGTCCAAGCCCGTGATTCATGTCACCAATGCGAATGTTCTCGGGATTCTCCCAGATCGCACCGATGTCGTACCGAAGAGAGACATAGGAGTCGAAAAAGATGCGAAGGGGGAGCTTTATCCGAGCGTCAACATTTCCTACGACGATTTGACGTCCGCGTTGTTGGTCTTCGCGCCATCCAAAGAACATATCCTGTCCGCCGAGACTGAACAATTCAGGCGAAGGAAGTGTCCGGTCCGCTGCTCCGATGGACGCACCGGGAGTAAGCACAACGGATCCTAGGTCTACTACGGCACTCGCAGCAGCGGTGAACTTGGTAAAGGAAAGACTGTTGGAGAGACTGAGGATGGACGACTCTGCGGTGAGGTCGATCGTTCTGCCTCTTGATGCAAAATCAGTTTGGTCGCGGTCATCCCATCTCGCTACTGCCCGAAGTGTGGCAAGGGGCTGAAAGGATGGATCGGCATCGGCTGTGAGGTCTCGATAGCGTTGCTGCTCATAGCGAAACTCGCCAAGGAGCACGCCGTTGCGTTCTAACTGACGTCCGGCGCTGAGCCTGAAGCCATATCGGTCCTCAGAGTACTCATCGATGCGCTGGGGCATGGGTTCCGTTGCCGGACGCCCCGCCTCATCTTGGTAGATCCACACATCTCGGAAACTCGAATATCCGCGCAACGATGCTGTCCAAAGTGTTCCACCGATCCTCGGCAGTTCAAGAGAGGCTGATATCTGTCCGATACGCTGACTCAGAATACCTCGCACCGCCACTCGAATACCGGTTGAAAAAAGGTTCTCATGAATGATGTCCACGCTGCCCTGCGTATACCGCTCATTATCGATGCGAGCACCGATACGTATTGTCTGATTGCCCCTGTCCTCTGCACGCATCGTGATACGTACGCCACTGTCAGCGTTTCTCGATACCATCACGTCGGCGTTCTGTAGCACATCGGAGGCGTGCATGTTCTGCCACGTTCGCTCGAGATCGGCCTGCTTGACCTCTTTGCCGTTCTTGAACGAAACTTCGCGCTCAATGTCGCTTCTGCGAAGCTCTTCGAGTCTGTCAAATGTGAGAAGTGTTGGTATGCCAAGATCGACATCTATCGTCAGCGTCTGCGAAGGCCCGTCGTAACCCATTGAACGAACAAATGCCAATGCGTGACCGGAACGATGTAGTGATTCATTGAAGCGGGGCTGATGGTAGCGCTTGAACTGCGGTGACCAATCGCGACCGATCATATCTGTTATGCGCTCCTTCACGAGTGCCATTGTGTCTGCACCAAATGTTGAATGCACAACAACACTTTTGATAAAGTACTGAGCGGCGCCGGCCTCCATAGCACCGGACGTGGGTTTGAGGCGTGCCTTGATCTGGGCTGCCATGCGAGCCCCTTCCATCTCACCTGCACGAATGAGGATGTCGATGTCGTTGAAATCAAATGTGCCGGTAGACCCCAGATCCGGTTCCAGAACAAAGTCTGCAAGTTTGACGTGTTCGCTGTCTCGCTGTTTCATTGCCGCCGTAAGCGCTTGATCGGCCACTGCCCACGGCGTTGTGAGCGACGAGATGGTTGCATAATCACTAGTTGTATTCACAAGGATGATGATGTCGGGCTTGAGTGCGATCGCAGCATCGATAGGGATGTTCGCAACAAGACCGCCATCCACAAGTACAGTGTCCGTGTTCCACCGAACCGGTGCATATCGCAAGGGGAAGGTGGCGCTAGCACGCATGGCTGTGGCGAGGTTACCGCTCTTCAATGAAACGGGCTGGCCAGTTCCGAGATCGGTTGCTACAGCTCTGAACGTACATACAAGACTGTCAAAGTTCGTGACGCTGTTGTATGGACTTTGCCAGAGGACCTCTTGAAGCAATTCACTGAAGCGGGCACTGCCACCGATGGCCGTTGGCGGAACGAAGTCGAGATTCCGAAAACGGAAGGTCACCAAGCTTCTGTCGTTCTCTTGCTTCTGCGAATAGAACAATGATTCGCGTTGGGTGTCGGACGAGAACGAGGTAACGTCATCCCAATCGATCGTATGAAAGATGGAATCGATCTGAGTAGGCGTATAGCCTGCAGCATAGAGTCCGCCAACGATCGCGCCAAAGGACGATCCAACAATGATGTCGGGCACGATGCCGGCCTTCTCCAACTCCTTGAGGACGCCGATCTGCGAGATCCCTCGCGCGCCACCACCGGTAAGCACAAGGGCAACCGTTGGCTGAGCATGTGCAACACATGCCAGAAGGAAACCAACGATGGTAAGCAGCGCACGCATTTCAGTCGGACGATCCTTGCGCATCATATGCCTCGCGCATCGCGAGCCACAACGTTTCAAAGCGATCTTCTTGTGCACAGCGATCTTCTACGGCTTGGACAGCGATCTCCTTTGTACCGAGATGCGTGAACACATCATCTGTTCTGCCGCGTTCAACAGCGTCGAGAATGATGGATGCGCAGTCATCGGCCGACATCATCTTTGAAAGGGGCGCTGTGCCAAGCCCCCTATCACGAGCTATTGTTCGTGAGCGAGGAATGGCCTTAGCATAGAGTGCACCGATGGAGCCGCCTTCGGTGGCATCGGCCCATTCGGTGATAACGCCTGCCGGACAGACCGTGGTTGCATGGACGTTGGTGCCAACGAGTTCTGTGCGCAATGCAGCGATGAAGCCAACAACGGCGTGTTTCGCGGCAACGTAGGCGGCGTTGAAGGGGTGACCGTACCGTCCGGCCACGCTGGAGATAGCCACGATATGACCCTTGTCCGCTCGTTTCATTATCGGCAGTGCGCGTGACGTGAGCCAGAAGACGGAGTCAACATTCAGGGTGAACATCGACCGCCATTGTTCTGTTGGAGTGTCCTCCACACTTGCATGGTTGCCACGTCCGGCATTGTTGATGAGTACGTCGATATGACCGAATGCCGTTGCAACGGAATCGACCACGCGATAACAGTCGTCCTCGCGCGAAACATCGGCCACGATCACCATCGGTGAGCCGCCCGCGGTGCGCACCTGTTCCGCCACGTCGCGCAGCCGGTCTTCACGGCGCGCTACGAGGACAACAGAAGCCCCTTTACGAGCACATTGAACGGCACATGCGGCGCCGATGCCGGACGATGCGCCGGTGATGACCACAACGGTGGACTGGTCGATCTTCATTTCTACGCCTTGGTGAAAGATCCGATGATCAAAGGATGCGGAACGTTCCGTATTTGCGGGATTCGCTGAGGTCGGTGCATACCACGGACGTGACCTCAGCATGTTGTGGGCCCTGACGTAGGAGAGTCTCAAACTCGGTCAAGGCAGTCACATCGCCCTGCGCCAAACACTCCACTGTGCCGTCTTCGAGATTGGTGGTAAAGCCATGCAGATCGAGTCTGTGAGCATGGTGCAGAGCAAAGCGACGAAAGCCTACTCTCTGCACATGACCTCCGATGATGTAGTGAACGGTGGCCATTGTTGCTTAAAGGTCCTTCTGCACAAGGCTAACGGTGGCCTGTGCTGTTGGGGTGATGAGAATGTCTTGAATGGATACGTGGGGTGGACGTGTAGCAGCGAACAATGCGCATTCAGCGATATCTCGTCCGGTAAGGGGCTGATATCCTTTGTACACGGTAGACGCACGATCTGTATCACCACGGAAACGCACTTCGGAGAACTCTGTCTCCACGAGTCCCGGATCGATGTTGCAGACGCGTACTCCGGTACCATTGAGATCGATCTGGAGAGAATCGGAAAGCATCTTCACGGCGGACTTCGTGGCGCTGTAGACGTTGCCGCCGCGGTAGGCCTGACGTCCGGCAATAGATGCAATGTTGACCACAAGCCCCTTACCACTTCGCACCATTTCCGGCAGGAAGGACCTGGTAACGTAGAGCAGACCCTTCACATTGGTATCGATCATTTCTTCCCAGTCTTGGAGGACGCCCTCGTGCAGAGGAGTAAGACCGCGTGAAAGGCCGGCGTTGTTGATCAGGACGTGTGGTGCGCGATGGGTTGCGGGCAATTCGGCAACGGCTTGCTCAACGGCTCGCACATCTTGGACATCCACTGTTTGGCAGATCACAGACACGTGATAGGTCTTTTCCAGTTCTGCGGCCAGTTCAAGAAGCTTCTCTGAGCGTCGTGCCCAGAGGACAAGATCGGCTCCGGCCTCGGCAAAGACCTCGGCGCATGCACGTCCAATGCCGGACGATGCACCAGTAATAACAACGATGGATTGCTTCATTGCCCTAAATTTACCAAATGCACACCACGCCCCCACTGTCAACCGAGCCTTTGCGCTTCGTTGTACCCCCCATCCATCACAGAACACTTCGCAACGGAACGCCGGTCCATGTGATCACGTCGCCGAACGAGGATCTTGTCACGATCACCTTCGCAATGCGAACAGGATCCCGTCACGACGGAGTTCCCGGCGAGACATCGGTTGCAGCGCAGATGCTCAATCGTGGCACGGAACGTCTCGATGCCTTGGCTTTTGCCGAGGAAGTGGAACGTCGGGGATGCAACCTGCGGACCATTGCCGACAGCGATGCGTGCAGTGTTCAAGGGTCGGGCCTGGCAGAGTGGTTCGACGATCTTGTTGCACTCTCTGCAGAATGTCTGCTCACGCCACGGTTCGACAACACGGAATTGGACAAGCTCCGTCAGCGACTCATTGCCGATATGATGGTTGACCTTGTGGATGTGGAGTGGCTCGCCGCACGCGCCTGTGCTTCTCGTGCCTATGACGGACATCCATATGCACGTCCGCGCAATGGTAACCCATCCACCCTTCGCACCCTCACCACGGACATCTTGCGTGCTGCTCACCAGCGTATGCTTGCCGCACCACGTCACATCATCGTGGCAGGTCCGATCGATGCCGATGTAGCCGTTGCAAAACTCGATGCAGCATTCGGCGGACTCCCCACACCGGGTCAACTCATTGACACACCCCGAGCCACGATGCGTGCCCGCGCAGGTGTGATGGCCATCAAGGACGATGCCGTGCAATCGGCCTTCCGCATTGCACTCCCCTGCGTCTCCTTCGATCATCCGGACTATGCATCGCTACAATTGATCACATCGGTGTTAGGGGGCTATACATTGGCCCGACTCTTCATGAAACTCCGAGAGGAGAAGGGATACACCTATGGTGCCTATGCCTTCAGTGATGTCCGTCCGCGCGGAGCCATCACCGGTATTGTAACGAGTGTTGGTAATGACTTCACTGCTGATACGATGTCGGTTATCACAGATGAGGTGCGCCGGATCGGTACGGAGCTCATAAGTGCCGACGAACTCGAAAATTCTCGTCAGCAGATCCTTGGCACGTTCGCTCGAAGCAACGAAACGCCACAGCAGACCGCATCACTTGTGTGGACCATGGTTCAGCATGATCTTCCGATGGACTTCTTTGAGCAGCACATCGCGCGATTGCAGAAGCTCACATCAGAAGAGATGCTCCAGGTGCAGGGCCGATATTTCTCTACGGATGAATGGGTTGTAGGATTGAGTGGCAGGGAAGACGTTATCCGTCCGGTCTTTGATGGACTCGTTGATTCCGTTGAAGAGTGGTCAGCCGAAGGCTATCAATGAACTCGCCCCTTATCGCTGCTATCCTGATCACCACGGCTGCGCTCCTGCTTATCCGTCGTGGAGTGGATGTGCGTTTTGTGCTGATCGTAGCCGGACTCATCATGGCCACGATCATCGGCACTCCATGGGTCATCTGGGATACATTCCAAAAAGTGTTGGGAAGGGGCGATATCATCGGCCCCATCTGCACTGCGATGGGCTATGCATTTGTGCTCAAGGCTACCGGATGTGACAGAGACATGGTCCGCCTGTTAGTGCAACCACTGCGCAAGGTGCGCTGGTTGTTGGTGCCCGGCGGAGTAGCCATCGGATTTGTGACCAACATGGCCATCACGAGTCAGACCGCATCTGCTGCTGCCGTAGGACCGATCCTCATCCCCTTGATGATCGCTTCTGGATATGCACCTCTGGCTGCTGCCGGAACGTTGCTCTTGGGATGTAGCGTGGGAGGAAATCTTTTCAATCCCGGCGAGCCCGACATCGTTGCTATTCGCAGCAGTGTGAATGTCGACATCGGAGACATCGTCAACGCAGCCTTCGTTCCGAACATGATCTCCTTTGTTGTGGCCACTATCGTGCTCACACTCGTGATCCGCAGGATGAAGTTGTGGTCGATGGCAAACTCAACGCAGGAGTCCGATCAGACGCGACTCACACGAGCCACGGTTCTACGTGCATTGCTTCCGCCCCTTCCCATCCTGATACTCCTCTTGCTTCAACCACGGTTCGGACTCTTTCCGTCCATTGCTGAGATGTATCCGCAGGGCGTACAGGTATCAGCCGTGATGCTTCTGTGTTCCGGTCTCGTGATGCTTGTAACACTCAACGATCCGCGCAGAGCCATTGCCCATATCAGCAGGCTCACTATTGAGTTCTTTGAAGGACTCGGCTTTGCGTTTGCGAAAGTGATCTCCCTCATCTTGGCCGCGGCATGTTTCCTTGCCGGACTTGAGGCATTGGGTGCCATTGCGAAACTCACCAAGCTTCTTACCTATGACACAACCGTGGCCGCCATCCTGAGTCCGGTGATCACGTGGGGTCTGGCCGTCATCAGCGGGTCGGGCACGGCACCAAGCGTAGCCTTCTCCCAAGCCGTCCTCCCCGGCGTTGTAGCCACCGGTGCTATCTCCGCAGCCATCCTCATGGGCGTTGCAGGCGCCATCGGTGCCGGACTCGGACGCACGATGTCGCCCGTTTCCGCCATTATGCTCTTTACAAGCACCCTTGCAGAGGTAGAACCCAAGGCCCTTGTAAAGCTCGTTACGTGGCCCATCCTTGCCTCATTGGTGTCTACCATCATCTATGGGTTGGTAGTGTCATAGACGACGGCGGATCCATGACCAAAGCAGGTCCCACGGGACGATCGTATTTGGTGTTCCTGGAGTCCATTCCACGTCGATTACCTTTGTCCTACCCTTCGTGGGCACAAGTCTGTCATAAAGATGAGCGATCAACTGTACAGCACCAGTGGGTCGTTCTGATACTGGGAGTCGTTTGAGCTGGGCCGAAAGTGCCTTTACGTGTGCAATTGTTGGTTCGCTGTCGTTCTCTCCTACCGTGCTGAGTATGTCTATCACATGGTCGTGAAAAGACTGTTGCCCACGCTGAAGCCTGCTTGTGCGTCTTCTGCGGTAGGCGCGGGTGAGATCCGCATTATCTTCCAGCGCGGCTGCATACCCTAGGCTTAGTTCCATTCGATTGCGCACGAACGGCTGTAAACGCCGGTATTGTCTGTGAGAGAATGCTGTTGCGAGCAGTGGCACGGCTGTCTTTGTCTCACCTGCAATCAGGAGGGCGCGCGTAGTCAGATCAATGAGGCTGAACCACGGCGCTGAGCCCTCCTTCGCTTCTGCAAGAAGAAGATTCCCGTACATGAGTGCTCGTCTTCTATCGCCGACCATGCTTGCCATAGTAAGCTCATGCGTGTAGTTCTCTCGGCTCATCGATGAGTTCCATATACCGGAGCGCTTCATGGATCTGCGCTGCTCTCGTAGCCAGTAGGTTCCTAACTGTATATCGACCCTGTATTGTGCCACGATCACAGCGAGTCGTGCTGCTTCTATCGTCACTCTGTCAGTTCGCGTTTCCGTCTTGAGTCGAACTAGCAAAATATGGCATTCGTCTATCACTGGATCAGAGTACGTTTCTCTCTCCCTCCTCCGCAAGACCACAGTGCGAGCGATGCATGTCAGCCTAGAGATCGAGTGCAGTGTTTCCAACTCCATCATCACTCGTTTGAAGTCTGCGGACAATTGAATAACCGATGTCCGTTCAGCACTATACGAGGCTTCTTGCATCAGGGAGTTAAGCGCATAGAGTTCGAGCACCACTTGCTCTGGCAACGTTGCCGAGCGCAATACTGCCAAGAAGTGCTTGCGTGCAGTTCTTCTTGCCCCGGTGCGCGTAAGTATGTCTGCCACGGCAAGCCGACGCCAAAGCTCATGTGCATTTGCAATGCGTGGCGCAGGCAGACCTGTTGCTGAAAAGCTGATGAGTGCTGTATTGAGCTTGCTAAGTAGCCGGTCTATTCCGCGGTGAATAGAAGGTACCTGGATGTCTGATCCGAATGCCTTTGCAAGTACTGACGGACTAACCACGTCAGAACCGCGGATAGCATCGATGATCGATTGTTCGCGTTGCGTCAGAAAGACACTGAACATCTCGTTGAGAGTTGTCTCATCGAAGATCTGGTCGAGCGAGCGAACGGTCTCCAGTAGTGATTCGCCGATTCTCATAGTAGTAACTCATGTGGTAGAAAACGTCGTCTGAATATAGCGCTTAGTGTGGTTGAAGCCACCTCCGAGAAAGTGAAAGTTCGTTGCGAACAACGATTCCACTCACCACGGAGGATAGATGTCGCTACTCTTTTTGTCGATACTGCTCTGGCTTGGGACGATCACGACCGAGCAGACCTACACTCTCTCACAGATGCAAGGGTACGTACAGCAGAACGCCGTACCCATTCAGACCGTCTATGCTGATTCAGCGCTTGCGTCAACGATCTACAGCGGCTATGGATCCCGGGCAGCCGAAGTAGTGATTGTGGATTTGAGGGAGCAGTGAATAAGAACTGAGTCTTTTGTCTTACCTATGTCCAACCACCTCATAATGCGGAGATTAGTCATGAAGAAGCTTCTAGCGATCATAGTGTTGTTTGCCTCGATTGAGATGACAGTTGCTGTAGCGCAACCGAGTTGTGCTGGGGGGCAAATTGTCACGCACACTTTCGGATACGCGTGGAATGGTGAATGTTGTGAAGTCGAGATTCAAGCATGCGTAAAGCCGGCGCCGAATGCCTCAATAAGTATACTGAGCATCAAAATGAATGGAGACTGCTGGGGAACCATTGACCCAAACACGTTCCCATATGCGCTAGTTGCGAAGATGGGCTACGAAAAGATCGTGCTTCGCTATGCATCAACAGCGATTCTGAACATCGGCGTTCTCAGGCAATGTCCAGACGTAACAACCTATACTGTCGAAACTAAAATTGGCGGCTGTGGATTATATCTTCAATATCAGGTCCCTGTTGGGAATCCAGATGGCTCGCAATCGCTAAAAACGGTCCGCGAGTATACGGTATGTACCTATGAAACATGTGCGAGGACTTGTTCGGTGTGCGTTCTTCAATCGACGGACCCCTGCAACGAAAATGAGCCAAGGCTATTTTGGGCTTGTGAAGGTAATGTTAGCGCACCGCAATGCCCAACCACTGTGTGCAAGTACCCAATGTGCCCCGGTCTCCCGTAACTTTCTGTTAGTAGAATTGTAGTCGATGTATTGAACTCAAAGAATCAACTGAGAGTAAGTGTGCTTCACATTTGCGCCATAGTTACAATGATCTTGCTATTCATTGCAAGTAGTCATTCCAAGGCTCAGGTCGAGGTCCGCTCCCTGTTGAAACCCTCGGAGCGGACCTTTAGGGTAGTGCTGACGAATGGCGTTGACACACTCATAGCCGGCGATGATGGACTGGTGGGAATGTATGAGTCCAGTCGTTTGACCTATCTGACTGTGCCCGAACCACAATCGAACATTCACAGTGGTGTATCGGTCGACTCAGCATTCTATCTTGTTGAGACTACGGGTGATGTCCTCGTTGTCAAGAATGGGGTGGTGGCCAGAGTAAGATCGCCAGAACGAATAGTTGGACTTCGCCCCAGCGATAGCGGCTTCCTTGCAATAGGGATGAGTGCTGTGCTAAGGCTTGATCAAGACCTCAGGGTAGTTGAGAAGATCGCTCTTCCACTAAGCGGCTCACTCGTCGTGGCCGATCTTGGCAAAAGCGAAGCATTCGGCGTAGCAGATGATTCTACTCTATATGCCATAGGCTACGATGGAACCATAGACCGTATTGAGAGAGTAACGGAGACTGTAGAGAGAGTGTTCGTTGCTGATGATATGGTGATCTTCACATCGCCATACCAGAGCTACTTCTACTCCCGGGCTCAAAGAAGACTGGTCAATCTACGATTGGAGCAGGCTGATATCGATCCGGTCGTTGCTAATAATGCCAGCCGTATGATAGCAGCTGTTGATGAACACACCAATACTCTTCTTGTTCATCTCAACCCAATTCTGGGCAATACGGACAGAAGCCCGATATTTCTCTGTGATCGCGAGGACACGGTTCTCCGAGTACGTTTCCGTTACCAACCGGCGCAGATCAAAAATGGATACGCGATGTCTGATTTTGTTGCATCGCCAACAGGTGAAGTCCTTGTTGGGGATGATGGCACGATCATTGAACGAGTCGACACCTCTTGCCGGGTCGTCATGAGTTGCCACTTCAATCCACGGGGTACGATGTGTCGAGACGAGAGAGGCATCTCGGTTCTCGGTGCGATGGATTGTGGAGGAGAAACTGGTCACGTTGTACGCTTTCTAGATTCGGCTTGGCGCATCCAGGACGTGTTAATCCGCGAGTCCACGATCGCAGAAACGAATTCGATGGCAAGTCACAGTGCCTACAAAGATCTTGTTGTCCTGTTTGCCATGGACTCCGTTTTCGTGCGATCGGTTACGTCAGATGTCATAACCAAAAGAGGACGCATCCCTAACGGCACATCTGCTCCCGTCGCACTGATGACTGAGAATGTTCTCCTTGCGACATCGCGACTAGAGTTTGTTCGAAACACCCAGATCAGTCACGATACGGGAGTTACATGGAGGTCGATAAAGGGCAATACTGCCACAGTTGGGGGAGATGGCAACGTGTATACGATGTATCGCGGAACGTTGTATCGGTATTCGGTTGGAGATACGGTGATATTTCAAGACAGCCTTACCGTCAGTTTGCGCACCAACGAAGCAATGTTAGACATTGTTCCGACAAAAGGCGGTGTCTGGATATTTGTCACGGACATTGACCAGAAAAGGAGTTCGCGAATCAACCGGTTCATTTGCGTGCGGGATGGAAAGGTTGCAGACACATGTTCGCTGGTGACCGAGATTCCTTACCGCACGCTCCATGCAGGTGTGATTGGGGAGGATGCCTTGTTCGTTGTTGCATCATATGGTGGACAATACTGGTTCCGTCCAAACCGCGAAACTGATTGGACGGCCGGCTCCTTTACTCCGTGGCAGATCTGGCCCCGCTCACAAAATGTTGTCGGCGTATACGGAACAGATAAGAATGGGAGAGTTCTGCTGCGGTTGTTAGGTGGTAGTATGGCCTTGCTGCATATCGATGGCGCCACCTCCGTCCAAGACGACCCCAACCTGCAGTGGGTGGCTATCCGCAATGCCTATCCGAATCCAGCGGAGCGGGTGCTGAACGTCACCATCTCCAGCCTGCCAACGGCCGATTATGCCACCTGGCGCTTTGGACTCTACCGACTTGATGGCTCCCTTGCCGTTGATTGCAAGCCCTACACTGCCCCCTGGACAATGAACTCAACGGTACAAACGGTCTCCGTGCCAATTGCCGGGCTACCCCAAGGAATGTACTATCTGGCCTCGGTCAATAGGGGGTATGCGGAGTCGAGACAGGTTGTGGTGGTGAGATAGATTCAAATAGTCATAAGAGGCTTCATGAGTTACATCGCCTATATGTTTTGCTTGATGCTGTTTGCATCATTGCATGCACACTCACAGATTGATGTGATAGGCGTACTCTCACCTACAGACCACGATATCTCGCTTGCACTCGCGCACCAAGATGATACTCTTGTTACCGGGGCGTTGGGCATGGTATGCTATGTGCGGGGAACACAACTCGCACCTCTCGCCGTGCCCAAGCCTCTAGCAGACATCGTGACAGGAGTTGCTACAAGCAACGGTTTTATGCTTGTGGAGACTTCGGGAGATATTCTCATTGTCCAAGGCGATGCGGTGACTCGCAAGAAGCTGTCAGACCACGCAACGGGAATTGGGTGGGTAGGCGACTCGCTCTTTGTGCTGTGTCGAACAAGTATTTGCGTTGTTGACGTTGTAGGAAACGTCAAGAATGTGATTCCTCTAGCACTCCCTTCTCAGGTGATCGCCGGTGCATGTTCTCGAAGCAACGTTATGCTGGCCACGCAGGATTCATCACTCTATCTGTTTGATGAGGATCGCGGTGTACGGTTCATTGCAAAGCTCGACTCCCCTGTAAACACCGTGATTCCTGATCGAGAGTTGTTTCACATCACGACGGAATACAAGGCGCTGTCATACTCGCTCGACAGAGACAGTGCTATCACTCTGTCCTTGCTAGGATCAAACCTTCCAGCAGAGGTGCAGGCGTTTGCGTCCCGGTATGTCTTTGCCGTGGACTCTACAAAAGGGCGTGTGCTTGTGCATCTCAATCCGCGATTCGGTAACACACTGTATAGCCCAGTCTATGCCTGTGATCGGGTCGACACTGTATTGCGCGTACTATACACCTACACAGTTGCCGAACTCCAATCCGGCTACGCGTATACGGCAACACTCGCATCCGACGATGGTGAGCGCGTATACGGGAGATACGCTCGATGTCTTGAGCGCATTGACACAGCTGTCCGTGTGCGAATCAGTGAATCGTGGTCGTACGTTTCAGCAATTGGGCGCCACAGGAATGTTGTTGCGGGCGTGATTTCTACGATTGAGGGCAACACGCAAAGGATTCAGGTCCGATGCCGCCGCAACGAAACAGACTCTTGGACAACGAAGGTCGTTGGCCGTCGAAATCTACGCGAGAGTGCTATCGAATGCTCGATGTCCGTTTTTAATGATAGCGTCTATGTCAGATATGATGATTCGCTTTTCGTTGTACCATGCGATTCAGATGGTCCTGCGCAATTCATGGGACTTCTACCAAACAACGTCGTCAGCATGCCTCTTCAAGTAGAGCCTGCCTTGTTGGTCATAACCTCAAGCTGGTCGAACGGTTCTTTTGTTTCTACGGATCGTGGAAAAACGTGGGTCCTAATCAAGGGCCGGTATGCCGTTACCGGCGGAGATGGCTACATTTATTCGTCAACCTACTCGCAGGTATTGAGACGACGATTGGTTGATGTTCAGACAGATAGACATGACACCCTTGATATTGACATTCCATCAACACACACGATCGGCGGGTTGTTCCCTACGCGTACAGGCGTGCTCGTGTTCGATCGAGACATTGATCAGAGTGTCCCGGAATTGACGCACCGTGTGCTATATGTTGAGGACGGTACAGTTGTGCGGGAACTCGCGTTCGTTAACTCTTCGCCAGCAATGAGTTTGGGCCTTCCAGTACACATTGGCCATGACTCAGTTGGATTGTTCTTAGGGTTTGGCGGTATACTGCTACTCCTCGACCCAACGACAGGTCTGGTTGAGAAGAAGGAGTTCGATCTGTCGGCGATCAACCGTTATGGGGTAGTGTTCGACGGTCAGACAGATGTTGGGAATCCAACGCACCTTAGCATGATCTCAACCCGTGGTTTCATTGTTGAGTTTGATCTTTCTACACCCACCTCCGTCCATGACGACCCCAACCTGCAGTGGGTGGCTATCCGCAATGCCTATCCGAATCCAGCGGAGCGGGTGCTGAACGTCACGATCTCCAGCCTGCCAACGGCCGATTTTGCCACCTGGCGCTTTGGACTCTACCGACTTGATGGGTCTCTCGCCATTGATTGCAAGCCCTATACAGCCCCCTGGACAATGAATTCAACAGTGCAAACGATATCCGTCCCAATCTCCGGCCTGCCCCAAGGAATGTACTATCTGGCCTCGGTCAATAGGGGGTATGCAGAGTCGAGACAGGTTGTGGTGGTGAGGTAGGGGGCACCTTCGAACGTGGACTCGTATCTTCGTAACCCATGGATATGATCTACGCCGACTATGCCGCAACAACACCTGTTGACAAACGGGTGATCGATGCGATGATGCCGTATCTGACGGATGTGTTCTACAATGCGGCCAGCTCACACGCTGCTGGTATGCAGGCGCAGCACGCCGTGATGAAGAGTCGCATGGAGATCGCCGGTCACATCGGCGCGCGCATGAATGAGATCGTTTTCACGTCGGGCGCTACCGAGGCGATCAATCTGGCCGTATTGGGCGCTGCCCGTGCAGCTCGATCCGAAGGTGGCAGCGGACGCACAACGATCGTCACCGCCCATGCGGAACATGCGGCAGTGCGTGATACGGCTGAATACTGCGCTGAGCACGGGTTCGATGTGATATGGCTTCCTGTTGACGCGGACGGTCGCATCGATCTTGCTGCGGCAGCTCTGCTCATCAATACGTCTACGATCCTTGTGAGCGTGATGGCGGTGAATAATGAGACCGGGGTGATGCAGGACCTGAAGGCCATCTCGGCTCTGGCTCACGCTCGGGGTGCATTGTTTATGACCGATGCCACGCAGGCCTATGGGAAGTTGCCGCTGAATGTGGACGAATTGGGTATCGACCTCATGACGTTCTCCGCCCACAAGATATACGGCCCTAAGGGCGTGGGCGCGCTCTTCACACGTGCCCGCAAGGAGCAAACGTGTGTGCTGGAGCCCCTTATGTACGGAGGCGGACAAGAACGTGGCATGCGCAGCGGCACTCTGAATGTTCCTGGCATTGTTGGCCTCGCAACCGCAGGCACCATCGCCTTGGCAGAACACGCCGAAGAGTCGGCACGGATCCGCGCATACCGAGATCGGTTCGAACAGGCGATGCTAACACTGCCCAACGTATCGATCAACGGTTCCAGCGCTGAGCGCGGATACAACATCAGCAATGTGTGCTTCCATGGAGTTGATGCAGACAGACTCCTGATCGGCATGCCCCACGTTGCGTGCAGCAAGGGCAGCGCCTGCTCAAGTGCCAAACCTAAACCATCACCCGTCCTCACTGCCATGGGTCGGTCAGAAGCCGATGCCCATAGCTCCCTGCGATTCTCATTCGGCCGTTTTACAACAGAAGCCGATGTGGATCGACTTATCAATGACATTATGACTGTTATGACAAATATGACGTTATGACGATCAAGACTCCTATGACGTCATACCGTCATATTTGTCATAACGTCATATTTGTCATAACGTCATGATAGTCATGATGTAACTGCGTAACTGAGTAACTGAGTAACTATGCTAGACACCGCCCTCGTTGAAGATCTTGCCAAACGTATCTCTGCTGTGAAGCGTGAGATAGGGAAGGTGATCGTTGGACAACATGATGTTGTGGACCAACTTCTCATTTCGCTCTTTGCCCGCGGACATTGCCTTCTGGTAGGTGTGCCGGGTCTTGCAAAGACGTTGCTGGTGCGGACACTCGCAGAGTCACTCCACCTAACGTATTCCCGCGTGCAGTTCACACCGGATCTTATGCCGGGAGATATCACCGGTACGGAGGTGATCGAAGACAATCGCAGCACCGGACAGAAATCCTTCCGATTTGTGAAGGGGCCTGTGTTTGCCAATATCGTGCTCGCTGATGAGATCAACCGCACACCGCCGAAGACGCAGGCTGCGCTACTCGAAGCCATGCAGGAGCATAGTGTAACAGCAGCAGGCACTACGTATCATCTGGAAGAGCCGTTCTTTGTGCTTGCCACACAGAACCCGATCGAACAAGAAGGAACGTATCCGCTTCCGGAAGCACAGCTGGACCGGTTCATGTTCAACCTCCGACTCGATTATCCGTCGTATTCGGAAGAAGTGGATGTGGTGCGTAGCACTACTTCCGGAACGAATGCCAAGGTAGAGAAGGTGATGGACGCTGCAGATATCATCGCCTTCCAAGATCTTGTGCGACGGATCCCTGTTGCCGACAACGTGGTGGAACATGCGGTGAAGCTCGTACGCTCAACTCGCCCCGTTGCAGATAGTCCAAAGATCGTGAAGGACTTTGTGGGCTATGGTGCCGGACCCCGTGCGTCGCAGTATCTGGTGCTCGGCGCTAAAAGTAGAGCCGCACTGACCGGACGTTTCACTCCGAGCATCGAAGATGTGAATTCCGTTGCCGCCAGCGTCCTGCGTCATCGCCTGGTAACGAACTTCAGCGCAGAAGCCGAAGGTGTGAGCTCCGATCGCATCGTGGAAGAACTCATCCGATCCATCTAACCAAACTGCGTCGTATGTTCGATGCCAACAGAGGGCACACATACCATGCGCAGTTGGATCTCGATCATCGTCCTGCTCTGCTCATTGCACGGCGCAGGAGCTCAGACAGACCCTACGCCGTTCGATCACTCGCCGGCGATCCCGTTCAATATCAAACTCCTGAGTCCGCGAGCACGTGTTGAAACCTTGCTCAAAGAACACAAGTTTGCCGTGAACAGTGTTCCCCAGGTGGAAGGTGTTGCACCCGGTATCTACGCAACCAATGTTGAGTGGAACAACACGGCCTTTGATACGCTGTTCGTCTATTTCACTCCTACATCCGGCAGGGCAGCAAGTATCTCCCTTGTTCGGGTCTGCGATAGTGATAAAACGGGGCTTATCGCCGCAGAACTGACCGATGTGGTCTCCCACTCCTACGGAGATCCAACGTACGCAGACGAAACAACGGCTCGTTGGGAGCGTGGCAACGAAGCAGCTATCAGTCTGGGTCCGTATGAGAACAACGAGGCTGTGTGGCTAAGATTCGATCTCACACCGCTTTTCCAGCGCAGATCCACAACACGACCCACATGGCCCCTTGCCCTTCCTGTGATCACGGACCGTGACGAAACACGGGAAATGATGACCGATTCCTGTCGAAAGGTGGTAGAAGAGGGAGATCAGCTGATCTCAACCGGCTGTTCATGCTACGGTATCAAGGCCCGCAAAACAACGGTCTACCTCGATCCGGAAGGACGTCCGGTCACGATCGAAATGATCGTCTCCAGAGCAGATCAGGGGGCTCTCCAGAACCGCATCCAAGCCATTTTCGGCCCTCCCAACGGTCTCGATGCAGCAGCCCCTACATGGCTGATGGATGACATGCCGGCGGTGGCATTCTCCGATGCCGAAGAAGGACTTCAGGTGAGCTTCAGCATCCTGGCGATGGAGCTGCTCCAGTACATGGACAAGTAAAGCCGTACCTTTGTAGCTATGGGTTTAGTAGCTATCGTCGGTCGACCTAACGTCGGCAAGTCAACTCTGTTCAATCGCATCATCGAGGAGCGCCACGCAATTGTGGAAGGCGAACCTGGGGTGACGCGCGACCGTCTGTATGCCAAGGCACAGTGGAGCGGGAAAACATTCAGCATCATTGATACCGGCGGCATCGTGCCGGACAGCGTAGACGTGTTCGAGAAGGCCATCCGTGAACAAGCAGTGCTTGCGATCGAAGAAGCCGACGTGATCATCTTCCTCGTTGACGGAAGAGACGGCCTCACACCTATCGACTCTGAGATAGGGGGCATGCTTCGCTCCTCCGGAAAGTCGGTGGTGCTGGTGGTGAACAAATGCGACAATGCGCAGTTCGACCTCAACGCTTCAGAATTCTATGCCCTTGGTCTTGGTGATCCGTATCCGATCTCCGCTCTCAACGGACGCAGCACGGGGGACTTCCTCGATGTTGTTGTTGAGGATCTGAAGGACGACGGCGATGATGAAGACACTCGACTGAAGATCGCCGTTGTTGGTCGTCCGAATGTTGGCAAGAGCTCACTCACGAATGCATTGCTCGGAAAAGAGCGAATGGTTGTGACGCCGATCGCGGGTACAACACGTGATGCCATCGACAGTGTGATGACCTACTACGGTGAGCAGATCGTGCTAATCGATACTGCCGGACTTCGCCGGAAGAGTCACATCAAGGAAAGTATTGAGCTGTACAGCACGATGCGCACAAGCCGTGCCATCGACCGTTGTGATGTAGCGATTGTTGTTGTTGATGCTACGCAGGGTCTGGAAACACAGGACAAGCGGATCATTAACGAAGTAGAAGTCGCTCGCAAGGGCATCATCATCGCTCTCAACAAGTGGGACCTCATCGAAAAGGATACGATGACGGCCGATGCCTTCATCAAGAAGATCTACGATGAGCTGCCTACGCTGGACTATGTGCCGATCGTTACGATCTCTGCGCTTACCCACCAGCGGATCACGAAACTCGTCGAAATGTCCAAGGCCATCCAAGCCCGTCGATGCGTGCGTATCCCAACGCACGAACTCAACGAAGAACTCATGGCCATGCTCGAGCGCACTCCGCCTCCAAGCGTCAAAGCGCGCGACCTGCGCATCAACTACGTTACTCAGGTAAAGACGCAACCGCCTCTTTTTGCCTTCTTCCTCAACTTCCCTGAGCTCCTCCCTGATGCGTACAAGCGCTTCATCGAACGTCAGCTCCGCAAACTCCACGACTTCGAAGGCGTGCCGATCAGCTTTGTGTTCAGGAAGAAAAACGCCAAACAAGAATAGTAACTCTGTAACTGAGTAACTAGAAAACTTGATGTCACGTTTCGGATCCCCCAAGGCACATAGAGATAACAGCCTTGAGGAGTGAAATGATGAAGTTCGAAAATCCCGCGCTTACTGATCACTGCATGGAGCAGTGTGTCTATCACATGATCGTGATGGACTGGCTCTACGAGACATGCGAAGCGCCCGACAACGTCATTGAGCTGAAAGACAAGCGTGTGTTGGTCTCGAAGCGCATTCTTGGCCAGGTTGTGAACGTGGTCCTCGATCTGAAGAGGAAGCGTCCTAAGATGGTCACTGCGTACGTTACCAACGACTTGGTTTACCTGGGAAGGAATTGATGGGCGCAATGCACCCGTTCGCGTTTCAGTAGAGCAGTTCGCGAAGTAGCACGGCCACACCAATGATTGAAACAAACCATCCGAAGCCGGCCTTGAGTTTTGACCCGTCAATACGACGGGAGAGGATGGTGCCAATGATGATGCCCGCAGTTGTTATGGCGGTGAATGTAAACACGAGCATCCAATCGTACTGGAGTCCGTCTACCATGTCTGTTGCAACACCGGCAAAGCTGTTGATGCTGATGAGAACTAGAGAGGTTGCAACCGCACGTTTCATATCCAGACCAGCCCAAAGGACTAGGGCAGGAGTCATCAAGAAGCCCCCTCCAACACCAAGAAGACCCGAGAACACGCCCACGATGATCCCATACAATGCTAGAAGCGAGGGCTTGCTCGATGTGGCGGTATCCGGTGTTTCGGACTTGCGCAGCATGCCGACAGCGGCAATCAAGAGCACAACACCGAAGATGATCATCTGAATGTTCTGCGGCACGAACTTGTCGAGGTAGTACCGTACAACAACAAGTGTAATGATCGTGCTAGAACCAAAGGCAAGTACAGCCTTCCAATCAATGAGGTTGTTCCTGCCCTGCATGATGACGGCAACAGCAGATGCTACGGCCACAATAAAGAGAGCGTAGCCATCGGCAAGGTTGGGGTCTATTCCGCCGATATAGACAAAGGCTGGGACCGCAACGATAGCGCCCCCGGCTCCGATAAGTCCGAGTGAGATGCCGATGAGTGCGGCGATCACATAGAGGACAACGATCATGCGGAGACCGCGAACCGATCGAGCTGTTGCGCTATCGCACTATAGGGTTGCACGCCGGCCTGACGCCACACGGCCTTGCCGTGATCGAAGAGCATCAGCGTTGGAATGCTCTGAATGCTGAACTGTGCTGCGAGCTTTGGACTGTTGTCAACGTTGATCTTTACAACCAGGGCTCGCCCCTTATAATCTTTTGCGATCTGCTCAATGGTGGGTGCCACGGCGTGACACGGTCCGCACCACTCAGCCCAGAAGTCAACAAGCACAGGCTTGTCGGTCTGGTTGATGAGTTCATCGAATGAAGGTTTTACCATGACAGCATTCCTCCGCGCATGTTTACCACGTTTGCAAAACCGCTCATGGTGAGGAACATGCATGCTTGACCGCTTCTGTTGCCGGACCTGCAGATCACAACGATCTCTTTATCGCGGTAGTCTTCAAGTTCGTCAACACGATCAGGAAGTTCACCAAGCGGGATGAGGATGGAGTTTGGAATATGTTGTTCTGCAAACTCCTCGGGCTGACGAACATCGAGCAACATGATGTTCTCTCCTGCATCGAGTCGAGCATGCAGATCTGCCGTACTGATCTCGTTGATCATGCGAGCACCTCTTTTTCGATCGGCGCACCAGCAGCTTGCCAGCCGCCGAATCCGAGTGGGAAGTTCTTGATGTTGGTGAATCCTTCGCGCTGCAACATGCTCGCGGCAACACTTGAACGATCACCGCCCTGACATGCAATCACAACGGTCTTATCGCGCGGTATCTCGCCGATACTATTGCGCAGATATCCGGCGTGGATGTTCCACGCACCGGGAATATGTCCGGCCTCGTGTTCAGACACACCGCGTACGTCGAGCACCACAACATTCGGATCGTTCAAGCTTGAACTGAGTTCATCGAGATGGATCTGTGGCAACTCCATCAGATCATTCCCTGCATCTACCCAGTCCGAAACGTTCGGGTAGTATCCGGCAACGTTGTCGAGTCCGATGCGCATGAGTTTGCGCGTGATGTCATCAAGCTGATCCTCTGCTGCGATAAGCACAAACGGCTCTTCGTAGTTCAGCATCCAGCCGGCCCATGTAGAGAAGGCCTTGTTGTTCTGGATGTTGATCGACCGAGGAATGTGTCCGCCGGCAAACGAAACCTTGGAACGCGTATCAACGATGTGTCGATTCGCCTGTAGTGCTTCGTTCAACTCACCAAGCGTGAACCGACGTAGCTCCGGCACCGATGGAAGAAGCGGTCGAACAACCTTGTTCAACTTCTTCATCATGGCGAAGTAGTAAGGGGGCTCTGGTTGACCCGACAGAAGGTCCTGAACGAACTCTTCCTCGTTGGTATGCCGAAGTGCCCAGTTCACGAGTTTCTCATATCCAACCGTTGAAGATGGGATAGCACCCAATGCCTTGCCACAAGCCGACCCAGCGCCGTGTGCAGGGTGTACCTGAATGTGGTCCGGCAATGCCTTGAACTTCTTGAGGGACTCCCACATTTGTCGTGCGCCGATCTCCATGGTACCGCGATATCCGGCTGCCTTTTCAAGAAGGTCCGGACGTCCGATATCACCTACAAAGACGAAGTCGCCGGTGAACATCATGATCGGTACGTCTGCAATGGCCGGCGTATCCGTAACAAGGAAGGAGATATGCTCCGGCGTATGGCCCGGCGTGTGCATCACTTCCACCTTGATGTTGCCCACCATGAAGGAGTCCTTGTCCTTCATCCCAACGTGGTCAAACTCGTATTGCCACTCATCGCCCCCTTCATCGGAGAGGTACATCATAGCTCCCGTAACGTCTGCCAGTTCTCTGGTACCGCTCAGGAAGTCTGCATGGATGTGCGTTTCCGCCAGGTGGGTGATGGTGAGCCGCTCCTGACGAGCGATCTCAATGTACGTGTCGATGTCGCGCTTAGCGTCGATCACCAAACACTCACCGGTCTTCTGGCAGCCCACCATATAGGAGGCATGTGCCAAGCCGGTTTCGTAGATCTGTTTGAAGAACATGTCCGCCTGCTAATGTGCTAGTGTGCTAATCTGCTAATGTGCTAATCTGCTAATGTGCTAATTCAAAGCTATGGAAAAGCCAACCACCTTTCAGTGACATTAGCACACTAACATATTAGCACACTAGCACACTAGCACATTAGCACATTAGCACATTAGCACACTAGCACACTAGCAACAACCCCTTCCTATCCGTGATCTTCACAGATCCGCGGTGGACTTCAACCAGGCCCCGTGCTGAGAAGTCGCGGAGGATGCGCGTAACAACTTCGCGGGCGGTGCCGGCCTCTTCTGCCAGTTGTTCGTGGGTGGCCACCACGGTGTCCGTGTGGTGTCGGGCAGAGTTCTCGATCAAGATGCCGGCCAGACGTTGGTCCATGCGATGGAAGACGATCTCTTCCACGAGGAGCATCACATCGGTCAGGCGAGTGGCGAAGATGCTGAAGACATAGTCGCGTGCATCGTGCGAGCGTTCGATGAGAGTGCGGAAGTCCTCGGTAGAAACGGTGAGAACCTCGGCATCCTCCTCAACGATGGCGCTTGCTTGATGGATGGGATTGGAGAGAGCGCACGACATCGAAAGGATGCAGGAATCTCCCGGTCCGATGCGATAGAGCGTGATGTTCCTTCCCGAGTCGTGTTCCTTCACCACGCGGATAGATCCCGAGAGGACAAAGCCGATCCGACCGCACCCCTCATGTTCTCGAAAGACATAGGTGCCCTTCTCGAGCTTCATACGGTGTGTTGCCACGCCGTCGAGGAATTGGAAGATCGCGGGGAATTCCGTTGCGAGTACGTCGGTCTTCTGTGTGTCCATCACGAAAAATACGGGGCTTTTTGCCCTCTTCACATACCCAAAAGCCCCTTTCACGAACTCTTCATTGTAGGGGGCTTCCCCGCGGTCTACGTTGGTGCATTCTCCAACAGCAGCAGCGGAGGTTGAGGTGGTGGTTGATCGAAGTGAACTGTACAGGCATTTGACGCGGCGGTATGCGGGGGCATTGCCGGACGACGTTCATGAAGCCGTTCAATACGCCGTGGTGGTGGCGTATGAGACATCCGTGATGCGCGAACCACCGTACAACCTGCAGGCCTACGTTACCACGGTGGCCAACAGAGTGATGTCGAGGCACGCAGCAAATGCCAGGCGCTTCGTCCATCCCGAACGTGATGGCATGGACGGCTGGTCGCCCTTTGAGGACAGGGATTCGCCCCTTGTCACCACAGAAGACCACGAAACCACCGTTGATGCCGGACGAGTCATAGGCGCAATGCCAGAGACCTATGCCGAGGTTCTCCGCAAACACTACATGCTAGGACTCCCCCTGGAAGAGATCGCCCGACAAGAAGGCGTCTCCGGCGAATGCATCCGCAAGCGGCATGAGCGGGCGTTAAGGTATGCGAGGAAGTTATTCCTTTGACAAGCGGCTTTTTAAGCGCCTTCTGTAGGCGCCTTTCTAAGCGCCTTGTTCTTGTTCAAGCGCCTTGTTCAAGCGCCTTTATAAGCGCCTTCTGCAAGCGTCTTCGTTAGGGAGCTAGGATTGAACGGAACGTGGGTACTAACTGGGTGTGCCAATCGGGGCGAGAACGAATACGGTTGTTCGGGCCAATGATCACGTAGGAGGGAAAAGCAGGGACTGACAGCACGTTGACGATGTTCAAAGGGTTTGTTAGTTCGTTCTTGATGAGAAGTTGCTCACCCCGGACGTGGCGAACGTACTCTTGCCAGATGGGGTAGCGGTTATTGTATTCCAGAGCTAGGTGAAGAACCTTGGCTCCAAGAAGCTCAAGGGTGTCAGATGTGAGCATAATGTCATCGTGATTGAACTTGCATGGACTGCACCACGTGCCCCAGAAGTGGAGCACATACATGGAGTCGGGGTGCAGCGTGCGCACAAACTCCACCAAACTCCTGTCCGATGCTGTGAAAGACGCAATACTCTTGAGGTCTAAGGTTGAGCAGACCTTGTTGAGTTCTCTGGTCAATGTTTTGCAAAAGAACGAGCTGTCTGTGCCCGCTAAAGCAAGAAGAGAACGAGGGAGATCCTCATCGCAAGTGAGGAAGTGTTTGCCTACGCTGCTGTTAGCAGATGTGAAGAAACCATATCCGGATTCACAGTCGCACTCAGCGCCGACAATGTTTCGCAGTGCGGTGAGATTGGCGGTGGACTTCACGTCATATCCTCGTGCCAAGAACAAGGACAGTCCGTAGGCGACCTTGCTGATCATCGCACGCACCTCCTCATTAAAGGGCAATTGATGCAAACGTGTTGTTTGAGCGAATTCTTGGCTTTGTTCCGCTCGTACAGTGTGATATCGAGAAGCGCAATCGGCGATGTATGACCGAATGGGTTGAATCACTTCGGACTGGATGGCGTTGCAGTTACCCTCAGGAAAGGTTGTACTGCATAGCGCCGAACCGAGCGCTACTGTTAAACTGTCAAGCCTTTGGATTCGTGAATCGAAATCTACCCTGGATGGGAAGTATGAGGTCTCGAAGACCTTCGCATTGTAAGTCCTAAGTGCTTGACTGTATCTGGCAACGGTCGGCGAAGAGACAAAGACGTCAATATCTGTGCTGATAATTTCCAGCGACCGTAGCGCAACGATACTCGGAGTGACATAGTAGATCTCATGTAGTCCAGTGTCTTGTCTAAAGCACCGAATAGAGTACGATTTGCTCTCTGACAGGCTCAGATGATGCGTTGTGTCCTTCATTGAGGCCGACAACAACACGTTGTCAATCGACCGCACTTCAACGAACCAATCGGCAGATGACGTCGATCGTATGGATACGTGAATGGAGCGTTCGCCATACAACTGAGCCGTTAGTTGTACGCTAACGAAGACCAGGAAGAACGCTATGAATCCCAAACCCTTCATGGCAGTGAACATACGCTTTAATACCCGCTCAACGTAGTCGCTTGTAGAAGGCGCTTGTAGAAAGGGGCTTAGAGAAGGCGCTTTGAGCTTTAGAAGGCGCTTAGAGAAGGCGCTTGTAGAAGGCGCTTAAGAAGCCGACTGCAAAGCCTTGATCTTCGCCAGATCATGCCCCAGATCTACGATGTTCTTGATCACGCCTTGGGTCATGCCGAAGTAGATGTCGTCGAAACGTTTGAGGGTTTCGTCATCGGCGTTGTGCATGAGGGTGGCGAGGTGTTCGCGGAGGGCGTTCATTTGGAGGGCGAATTCTTCTTCGAGCTGACGGAATCCTTGATCGCCTTGTTGGAGTCTGCGGAGTGTGGAGTAAACCTTCCACGTTGCTGTGCCGGACCGAGAGATCTCGTTGAAGAGGTCGGCTTGGTTGTGTGTAGCGCCAAGCTCGAGGATGGTGCCGATGTCGTTACGTTTTCTCAAGCCCCCTTCAATGGAGGAGTCGAGAAATTCGAGAACGGAGAGGGTGTCTTCGGACAGCTGCATCGTCAATATTGAACGGTGGCAAGGATGGAACGGAAGATCTTTTCTTGCTCTGAATTATCGGGTACGTCTTTGCCACTCACATTGAGCGGAACGAGGGAGACTTCGTAGTGATTTCCCAACGATGACGTGCAGACGGCAGAGCGGGTGCGTTGTGCGCCGCCGGTGGTTGAGAAGTCGTATACGCCGAATCTGCGCGGACCGAGTTCTGCGATGCGATAGGTGCCAACGAGTTTGGCAGTGCCTGCACTCTTGCGAACGTGCTTTTGATAGGCAACACGGGCAAGGCCGAGCAAACCTTCTGATTGAACCTGTTCGCGGGAGGACTCGGCGGCTGGGATGGAGCTGACCACCATGGACAATGTGTAGTCGGGATCGACGGCGATGGCCACGATGTCTGCCGACGCATCACCCTTTGTATCGAGAAAGACCCATCCCTTAGGCATAAGGGCGATGAGATCGCCGGCCCGTGTTCGAACAAGCTCATCGCTCATTTCGATCTCGGGCTGTGGGCTGAGGGCAACGTTCTGGACGTCGGTCTTTTGCTCCGGTGCTTTTACGAAGAGGCACGAAGGAACGATCACTGCGATGGCCACAATGACAAGGAATGTTGATAGGGGGCGTGCCCGGAACGTCACTTCTTCTCTCCTGCCTTGATCGCAACGGAGAGATCGTTCTCTTTCGGTACGATAGGGCATGAGTAGTTGTTGTCGTATGCGCAGTACGGATTGTAGGCCATGTTGAAGTCGATCACGTACGCTGAATCGTTATCCAGAACCTTGATGTCCAGATACCGTCCGGCCTTGTACGTTGTTTCCCCATTGGTTCTATCCGTAAACGGCACAAAGTAGCTGTCGCGCTCTCCGTCAACGAACTGATAGGCAACAAGGGAAAGCCCCTTATTCTCTACATCGAAGCGAAATGTTCCAACGCGCATGGCCCGACGGAGCTCGCTGGTAGTTGTCTGCATGGTGAACGTGTCTACCCGTGCTGCGGGGACGAACACTGCATCTACGGCGTAGTCTGCATCCGGCTCGTAGAATGTGACGTTGGGGAACTCCTCGGCTTTTGCCTTGCGTGCGTCGAGGATCTCTTGTTCGTCGAATCCGTCGAGGGACATAGAGTCTTCTTCCTCGCATGAAACGAGAAGGGCAATGGCTACAAGGCCGATGATGAGCGAGCGCAGGATCATTTCTGTTGATCGATCGGGAAGTTCTTCCACATCATCGACTCTACGGGAGCGTTAGTTCGGTCGTTATACTTTGCCGATGACTTTGCGTTATACGGATTGATCACCGTGCCTTCTACAGCGAAGTAGATGAGTTGTCCGATCGGCATGCCTGCATAGACACGCACCGGCTGCTTCACACTGATCTCCAACGTCCAGAAATTGCAGAAGCCAATGTCGCCCTTGCCGGCCGTAGCATGGATGTCAATTCCGAGACGTCCAACGCTCGATTTGCCTTCAAGAAACGGCACATGGGCATGAGTCTCGGTGTATTCCTCCGTCACACCCAAATACAACCTATCCGGCTCCAGCACGATGCCCTCATCAGGGATCGGATAGAGCTCAATGCGATTATGCTTCTTCGCATCAAGTTCACGGTCCACATACTCAGCAAGCATGCGACCAAGGTGCACATCGTACGAATTGGAACCAAGGCACGAGGGATCGAACGGCTCGATCTTGATCGTTCCCTTGTCCATATGGGCGAGGATCTCTGCGTCGGTAAGAATCATATGGGCAAAGTTACGAGGTTACGGGGTTACAGGGTTACGGGGTTACGGGGTTACGGGGTTGCGGGGTTACGGGGTTACAGGGTTACGGAGATACAGAGATACAAACGACGAGTGTATTTTGGTGAATGCAGGTTGTACAATGGTTGTCCGCCGTTCTCTTAGTTCTTGGGGCTGCAGAAATGCGCTCGCAGGAGGCTGAGTCAATGGCAGAGCCCAAGAGATTCGCTCTGTATTCTGAGATTCTCGGAAGTGCATTGTCCCTAATGTCGATTCATGCAGAGGCCGTGCTTAGTCGATTTGAAAGGGGCTCTCTTTTTGAAACATTCCGCGTGTCGGCTGGAATTGGAATTGCACCAATTCAGAACAACTATGTCCCGATCATGGGTCGACTGATCTTCCTCCAGGGTTCCGGACACCTAGAGCTGGGACTGGGCCTGAGTGTGCTCGTTGCGCAGCGACCGCCACAAGAGAACACGAAACAGTATCTACCAACAATGTCTGGGTCCGATGTAAACATCACAGGTGTTATCGGTTATCGCTATGAATCTCCTTCAGGGGGCTTCATGTTTCGTGTGGCTGCCACACCAACGATTGACATGGGAACAAAGGAATTCATACAGTTCGGTGGGTTCACCGTTGGGTGGGCTTGGTAGGGGGGCGGGGTTGCGCAGAGATTTTACTTGGGAATGTAACCCCGGGGGGGTAGGTTAGTTATGTAGTTATCGAGATGCCATACAATCAATTGGAAGGGGTGGTTTATGAGCTGTGGATGTAATTCTCCGAACGCGATACAGAGCTGGAATGACTATCTCTGTAAGGTGCCTTCTGATCCTAGGGACATACTCGCGATGGCGCGTATTGGTGCGAACGTTGGGACGTGGTATCTGAGCCCTAACTATCATCTTCCCTCAGGAGCATCGGTCTGGATTCCGTCTCCAATTGCCTATGCCGCTGATGTAACGGTAACGACGAATGCGTCAGACCAACAGCAGATGGTCTTTGATGCAACGTCGTGGAACATGAACAACTCGTCCGTGAACATTCTTGCCACTACGGCGCCGCCTTTGCAGAAGATGATCTTCCTTAGAGGCGGCATGGCGTGGTCGAATGCGGTCCAGTTGAATCTTGGTTCTTCGCCACTATTCACAGAACTCCAATTGAGCATTATGGACAATGCTGCCACTCGAGGCGACGCGCAGGGAACGATCCCTGTGTTCCGCTGGGCGAGCGGGCCGTATTCAGGGGTGCAGACACTCAACCTTGTGTTCAAACAGCCTGGACGATACACACTTGGTCTGATGGGAATCAACAACAACTCGACACCAGACTATTCGATGTTTGAGATGGACATCATCGCCGATCAAGGCACGCAGATATGTCGCCGATCATACAAGCGCGCCTGTCACAGCTCCTCTTGACCTCGCTCTATGAGGACAGTGGCAAAGGAACGTTGCGTTTGGTTGGTGACATCGATCTGAAGACACCTCCGTGGTTCTGGCCACCTGTTGCTGAGATCAGCTGCAAGCAGAAGAAGATCACCTATGGTGGTCCGCCATGGGGCGGGAACAGTGAATTCAGAGGCGGCGTTCAGCCGAAAACGCCTCCCGGCGGGTGGACGGATATCGTCGATCAAACCGAGGACGGACGCAAGATCCTTGTAGGCCGCATCCCGCATTGGGATGAGTTCTGGTCGGGCTCGCCTCCGACGAATCTAAAGTCAGAGATCCCACATGCAGACGTAGATACCTTCCTCAACGGCTTGATGCGTGGCATGCCGATGAGCGCTGGTGCATTCTTCGAAGACAGACCACTTCGTCTGTATGAAGCACTACCGCCAAAGATGATCCTCGGATCGTTTCCGTCAGGCCCATACAGGGAAGGAGGTCCCAGAGGACCTGATCCGCGCTATCCATTAGACCCTTACAGAAAAGACACCGGCACTGAACCCCGTCTGGGCGATTCGAGTAACTGTTGGGAACGGATCTGCTGCATAGGACTCGACGTAGAGAAGAGGGAAGTAACGGCCATCGTAGAGATCACTCAGAGCTCAGGATATGGCGGAGACTTGTGTTCATCGACGGCCTTCGAATCTGTTGGTTTCTGGCTCATCGAGCCATCACGCGCTGAGGTCACCGCAAATGAGTGGCCCGACAATCCAAACCCGAACCCGAATTCAACAAGGCCGGGTGACTACTGCGGGGGCAATGTCCGATTCGTCGGAGCCAAACGCATCCCTGTTGCAGACATACCGCGTAGTGAAAAGGGAAATGCTGATTGCCTAAACCCGGTTTTTCAATACGACGCCGGTAGTCTGCGCTACTCCGTCTCGTTGCCACTCAGTGACGACGACCTTGACTTGATGAAGAAGTGCAGCGACACCTCTCCGCGCCTGCCAGTTCTGCATGCAGTGGTTACCTGGAATGCAGACATAAAGAATGAGAACTTTGGCGGACGTGGGCTGCGATTCGGCGACTGGGATAGTGAGGTGGTGCAGTATCCAGTCCCAACTGTAAAGAAGTTGACGAGAGAGATTGCTGTAGGTCTACTCAGTGATGAGTGTCCGTATGTGAGATACTCGAATGTAGTTTGGCCTAAGGAAATCAAAGCTGTTGAGTTTCCAAAAGTGGTTGAAGGCCAGGATAATCCTCCTGTACAACTTGAGAAGCTGGCAATCGATGTAACAGCCACAATCAAAGCGAAAATCGATGTGCATGGGGCGATGCGGTTGTTTGTTGTGAGTGCAGACTACGAAAGCAAGCTGCTAAGACGCAGAATCATAGCACGCCAAGACATCAATCGTCAAACTCCAGCCATTCAACTGACTGGAGTTCCGCCTAACTCAGTGCTAACACCATTCGACCTTGATGTGGGTGATTGGATCATTTGTGCAGCCTTCGCACATAACAACGAAATCATTGGATGGGATCCCGAGCGTGATTTGGTGCTATCTGGTTACGGGGAGTCCCTGACTACAACGTGCTTAGGATTGTACAGAGATTTGAGGAAGCGTGAGATAAAAATGGTAGGCCCGTTGGACTCTGGAATATTGGAGTTGAATTATAGGCGGCCTGCTGCATCTGTCAATAGAGTTCTTGACTACCCACCGTGCGTTGTGAAGATTGAACAAGATCCGATAGACGTTATAGAGAGTCATAACTTCATTGCATTCTTCTCTGTCGAAGCAACTTCAGAAGGATCTCTCGACAAGCTGCGGCTTGAGCCGAATGGAGATGCCGGAGTCATAGTAATTTCAATGGCGCGTGGGTCAAGATGGACTGCAGATGATTCTCGATTCTACAACCATTACCTGAAGATAATCGAACAATTGGTGCTACTAGGATACATCGTAGTTGTCCCAAATGTGTCTACTGATAGAAATCCCTATTTCCTTTATGATGTCTTGCCTGAAATTGACGCTAACCTTACGAAGACTTTCCCTAATGTCGGATCGTTCCAATATGTGTTGTTTGGTCACAGTAATGGAGGGGATGCGGTACGGTATGCGTTGGCAACTAAAGACAAACCCGAAAGCGATGCTCGAGCAAAAACAGCCCAAAAGATTGCTGGTGGAATTTTGCTTGCCCCAGCTCTGCCTGGAGATGCGTTGATAATGAATAGATCGCCATCTCTCGTAATTGCAGGTGGTCTAGATGACCAGATTCCATTCAAATTGTTGGAATGCACAGATGATAGAGACATCAAAACGGGCAAGGTAAGTGAATCGCCGTTTTCGCCTATCACTGCATGGGAAATGAGCCAAAGTACAAGGTCATATCTGCTGTTTGTAAAAGGCGCAACACATTATCGTTGGATCAATTCCATGGATGACTTCACACAATGGCAAACATCGAATGAAGATCTTGAAACGAAACTCGTTCTAGATGGTGACAACCTTTCAGGCTCGCAGCCTTTGTATCCGCAAAGGCATGAATCGCTCTTGCTCTCTTACGTTACGTATTTCACCCTCGCCTGCCTATCCAAACAATCGAACTATCTGCAAATGCTAGTGCCAGGTGTTCATATTCCACCAGACGTTAGAAAGTATAACGCTGCCGAGCACTTGGAAGAAGCATACGCTCTGTATTTCAAAGGGCGATCTAGTAGCAGCATGAATTCGCTTACATCAGACGGTAGTGAAACCAGATATCTTGGGCACTTGGTAAAGAGGCGAATCGTTGTTGATGGCCGCACCGTTTCAGGCTATAAGATTGAAAAAGCCAATATGTGGGTCGAAGCGGAAACGGTGATTCCCTTCTATCAGAAACTTCTGTTTGTATCTGGGCGAGATATCGAAATGTCTTACGAGATAGGATCTGGTTTGAAGTTTCAAATCAAAGAGGCAATTGCTTTTAATTACATGGCATTGGGATTACAAGGTGAAGTGACCGAATCCGTTGAAAGGTTTACAATCAGCATTCATCTAAGTGACGGCCGAGTTGCTATGATCCCAATATTGGACAGGAATCTGAACTCTGCAGGATATGAAGTCACTCAGTATACTTTGTCCAGCGATAATATGATTCGTGTACAGGGTAAAACGGCAATGGTGAAACAATTGCTCGTGCCGCTCTCGTGGGCATTAGACTCATGTTTTGTGAGCGAATCCAAGACGCTGTCTATAGATCGAATAGCTTTCAAAGTAAAGAATGCTGATACCCCAATCGTGTTTGGAGTGGGTCTTGTCCAAATAGTATCCGGTTAAGGAGGTATTCATGAAACCGTTTGTGATTGCAGTGCCAGTGTATTTGCTACGAACGTCTGGCTTCGGACTCTTCCTTGCATGCCTCTGCGCGTTTCAACTCAAAGCTCAGAGCGGGAATCTGGCAGAAGTGATGCGATATAAAGGCATATGGGGATACGTTGACGCTTCGACAGTACGTGCAACTCAGCATGGAGTAGCGATTGCACTTACAGTACGCACAGTTGCGCCGGGATCTGGATTGCTCTTTCTTTCAACAGTGATTGCAATTACTGATAGAGGAATTGATACTGTGCCACTTGGGGATCGACTTTGTTCCCAGGCTGTTGTTTGGAGAGACACTGTATTTTCCGCGCTCTATACCGTGCACGATACCGTATTTATTGCTACAGCACTGCAGGGCCATAGTGAGAAAAGCTATGTTGTTGCAGGTAGAAAGCGTTTGGCAACAAATATCAATTGCATCGACGGCTCACTGAGCATTTACGATGTGAATGAAGGCATCACCTTCCTGCTAAATCAAACTGATAGCATTCATAAACCAATCCCTTACGGAGATGCTATCCACCTAGAAATGTTCTCACTCAAGGGGGATATCTATCTATTCCCTGAAGTTGAGGCGCCACGGTATATCCCCTTTGGAACAAATTCCTCAATCGCCGTCGACTCGGCTTATGACCGTGCTTCAACCAAAGTGTACTTTAATAATGTTTCCGTAATCAACGACTCGGTTGTATGGATAGACCAAAAATCTCGCCGGTGGGCTTTATCTATGACAACTAGAGATCACACCGTTACACAGTATGCGGAGTCGAAAGACTCTCCTTTGGGTGGGTGTGCAGGCCGATGGGGGTACTTAAGCGTAAGCCCATATTCAAGCAACCCTGCTGATGATGAAGAGTATACCAGCCAGATCGTTGTTCGCTATACACATGGCAATGGTATTGCCGTGCTTGACACCATACATCGTCCCTATATCCACCGCTCCGGCCTAGGCGTCGGCTGGTGGAACGGGTCCTTCTATTTCACTGCCGAAGTACGAGACAGTGGAGCCCCTTATGAGTCGGCAGAGAGCATCATCTACAAGTACACCGAACCCATCCCCGTGGTGTCAGTTGAGGATCAATTGCCAAACAGTGAAAAGGCCGACTTGGCGGAGCGTCTCGCCTTCACTCAGGAAGCGTATGCAAACTGGCGAGACGGGCTTGGCGCAGAGGTGACGGTGTATGATCTTCTTGGCAACGAGGTGCATGGCTTCGTTGTTCCCCATACGGGCGTTTACTGTGTTCGGGGCCTAGGCAAGGTGTGGCTCGTGTCAGTGACGCCATAGTCTTTTAGAGCCTATCGAAGATCTGATTTGCGTCATACCGTCATACCGTCATACCGTATGTACTACACACTCTTCCACCACCCTCAATAGCTGATTAGCTTGTTCTGGGCCACTGTTGAATTGCAGAACCTCGTGCAAGTATCCTTGTAAATCAAATATCATGTGTTAAATTTGCTAGGATAATTGATCGCATTGTACATCGAACGGTTGAAGAAGCCCTTGCTCGTCAAGCCGCGGTTGCCTTGGTTGGACCGCGCCAGGTGGGCAAAACAACCTTGGCGTTAGCTGTTGGACGGCAACACGAGGCGATCTATCTGGACCTCGAAAACAGCGCAGACCGTGCCAAGCTGAGCGACCCTCGCGACTTCCTGATACCGAATGCAAACAGGCTTGTGATTCTCGATGAGGTTCACAGAGTGCCTGAACTCTTTGCACAGTTGCGTGGCATCATTGACGAGGGACGCAGGGAAGGATTCGGTAAGGGGCGATTTCTTCTGCTTGGGTCGGCTTCGGTGGATCTGCTGCAACAGTGCAGTGAGAGTCTGGCCGGACGTATAGCATACGTCGAGATGACAACGCTGGGACCGCTCGAGGTGATTTCAGAGCCATTGGATAAGCTCTGGCTCCGGGGAGGATTCCCCGATAGTTTTCTTGCTCGTACGAATAAGGAAAGTCTAGCGTGGCGAACAGACCTCATCCGCACGTTCCTCGAACGTGATGTGGCAATGTTCGCTCCTCGAGTACCGGCCGAAACGATGCGACGACTATGGAGTATGCTTGCGCACGGACATTCAACAATGTTGAATGCGTCAATCATCGCACGCAGTCTCGAAGTGAGCTCCCCAACCGTGCAGCGGTACGTTGATCTGCTTGTAGACTTGCTTCTTGTACGTCGACTTCAACCGTACACATTGAGCATTGGCAAAAGACTGGTCCGCACTCCAAAGGTCTACATTCGAGATTCCGGACTCTTGCATGCGCTTTTGAATATCGGCGAACGTGATGATCTGATGGGCCATCCTGTAGTAGGGGCTAGCTGGGAAGGCTTCGTGATCGAGTCGCTTCTATCGGTCGCACCTGAGAGGACAGTGGCTGGATTCTATCGTACATCTGCCGGTGCTGAAGTAGATCTCGTACTTGAGTTGCCCGGAGGTCGTCGATGGGCCCTTGAAATCAAACGCTCAGTAACAGCAAAGCCGTCACGCGGATTCTATCAGTCGTTAGATGATCTCAAGCCAGATCGTTCCATCATCGTCCACTCAGGAACGGACGCGTATGCTATGGGCAATGGCGTTGAGGTGATAGGATTCGTGGAACTCAGTCGCGAGCTGATGCGGATGTAGATCCATACCGCCCATTCTTCACGATCCCCATCTTGTGCAGTCTATGCTGCACGCTGGTCCATAACACGCCGAAACCGTAGATGGTGCTGCGACGGAAGTTGATGGAGGAGGCGTCGTCGAAGTATTTGGTTGGACAGGTTACTTCGCCGATGGGGAAGTCCTGCATGATGATCTGCGACAACATCTGGTTGTCGAAGACGAAGTCGTCGGAGTTTGCTTCGATGTTGATCGACTCTAACACGGTCCTCGAAAAAGCACGATACCCTGTGTGGTACTCACTGAGCTTCTGACCCACCAACATGTTCTGAATGAGTGTGAGTCCGCGGTTGGCGATGTACTTGTACAAGGGCATGCCGCCCTTGCGAGCGCCGTTGCCAAGGATCCTACTACCTAACACAACGGGATATACATCGTTGGCGATCATCCAACTCATCACGGGGATGAGCTTGGGTGTGTATTGATAGTCGGGATGCAACATGATCACGATGTCTGCACCAAGAGCAAGAGCAGTGCTGTAACAGGTCTTCTGATTGCCGCCGTAACCACGGTTGTTGTCGTGACGGATCACGTGGGTGATGCCAAGCCCCCTAGCAACTTCTGATGTGTCGTCACGAGAATGATCGTCCACAAGCACAACATCATCCACGATGTCGAACGGGATCTCGCGATAGGTGATCTCCAGTGTCTTGGCGGCATTATACGCCGGGAGAACAACAACGATCTTCTTATCGTTGATCATTCGATCTCAAAGATTGCGTTTATAGTGATGCGCATGGAGAGTTGACCTGCGCTGACGGGTGTGCCCATATCGGCTTCGGCTGCCATACTCCGCATTGCCTTGTACATGGGGGTAGGGGGCTGATAGCCGCCATGCTCACTGATCGTAAGGACCCTCACCACCCGAGCGCCCATCGCGTTTGCTAGCGCCTCCGCCCGAATCTTAGCACCCTTCGCAGCTTGAACACGGAGCGTGTCGGCGATAGGCTTGCTGTTGGTAACAGAGAAGCTCACGTTGTCGAGAAGGTTGCTACCCTCGGCAACACTGGCATTGATCACGTCTTCGAGCTTTGAAAGATCACGAACGGTGATCATCACAACGTTGCGCATCTGATACTTGATCAACTCGCGACGTCCGTCCTGCTTCCAATTGTACTGAGGCTGGATCTGAAGGTCGCTGGTCATGATGTCCCGTTGATCGATGCCGATCTTCTTGATGGCGTCGAAGATGGCGCGGACGCGACGGTCATTGTCCTTCTTGATGGTGACAACGTCCTTGCCTTCTGTCTCCACGCCAATACTCACGGTTGCACGATCGGGCGTAAGGAAGATCTCTGCTTCACCTTCTACGGAAACGGTCCGTCGGGTGTCCACTTGTGCGTTGGTGATGCTGATGGCCGTGACGAAGGCGAGGAGAACGAGGATGTGCTTCATGACTCAATCTTCTGTTGGTTGCGAGATGGTTTCCATGAGTGTTGCCCACTCCTCCATCAATGACGCGAGGACGCGCTTCGCAGTGTCGTAGGTGGTTGTGGTCTTGTGTTGCTTGACGGGATCCTTGTAGAGGTCCGGATCTGCAAGCTTGGTCTCGGCCTCGGCGATGGTCTTCTCTTGAACGGCGATCTGGTTTTCGATCTCGGTTACGCGACGTTCTGCCTTGCGCTTTTCTTTATCGCGTGCCTTCTGCTCTTCTCGCAACTGTGCCGACGTCTTCTCCGGTGCAACAACGTGATGCAGCGGGATCTCATGCGGTGCAGGTGCATCGGCCACATGCGGATCGCCAAGCAGCTTGAGGTAGGTGTCTACGTCGCCCTCATATTCCTTGAGCGTACCAACACGAAAGGCAATGATCTTTTCCGTGAGTCCGTCAAGGAAGTCGCGGTCGTGCGATACAACGATCATCGCCCCGTCATACGACATGAGTGCTTCCTTCAGCACTTCCTTCGAAAGCATGTCCAAGTGGTTCGTTGGCTCGTCAAGAATGAGGAGGTTGTATGGTTGGAGGAGAAGTCGGGCAAGCGCCAGACGTGATTTCTCGCCACCGCTCAACACGCCAACACGTTTGTTGATGTCATCACCACGGAACAAGAACGCACCCAGGAGCGACCGAATGCGCGGACGCATCGATGGTGGAGCTGCCTCTTGCATCACTTCGTAGATGGTGTTGTGTCCGCCCATCATGTCGGCTTGTTGCTGCGCGTAGTATCCAACAGCCACTGCGTGACCTAACTGCACTTCTCCTGCGGTAGGGGGCTCTACACCGGCAATGATCTTTGCGAGTGTTGTTTTGCCTTCGCCGTTCTTTCCGATGAAGGCGATCTTTTCTCCGCGCTCAAGTGTGAAGTCCACACCACGCAGAACCTTCTTCTCGCCGTAACTCTTTACGATGCCGGTGCACTCAACAACGGCCCGACCAGAACGTGGTGCGGGAGGGAAGGAGAAGTGGATGGACGATGTGTCGTCATCATCAACTTCGATCACTTCCATGCGTTGCAAGGCCTTGATCCGACTCTGCGCGCGTGATGCAAGAGATGCCTTGTACTTGAACCGGTCGATCCACTTCTGCATACGATCGCGTTCCTTGGTCTGCCGGTCTGCTAACGCACGTTGTTGCTCCATGCGCTCAGCACGGATCTCTTCGTAATCCGAATACGATGCCGGGATGTCATAGACCTTGGTCTTGGTGATCTCGATGGTTCTGTTGGTGATGTTGTCTAGGAACGTTCTATCGTGCGAGATCAGAACCACAGCGCCGTCATAGACACTGAGGAAGTCTTCGAGCCAGCGCACGGAGTCGATGTCCAAGTGGTTCGTCGGCTCATCAAGCAGCAAACAGTCAGGGTGCAACAGCAAGAGCCTTCCCAGTTCAGCCCGCATCTGCCAACCACCCGAAAAGGCAGTGAGCCCCTTATCGAGATCGGCAGCTTCAAATCCCAGACCGGTGAGAACGCGCTCGATGTCGGCGTGCATGGTAAGACCGCCGCGACGTGCATACATGTCATTGGCATCGGTCAACCGTTGCACAAGATCCATGTAGGCATCGGTTTCATAGTCCGTGCGTGTCTCCAGTTGATGCTGGATCTCTTCGATCTCGGCATGCAGACGAAGCACCTCTTCGAACGCCGCCATGGCCGTTTCGCGGAGGGTCTTGGAGAGGTCGAGCGTGAGATCCTGCGACAGCAAACCAAGGCGCATGCCGTTCTGTTTGGACACGTCGCCACCGGTCGGTGTTGTTTCGCCGGCGATGATGCCAAGGAGTGTAGACTTCCCGGCACCATTACGACCAACAAGGCCGATGCGGTCGCCATTCTGAATCAGAAAGTTGACGTTCTTAAAGAGGATCCGTGTTCCGAAGTCGACGGTAACATTGGTAAGGGTTATCACAACTTCTCCACGGCATCAAGGATCACTTCGGCGCAGGCTCGTTTCGACATAGGAGGGTATTCTGTAGGGGGCTGAGTAGGAGTGATAATGGTGATCGTATTGCTGCCAACGCCGAAACCGCTATCGGCAACGCCGGCTCTGTTCGCCACGATCACATCGGCATTCTTCGTTGAAAGTTTCTGTGTGGCATAGTCCACCACATTTGTGTGTTCGAGTGCGAATCCAACAACCGTCTGATGCGCCTGTTTCTGCGCACCAACCGTTGCCAGGATGTCAACCGTAGGAACCAACGTTAACGTCAGTCCATTACCTGTTGTCACTTGCTTCTTGATCTTGCCGTCCACCGGATGCGCCGGCGTGAAATCCGCCACAGCCGCAGCCATGATGAAGACATCGGCGTCGATCGCCCGCTCAACAGCAGCGTGCATCTCCGCGGCAGTGGTCACATCAACGCGCTCCACACCACGTGGTGTTGGCAACGCCACCGGCCCCGCAATCAGTGTTACCAGTGCTCCGCGCTCTTGCGCAGCAGCAGCCAGGGCAAACCCCATTGTTCCCGTTGAGTGATTCACGATCGCCCGCACCGCATCGATCCGCTCATGCGTCGGCCCCGCCGTGATCACCACCCGTTTACCGCGTAACCCGTCACCCCGAGCGGAAGGTGCGTCACCCCGAGCGGAAGGTGCGTCACCCCGAGCGGAGTCGAGGGGCACAGCGGTGTTCGACGGTAGGGGTACGGCATGCCGTGCCCCTACCGATGAACCCACAATACCAACAATAACCCCCAATTCCGCCAACCGCCCAGCCCCAACCAATCCCGAGGCCAGCTCGCCGGATTCCGGATCGATGATGGTAACGCCGTCGGTGCGGAGCTGCGCAATGTTGCGTTGCACGGATGGTTGGAGCCACATGTCGGTGTCCATGGCGGGCGCTACGACCAATGGCGTTTCGGCCGGACGTGACGCCACAACGGTCATCAGGGCCGTATCGCAGAGCCCCGTGGCAAGGCGTGCAAGTGTAGTAGCAGAGCAAGGGGCTATCACGATCACATCAGCCCATCGAGCGAGATGGACGTGCCAGGAGCCCCCTTCCTGGATCGAAGGATCATACGGATCCATGATCACAGGATGTTGGGAGACCGCTTCGAGGGCAAGAGGCGCAACGAACTGGGCAGCAGACGGCGTCATCACCACGCGCACAGTGTGTCCTGCGCGGATAAGGTCGCGCACGAGCCACGGCGTCTTATACGCCGATACACTGCCTGTTATGCCGAGAATGATGTTCATTGCGAAGAGTAGAGACGAAAAGAGCCATCACGGCAATGCCGGATGGCTCTCGAGATCTTTCAATGAGGGATTACTCCGGGTTGGACGAATTGTCCGTCCGAAGGTGGATCTGACCGCTGGTCATTTCCTTCATCGCCAGAAATGTCGGCTTCGGAAGAAGGTCGAATTCTTTGCTGATGGCGATTTGATCGGCATTTGGACCTTCCGACTCATCGGTGTCCACGATAACGTCTGCAAGACGCTCAGAGATCTGCGTCTTGATCTGATCGTTGATCTGACGTGAACGCAACCCCATGGCCACAATAGACTTATAGATCGACCCCTTGGCCGATTCGTCCATGCGGACCTTCACTGGATTGACGATGTATGTACTCATTCTGACCTCGGAGAGCGGATGGGTTCAATGGGAGAACCGTAAATCTAAGCAAAAAACAGTTACTAGTTACGAGTTACTAGTTACCAGTAACAAGTAACCACTAACTAGTAGCCAGTAACTAGACAAACAACGAGATTTCTTCTGGGGAGGGGAGACGGCAAGAAGCTTTCTTGCCGAACCAACGATAGCGGTTGTTGGAGATCCACTGATACACAACATCACGAAGGGGGCGAGGGATGATCCTGGCAACGATGCTCATCAGCTTCCAGATGCCGCCGAGTTGATGACCGAGGTAGATGATCGCTGTGCTTTGTGTGAGGACGGTGTTGTCGGGAGTGATAACGTAGACGGTTGTTGGTGTCTCGGTGATGTTATGAGAACGCAACAACGATGCGATGTGGTCGGATTGAAACGAGCCGAAGCGCAGTGTTCGCTGGTGATCGTGACGGATCAAAAAATCAACGGTGGTGTTGCAGAGATTGCAGACACCATCAAAGACAACGATAGAGGTTGGTGTGGACATAGTCTGTAACAAAAATGCGTTGAGATTTGTTATGATAGTAGAGCAGCAACAAGAGTGACAGTATACCCGAGGAGTCAACAATGGGAACGCTCACGCTCGATATGTTCACGCAAGGAGTGGCTGACGTTGAAGCCGCACAATACAGGATCCTTGCAGCGCTCTCTGGCCTTCGGAGAGACTTCAGACAGAATACGTTGTATCCGGCGCTCGGCGATCTCATCGAATTGTCGTCTGTCCTCGAAACCATTCAGCAGAATCGCGAGACGTATCGCACATCTCTTCCGCAAACGCTTACGGGCGTTGACCTCGAGAAGCGACAGTTGATGTTCAATGCAACTCCTGCCGATGAAGAGTCTATTGCTCGTACGTTCGAGCTACTGAATTGGGCTGTGCCGTTCGTAAAAGAGCTTACCGACGAAGGTGTGGCGATGTTCGAGTTTGTTCATCAGAGTCTGTCATTGGATCCGGTGGGGATCATGCCACTCTATCGCGACGAGGGGTATGTGTTCGTTCCGGATCATCGAGAGAATCTCATTCATGTTCTGAAGTATGAACTCTCACTCTTCTCCGCTGAGTCTGAGCAGTACCGTGCAATGAAGACGATCGAGATCGAAGCTCATGTGCCGGCATCGATCTTGGAAACACCGGAAGATCTTAAGCTGGCTCTGGTTGAGCAACATCAAGACATGCCAAATCCGGCAACGTTCTTGATGGATTCAGATCTCGACTTCCCGTTCGATGAGACCATCCTTCCTGTTGCAAAACGCAAGCTTATGCGGCACTTGATCTCGTAAGTCTCGCAACGTAGAATCCGTCGCCACCGTTATCACCGGGCAACGTCTGCCACGTGTAGGCAAGTTTGAACTGTTCTCCGTCCTCAGATGCGAGGAAGTTCTTGATCTGCTCCTTGCCTTCGGAAGGAAGTACGGAACAGGTTGCGTAGACAACTGTCCCACCGGGCTTTGCTAGACGTGCATTCCGACGTAGGATGTCGGCCTGGATCACCAACAGTTCTTGATACGTCTTCTCTGTGAGATTGCGGAGGATGTCGGGATTGCGACGAACCACGCCGGTGCCTGTGCACGGCACATCGATGAACACTCCATCGGCTGTATCATTCAATCGCTTCACAACCTTTGTGGTTGTGATCACGCGCGGGTCTATGATGTCGGCTCCGGCACGTGCCATACGCTGACGTAGCGCCTGGAGTTTGCCCGCATGTGTATCGAGCGCGATGATCCGCCCCTTATTCTGCATCGAAGCAGCAAAGAGCAACGTCTTTCCTCCGGCTCCTGCACAGGCGTCGATGATGCGCTGTCCCGGACGTGCCTTGAGCTCATGGGCAGCCCGCTGCGACGTAACAGCCACCTGTTCAAACCAGCCGTCTTCAAATGCCTCTGAAGAGAACAACGCAAATGGACGATCGATCCGCAGGGCATAACCCTCTACACGAACAGCTTGAAAGGGGCGAAGGGCACGCAGACATTCATCCACCGACACCTTGATGGTGTTCACACGAACAAAGGTTGGTGCATCTGTGAGGAATGACGAGAGTACCTTGTTCTTGTCCTTGCCATAGGTCTTGGCAACGAGCTCACGCAGAAATGGAGGGATGTCTGCAAGATCTGGGTCGAGGATGGTATCGAGCGACCCGGCGAGCGCCGCCTCTACATTGTTGTAGCGGATGGCTTGAAAAAGCGTCGACCGAAGGGTTGTTGCCAGTCCGGGAGCTGGGTGAACGGTGCGAAACAGATTCTCGATAGCAGTTGAGAGATGTCTGCCGGAGATGACAACATCATCAAAACTTTGGCGAACAGCATCGTGCAATGACGAAGGGATGGGCACGATCAGGCCGTGATAGTGAGAATGGAAGTTGCTGGGTCGAAGGTATTGGCAAACCTTGGCAGGTTGGTTGCACTGCCCGTTGTTGGTTGCTTCAACACAGAACCATCACTCGACGAATATTCTGCTTTGTGACAACTGCAGACGATGTTACTCCCTGACGCTGCAGGGGGATCGACTTCGCATGATGCGTGTGTACAGATCGAACTGAACACAACAAAGGTGTTCTGAGCGATTCGCGAGATGAAGACAGGGCTGCCACCGTTGAGGTCGCCCACAAAGGTAAGGGTAATACCACCAACTGCGCTGAGTTCAGGTATCGTGGTGATGTCTACGGTATACGTTGTACCCACAGGAGGAGTAGGTGTTGTTTCGTCAGACTCACATCCGGCCACGAGGGCGGCAATGGCAGGGGCCGTAAGGGCCAGCCCGATAGAAGCAGCTGCCTTATGGAGGAAGAACCGCCGTGATGACTGTTGGTCCATTGATCCGATCCTTTATGATGCCTTGCGGCGAAGTTTCCACCACGAGAATGCGATAAGGACCACGGAGGTTCCCAGCACAAATCCGTAGCTGACCGGTGTGGCAGCTACCGTACTGTCGAGCGGAAGCAAACCGAACTTGAAGGCCGGTACATAGGTCACTTCTCTGCGAGTTGTACCAAAGAGTTCGTCCTTGATGATGGTCACCACTTCTTCCTTGTCCTTGGAATAGATGTGCATCCCATCGTTGATCCAAACAGCTCCGCCGATGAGAATGGCAAGAATACCAGCGATGATGAGTGTGCGCCAGAGCATAGACCCCCCGTTAGAAGAAGATGTGTAGTTGAACAGCCCAGCGCGTGCTTGCGCCTTCTTTGTAGGTGTCCCAGATCCGGTATTCCGGACGTAGCTCAACATAGGGCAGCACAAAGAGCTGCGAGCCAAGTACCACGGCATTTGCGTTCACAGTTCCGGGTGCTTGTGTTTGATCGGTAAAGTACCTCTCGTAGCGCACGTAGACTGATGCTGCAGAAAGAACCTGATACATCAACTCGGCCATGAAATTGCGAGAGGTGATCACGTTTGATTTGTTGGTGATCGTATAGTCCATCATCAACGAAGCATGATCACTCCAACCCACACTTGCAAACGTGCTCACCATGCTGAAGTCATTGTTCACAAGAACGGATGCGCCAACGGAGGTGTTGATGAGGTCATCGGCGAAACGATCCCAATACACGGCACGTGCTGACACCGTGGGAGAATTTCCGGTGATCGCAGAGCCCCCTTGAACACCATTGCTGAGCTGCATTTGCGAAAGACCTTCAGATCCGAAAACGCCGGCTTGGAGTGTGAGCCAGCGCATCCCTTCGTACGTTATTTCAGCCCCATACTCGGACCAGTCCGGCGCGAGATAGGTCTGACGTGTTGTTGCGGTAGAGTAGCTGTATGAAGCCATCGTGTGATCATCGTATCGAGAACCAATGGACGGACGCATCAAACCAACACGAAATGTTGGCCACGTTATGTCGGGCTGGAAGAGAACGGAATATGCTCCAATGCGCTGTCCGGGATAGACGATCCGCGTATCGGTGTTCGGACCCTGTCTGAGTGCTGCAAGGTTGAACGACCCTTCGATCGTAACAGCTTTGACCGGAGTGAGAGCAGCATAGAGGGCTGCTTGCATTGGAAAGTACTTTCGTTCAGCACCTTCCGTGAAAGCCCGCGCCGTCTGAAGACGAAGGTCCATGCCGAGTGTGAGAAGCCCGCCAAAGAACTGATTCGGTGAATCGCCAGACGTCATCCACTTGATAGCGCCAAGATCATTTGGTACGATACACACATCGTACCAGCTATACCAACCGAGCTCATTGCGGAGTCCGCCACCACTGGGTGCTACGTGACAGTTTGAGCACCGATTCCCGGTAAGAGCGGAGAACTGTGGTATGGCACATGCAGACCCTGTTGCGAGAACGAGGAGGAAGACAAAAAGAAGCGATCTCATCATGCAGGTATTCAGGATCGTGCGATAAGGATGAACTCAAGGATCGTTGTCGGGGCCGACGTTGAATCCGTTGCCTTGAACGTTCGCGTTTGCAATTGCTTCACCACTCCAAGGTTCGGCGCTAACCATACTTCGTCAGAGAACGATGTTGTTCCTTCCGGTGCATCGGTTGACGATGCCATACGGACATGAGCACATGACCGCAAGGTGCCGGTAGTTGTTACAACATCGGCCTTCATCGTCTGAATCACGTAGGTGTTGCTCTCCACCGATCCAAGGTTCTCCCGAAGGATAAGTCGAGTTCCGGGTGAAAGGGGCTCTGCAAGACGCCTTCTGCCGATCGTGTCGGCCAAACGTTCGTACATGATCAGGTCCCGAGGACCAACCCATTGATATGTGGTGTCGGTAAGACGCACCTCACCATTGGTGATCGTCTCCCGTTTCACGGCGATACACCGCAGGGAATCACGAAGCAGAAATGCCGTGTCCACCACGGTGTATCGATAGTCCGATCCCACCGTCACAACCGTATCTCCGGAAGATGAGATATCGCGGGTTGTGAAGCGTAGAGTTACAGAACAGCCCAGCCTCTTCTCAAGCGTATAGTCTGCCAGACCATACACGTCATTGCCTGTATCCGTTGGCGGAGCAGGAGCCGGATCTGTACTGCATGCTGCAAGAACGATGCAGAGACAGGTGGTACAGAAGATGAAGGCAGGTCGCAGTGTGGTCTACTTCAGTTTCACGGTTGTTACGCAACGCTCGAAGAGCGGAAGGTAGACGGCTTGCTCTGGCTTGTACCAGTTAAGGGTGATGCGGAACATCTTGTTGCCCTTGACGGTGAAGTAGGCGCGAGCAGCCACATTGGCGGCAGGATTGTAGTTGAAGTAGTAGGCTTTTTGACCATTGATCGTTGCGGCTACCTGGCCAGCCCCTTGATAACGAGCCTTGTTCTGCTCAATGATCTTGTTCAGATCGTTCTGCTTGCTCGCATCGAAGACGTCCACTTGGATCGTACAGTCAAAGCGCGATCCGAGGAAGCTCATAGAGGACAGGCCGGAAGACTGACCCTTCTTGCCTTCAAAGTTCTGTGGAATCTCGATCGAGAAGTCTGGCGCATTGTAGGAGCGAAGAGTATCGGACGGCGGCTCCGGACCTGTAGGCGTTGATGTTTCGGTCTTCGCAACCACCGCAGGGCGTTGCGCCAGCTTCACCGATGCAAGGATCTCTGTGAATTCCTTCTGATAGTCTTCGAAGGTCTTACCGAACGCTGCTACCGTTACGATGGTCACCAACGAGTCGTTCTCAGCGAAAAAGGATTCGAGCTGGAACTCTCCGTCTGCTTGATCGAATTTTACGGAAAGCTTCTTTGCCGGCTTACCGCCAAGTGTTGCTTGAGAGATCGTGTACCGATCGAGATCATCCTCGAATTCGAGCTTGGAGCGCTTGATAATCGTGTCGATCGACGGATTGGTGCTGTCGATCGGGATCACGCGGAGTTCGATCTTGCCGCCACCTTCGCCCTTGCCGAACTTCATGAATCGGTTGCCGATGGTTGGCGTAGTAGTGGAGACGATAAGATCTCCCTTCCGTGTCTGCTTGAACCAGTTCGTTGGAACCTTCATTTCGAAGAGTCGGATCTCATCCTTGACGAGTTCCAGCCCTTCGATAGGTACCGGTTTTGCCTTGTATGAACAGCCGGACAGTGCGATGATGCCAGCGAGTGCCAGTGCGGTCAAGCGTGGAAAGGTCATGTTGTCAGTCTCCAAAAGATGTTTCGTATGCTAGTTATTGAGGGCGCCTTCTTTTACCCACTGACGCATTCCTTGCACCTGAGCAGAAGAAACGCGCTGTGGGAGTTCGCCAACCGGATGGCCAAGCTTGCCTTCGAGAACCTGGATCACTGTGCTTTCCTCAGGACGTCCGGGGACAATGAGATTTGGTCTGTCTGAGATCAATGCTGAATATGACGTGAGACGGATGCCCCCTGCAGCAGAGATGTCGTTATGACACCCACCATTGGCGCATGTTACTGTGAGGAAGGGTAGTACCTGTCCTCTGAAGCGCACGTTGGAATCAGGAAACACCACATCTTGCGGTTGAGTTACAGTAGCTCCATTGCATCCCGAGAATGCAAGAACACAGAGAAAGGCCGATGTAGCCATGTACCCGGCGTGCATCAGTAGCTCTCCTCCGGACCAGGGAAGTCATGACCTCGTACGTCCGTCACGTACCGTTGTACCGCCGATGTCATCACTTCGTGGAGTTCGGCATACCGCCGAACAAATCGAGGTCTGAATTCTGTGGACATTCCCATCATATCTGTCCAGACGAGAATTTGCCCATCACAGTGCGGTCCCGCTCCGATGCCGATCGTTGGCACCGTAGTGATCTTCGTTACCTCAGCGGCAAGTGCCGTAGGCACCTTCTCGAGGACGATGGCAAATGCTCCTGCTTGTTCTAGCGCAACAGCATCGCGAAGGATCTGCTCTGCTTCTTCGGGTGTAGCACCACGCTCCTTATACGAGCCGAACTGATGGATGCTTTGCGGGGTAAGACCAAGGTGACCCATGACAGGGATGCCGTTCTCCGTCATCAAACGGACGGCTTCAAGGACCCGCTGGCCCCCTTCAAGCTTCACTGCACCACTACCGGCCTCCTTCATCAACCGTCCGGCATTTCGGAACGCTTCCTGCGGAGAGACTTGATAGCTCATGAAGGGCATATCGGTAACCACAAGTGCATGTTCTACAACGCGGACCACAGCCTGCGTGTGATAGATCATGTGTTCGAGCGTAACGGGGATCGTTGTGTCGTGACCTTGGATCACGTTCCCAACAGAATCTCCAACGAGAAGAACATCCACTCCAGCACTGTCAAGAATACCTGCGGTGATCGCATCATATGCCGTTAGGCAGGCAATGGCTTTCCCCGCTGCCTTCATGTCAATGAGGCGGCGCGTTGTTACGCGTTTTCGTGTGGTTGGAGTTACGGACATGTAGTGTACCCGACGTGAGGGGCAAAGATAGCCGTCAGGCCGCTTCCCGGCGTTATCTTATCGTCATGTTTGAACCTGTGGTCTCCCTTCGCTCGCTCCGTGTGGACGTCCCCCCGGGTAAGGTGGTGACGTTCATTTCCGATGTCCACCTCGGTTATGGGAGCCGAGACCGGGATAGAACGCGAGAGGACCTGCTCCTGCCCATCCTGAGATCCTGCGCCGAAACTTCGGCCCATCTGTTCATAGTGGGCGATCTTTTCGACCTCTGGTTCGACTACAATACGGTCATTCCCCGCTGGCATGTTCGGACCCTTGCAGCCCTTCAAGAGCTGAGGGCAGGGGGCTTGCCCGTCTCCTACTTGATCGGGAATCACGATTTCGGTCACCACACGTATTTCCGAGAAGAGCTTGGGATTGAAGTGGATCTGGGCGATGTTTCGGCAACGATCAACGGAACGCGGGTCTATATCAGTCATGGAGACGGCAAGGCACACCAGGATACAGGATATCTGGTCCTTCGATCGGTGCTCCGAAACCGCTTCGCACAGTGGCTCTACAGGTGGATCCACCCTGATTGGGGTATTGCTCTGGCCTCTAGGACGTCCCATGGCAGCCGCGATCACACGTCGGAAAAGGACTATGGTCCGCACGATGGTCTACGGGACTTTGCCCTGGCAAAGATCGATGAAGGATACGATCTCGTTGTGATGGGTCACCGTCACCACGCAAACGTCCTCACCCACGGCAACGGAACCTACGTGAATCTTGGCCACTGGCTTGGAAACGGGGCTACGTACGGCGTTTTCTCCCCTGAAGATGGTTTCCGACTCATTGAAGTTCAGCCCAAGGCCACCCCGTGAGCTGCTGAGCAGTATTTTCGCATCACACAATTGCATGACACGAATCAAGGGAGAGGCGGCATGAAAAAAGTAGGTCTATTGTTCGGAATGGAACAGACGTTTCCGCCGGCCTTGGTAGAAGAGATCAACCGGCGCGACCAAGGAGTTGCCGCTGAATTCGTGAAGATCGGTGGGATCACGCTCGAGACATTGTTCGAATACGATGTGATCCTCGATCGTATCTCCCAAGACGTTCCGTTCTACCGTGCAATGCTCAAGGTTGCCGCTCTCAATGGCGTGCGCGTTGTGAACAATCCATTTTGGTGGTCGGCAGACGACAAGTTCTTCAATTATGCCGTTGCCGATAAGGCCGGTATCCCGGTTCCGAAGACCGTCCTTCTCCCAAGTAAGAACCATCCGCCTGATACAACGGCCGACTCCTTCCGCAATCTCATGTTCCCGCTCAACTGGCAGGACATCTTTGACTACGTTGGATTCCCATCGTATCTCAAGCCGTTTGATGGAGGGGGCTGGAAGCACGTTTATAAGGTTGACTCCATTGAAGAGTTCTTTACGGCATACAGTGAAACAGCAGACATCGTGATGACGCTTCAAGAAGGCATCGACTTCACAGAATATTATCGTTGCTACTGTATCGGCAGAAAGCATGTCCATATCATGCCGTATGAGCCGCGCAATGCACATCATCTTCGGTATAAGGCCGACTTCGCGCCGACGCCAGAGATGCTCAAGACACTTGAAGAACTCTGCTTGAAGATCTGCAACATCCTGGGCTATGACTTCAATACGATCGAGTTCGCCGTTCGTGATGGCATTCCGTATGCGATCGACTATATGAACCCGGCTCCGGATGCAGAACGTGCTTCGGTACAAGAAGAGAACTTCCAGTGGGTGCTCAATACCACAGCAACGTTCCTCATCGATCTGGCAAAACAGGGACGTCAGGTCCCAACAGAATTCCATTGGAGCAACTTCATCGGCACCGGCGGAGCAAAGAAGAAGAAATAATGGCTCGCCCAACGTTCGCTGGTCTGGTCCGATCGTTCCGTGCCATTCAGCGGTCGTTCGACCAAGAATCAATAGCCGAGCAGGAGAAGATCCTCCTCGCTCTTTCATCGATGCCTTGTGGTACCGTCACTGCTGTGATATTGTACCACGAGGCATTGTTGTATAGTGTCGCCTATCCGGGTTCAAATGTGGTTCGCACGCTGGCAGAGATCGAACTTCAGCGAGTTGCTCTTCACGTCTCCACACGGAAAGGCGCAGACCGACTTCACTACGAGAACAGCACGATCGCCGGTGCACCGGTAAGAGTGCCGTTCAGTCTCACGCTCAATAAGTGGTTGGTGGAGAGATTCCCGGCAGACACACAACTTTCCACCGAAGGTGTGAATGAGTCGGTTCTTGTTCAAACACTCGTGAACCTCTTTGATCCCGTTGAACAAGAGATGTTGCATGCCGGAAAAACGGCGTGGGCGTATTGGTCGGAACACATGACAGGTGCAGGCGGGAACAAACAGCAAATGAAACGATGGATCGTTGAGATGACGGACCGACTTCCCGGAAGCACGGCCCTCAAGGAGTTCATCTTTGGTCAGTTCGCAACCACAACTCTCTGGTCAACACACCCAAACTCGCCAACTCTAACATCCGGCAGAGCGAACCACGGAGCCCCCTTCATCCATACACACGGGCTTCAACGTTCTGTTGATCTGACTGCACACCTAGCATCGAAACCTCGACGCATTGACCTCACACTTCAACAGCAGACACATCTTGTGGATGTGGCTCGTGGTGTTCTTGCTTCGATGCAGCGAGAGACGGATCCTGTTACTTTTTCGCACGTTGGTGAAACTGAGTACTACGACATGGGTAGGGGGCTGGGCATTGCTCTGTATGCTATGCAACCCGACATGAAGATGGCGCTGCAGAGCTACATCGGATTCATGGCCTTCAAGAACGATGTCCCCTGTGCCTACGGCGGTGGATGGGTGTTGAACAACGAATCGTTCTTTGGCGTGAATGTCTTTCCGCCGTTTCGTGGTGGTGAATCCGCTGTGATCGTTGCGGATCTCCTGCGACTCTACCATCATGCGTTCAATGTTCGTGCCTTTTGCGTTGATCCCTACCAGATCGGCTATGGAAACTCCGACGGGATCAAGTCGCGTTCGTTCTGGTTCTACTACCGACTCGGATTCCGTCCGGTGGAAAAGGACCTCGCTAAACTTGCTCGCGATGAATACAAGAAGATGTCGACAACGCCTGGCTATCACTCTCCAAAGGACGTGCTGCTGACGTTAGCTGGTGCAACAATGCGATGGGTCTACGGATCCGCAGACGTTGCCGTACCGCCTTCAGCGGACCGACTCGGCGATCTTGTTACGAAACACGTGAACTCTTGCTACGATGGCGACCGTCAAGCAGCTCTTCGCGATGGGCTTCGCAAGCTTAACGCACGTACAAAGAAACGATACTCCGCTTCGCACCCCATCGCTCGTATTGTTGTGCTACTACATGCAAGCGGTTATCTTGACCGAGCAACACCTGCGCGTCTTAACGCCCTCGCAGATGATTATCGTTTGAAGTCCACAAGCGAACGAATGTATGTGCTTCGTTCCCAACGTTACCATGCTCTGTTCGACGCACTCGGCGTTGCAGAGCGTACCCTTTGATCACCACTACTCCGTTCGATCCATGACACTCCTTCTCGACGGTTCATCACTTACGATCGACGACCTTGCTCGTGCAGCTCATGATCTCACTTCACAGGTGGCTCTCACGGACGATGCGCGCAGACGCGTGCAGGAGTCTCGCGCGGCGGTTGACCGATGGATCGCGGAATCGCGCATTGTATATGGAATGACAACCGGATTCGGTGAGTTCGCCAATGTCTTCATTCCGTTAGAGGATGTAGAGAAGTTGCAGGAGAATCTCATCATCTCGCACAGTGCTGGGATGGGCGAGTTGTTGCCTGCCGTGGTTGTACGGGCAATGATGATCCTCCGTATCAATGCGCTTGCAAAGGGATTCTCCGGCATCCGCGAGTCTACGCTTGATGCATTGATCGCCATGGTCAACGCCGGTATCGTACCCGCCATTCCAAGTCAGGGCTCTGTGGGTTCGAGTGGTGACCTGGCGCCCCTTTCCCATCTCGCACTCTGTCTGATCGGCAGAGGGGAGTGTGTTGTGGATGGTGTTCGTGAGTCGAGCGCCGATACTCTGCAACGTCACGGCATCACACCTGTGCGCTTAGCGGGAAAAGAAGGACTGGCGCTCATCAACGGAACGCAGATGATGTGTGCGTATGGTGCCCTGACGATCCACCGTGCTCGCAATCTTGCTGCATGTGCTGATATCGCCGGTGCACTGTCTCTCGATGCACTGCGAGGGACGGATAATGCCTTTGATGAGAGACTTCATCGTACGAGACCACATCCCGGACAACTCATCACGGCCAAGAACCTGCGCACACTTCTGAAGGGAAGTGAGATCCGTGATTCCCATAAGGTAGGTGACGGAAAGGTGCAGGACGCCTATAGTCTGCGCTGTATGCCGCAGGTCCATGGGGCCACGCGAGACACCATCACCTATGCAACCACGGTGATCGAACGAGAGATGAATAGCGCCACTGATAATCCGCTCATCATTGCTGATGACGATATCCATATCGAAGGTGGGAATTTTCATGGTCAGCCCCTTGCCCTTGTCCTTGATTTCCTTGCCATCGCTTTGTCGGAACTTGCCAACATCTCGGAACGTCGCACAGAGCGACTCGTGAATCATGCTCTAGGGGGCTTGCCACGCTTCCTTACACCAAACGGCGGACTGAACTCCGGAATGATGATCGCTCAATACACAGCAGCTGCGATGGTGAGCGAGAACAAGGTGCTGGCGCATCCGGCAAGTGTGGACAGCATCCCCACATCGGCAAACCAAGAGGATCATAACTCCATGGGCAGCATTGCTGCGCGGAAGCTTTGGACGATCGTTGAGAACGTGGAGAATGTGATCAGTATTGAAGTGTTGTGTGCGTCGCAGGGTGTTGGACTCTTGCGACCATTGCGATCAAGCGTCCCTCTGGAGAGTGTTGTGCATTGTGTGCGGGAACGTGTTCCGTTCGCTACTGAAGACCGCGTGCTCTATCACGATATGGAAGCAGTACGAGCTCTCGTTGCCAATGGTTCCATCGTGCGAGCCATCGGTATGGAACTCGATTCATGATCAAAGAACACCCGCTATGGCATACGTTACCGAGTGAGGATGTTGCATCAGCGCTTTCAACCTCGATAACCGATGGACTTTCGCATGAGGAAGCACGGCAACGACTCGATCGCGAGGGACCGAATGAACTGCCGAAGACTCGGGCTGAACATCCCTTCAAGCGTTTCATCCGACAACTCCGTGCTCCGCTCGTCTATGTGCTGTTGTTCGCAGGGGGCTTGACTATCTACTTCGGCGGACTTGCCGATGCATCGGTGATCCTCGGTGTTGTTCTCCTCAACGCTGTGATCGGCTTTGTCCAAGAGGGGAAGGCGATCGCTTCACTCGCTTCCCTGGCAAGCAGTGTGCAAGGAGTTGCAACGGTCATTCGTGATGGTACTCGTCATCGTATCGCGATGCGAGAGTTGGTTCCGGGTGATCTTGTCTCGCTCGAAAGCGGCGACAGAGTGCCAGCCGATATCCGACTTGTCTGGGTGAAGGATGCCGCCGTTGCTGAAGCCTCGCTCACGGGTGAATCTGTTCCCGTTGAGAAGTCAGAGTCTTTGCTCGACGAACGTACCGTCCTCGCCGACAGATCCAACATGACCTATGCCTCCACGATCGTCACGCGTGGAAGTGCACGGGGCATCGTTGTTGCAACCGGTACACGTACCGAGCTCGGTACCATCTCCTCTCTGTTGAGTGAGACAACGGAATTGGCAACGCCGCTCACGAAGCAGATCGAGAAGGTCTCGGTGATGCTCCTTTGGGCCATTCTTGCTCTCGCAGTGGTAACGTTCGTCGTAGGGATCCTCCGAGGCGGCGGACCGGTTGAGATGCTCTTGGCTGCGGTTGCATTGAGCGTTGGAGCCATTCCTGAAGGACTTCCCGCTGCCGTTACCATCATTCTTGCCATCGGCGTCAACCGGATGGCCAAGCGCAGGGCCATCATTCGTCGGTTGCCTGCTGTTGAAACTCTTGGGTCAACAACGGTGATCTGTAGTGACAAGACTGGCACGCTCACAGAAAATCAGATGACGGTGGTAAATGTTTCAACACTTGATGCAGAGTACAATGTTACCGGCACTGGCTATCACCATCACGGGGATATCCATCGTCATTTGCCTGGCGGAGAAGAAGTCCAGGTAACACATGTCGGACGAGATGTTGCGCTCCATGAAACCATCCGAGCAGGAGTTCTGTGTTCAACGGCAACGATCAAGGAGGATAAGGGGCAATGGGTGGCTGTAGGAGATCCCACCGAGGCGGCCTTGGTGGTCTTGGCGACTAAGGCATCCATCACACGCGACGTAGAGAATGAACTCATGCCGCTGGTGGACATGCTTCCGTTCTCCAGTGAGAACCAATACATGGCAACGTTGCACCGACACAACGATGGCGTTCGGATCTACATGAAGGGCAGCGTTGAATCCGTGGCGCAGCGGTGCGACCATATGCTTGGTCCGGACGGGGAACGTGTTCCCATCGACAGGACCCGAATTCATCGCGCAGCTGAGTCGATGAGTTCTCACGGGTGGCGCGTGCTTGCCTGCGCTCTGTCTGATAGCGATTCTCATAACCACACCATCTCTCACAATGATGTTGAAAGGGGCTTCTTGTTCTGCGGCCTTGTAGCGATGATCGATCCGCCGCGAGAAGAGGCACGCATGGCTATCTCTGAATGTCAGCGAGCCGGCATCATGGTGAAGATGATCACCGGCGATCATGCATCAACAGCGTCGGCCATCGCACGAGATCTTGGTCTGAAGGGACGAGAAGAGTCGGGTAAACTCCTTTCGCTTACCGGGGCACAACTCGCAGCGATGACCGGTGAAGAATTCGATGATGCTGCAGAACATGTAGCGGTCTTTGCTCGCGTCTCTCCCGAGCAGAAGTTGCGACTCGTTGAGTCGATGCAGCGCAGCGGGCATGTGGTTGCCATGACCGGAGACGGGGTGAATGATGCGCCGGCATTGAAGGCGGCGAACATCGGCGTAGCGATGGGGCAGAGCGGGACGGATGTTGCGAAAGAGGCCTCGTCGATGGTTCTCACCGACGACAATTTTGCAACCATCGTTGCTGCTGTAGAGGAGGGGAGGACGGTCTACGATAATCTGCTCAAGTTCATCGTATGGACCATCCCAACAAACCTCGGCGAGGGACTTGTGATCGTGGCCGCTGTTGCCATGGGAATGGAGCTTCCTATCCTTCCCGTGCAGATCCTGTGGATCAACATGACAACAGCGGTGATCCTCGGATTGCCACTTGCATTTGAGCCGATCGCTCCCGACACGATGTCGAGACCACCGCGCGACCCTAAAGCCCCGTTGTTCTCAACAAACCTTATCATGCGGACGTTCTTCGTTGGATCGATGCTCTTGCTTGCATCATTTGGTGTGTTCCTCTGGGAAGTGAAGACCGGTCACAGCCTTCCTCTGGCCCGTACATCAGCCACCAACGCATTCGTTGTGATGCAGATGTTCTACCTGTTCAACTGCCGAACACTCTCAACATCACAACCCACCTCGCTGTTTGCCAACAAGTACCTTTGGTACGGGACCGGGACCATGCTGATGCTGCAGCTGGCCTTCACCTACGTTCCATTCTTTAACGTGGCCTTCCATTCAGCGCCTGTTGGGATCACATCGTGGACCACCATTGCCAGTGGCGGAGTGATACTCTATCTCCTAGTGGAGTTCGAGAAATACGTGCGAAGGCGCTATCATGCAAGAGGGACATCGATGACGACGAAGTAGGCATCGGACGCCGCGGAGATCTCGATCGTATCACGGTCCACGATCCCTACTGCGTCACGTCTTGTAAGCACTGCGTCATCGATCTTCAACGAACCTTCGATCACAAAGACGAACATCCCTGATCCCGGAGCACGGCGTGTATGAACCACTGATGCGCCTGCATCAACCTTTGCGATGCTAAGCCACGCATCCTGATTGATCCACAGTGGCATTCCACTGTTCTTAGGACCAACAACGGTGTGAAGAACGTTGCGTTCCGCATCACCTATGTTCACCTGATCATAACGGGGCTCCACGTTACGTGCATTTGGAATGATCCAGATCTGCAGGAACTTCAATACGTCCGTTGCCGATCCATTGTATTCGGAATGGGTAAGCCCCGTACCTGCTGACATCACTTGAACATCACCCGGACGGAGACCTTCTTCATGCCCCATACTATCACGGTGCATGATCACGCCCTCGAGTGGGATGGAGATGATCTCCATGTTGTTGTGCGGGTGCGTCCCAAAACCTTCGCCAGGTGCAACAACGTCATCATTGAACACACGCAACATGCCGAAGTTCATTCGCTCCGTGTTCATGTAGTGACCGAAGCTGAACGTGTGATTTGTATCGAGCCATCCAAAATCGAAATGGCCACGGTCGGAAGCTTTGTAGATCATGGGTTACGGGGTTACGAGGTTACGGGGTTACGGGGTTACAAGTATCGGGCTTTAGCCCGATGTTACAGGGTTTTGAGGACGTGAACGTACTTCACGAATTTATCGAGGAGGGTGCGGTAGATCTTCAGTGTTGCTTCATCGATAAGGATCACATTTTCATCAAACTTGGAAGCTGCCTGCGTAACGAGCAATTCCGGTTTTGGCAGCACATGAGCAGCCATTCCGTGGAGAAGTCTACGTAGATCGGTCTGCGCACGAACGGAACCAAAATTTCCGGTACTCGCACCGATCACCGCCACAGGTTTCTCAGTAAAGGGGCGAACGGGCCCCCTCGATGCCCAATCAAGAGCATTCTTCAGGACGCCAGTGTAGGAGAAGTTGTACTCCGGTGTGGCTATCAAGACGCCATCCGCTGCTTCGATCTGTTGCTTAATAACTGCAACGGCCTCGGGAATTGACGAAACTTCGAGATCTGCGTCGAACAGCGGTATCTCTCGAATATTTGCATGTGTGAATGTAACTCCTTCAACACCAAGGAGTTCGGCGGTCCTAACAAGCCCCGTGTTATAGGACTTCTCGCGCAAGGAACCAGAGATCGTAAGAATGTTCATTGTGAACCTGTAGTGACGAATAGAAGGAAAGACGAAACAAAGATAGGGATAGTGTGTTGCAACACATAATGAATGCAGAACACAGAACAGCGAACAGCGAACAGCGAACAGAGAACAGCGAACTCAATGTAAAAATCGAATTCGCTGTTCTGTCTTCGCTGTTCTGTGTTCTGTGTTCGCTGTTCTGTGTTCGCTGTTCGCTATTCCTTGATGATCTGAGCTGTCCTCCTCCCCATCGCCGTATTCACGCTGGCCATGTAGGAGCCGGCGGGGAGGTCGCTGAGATCTACACGTTGTTCGATGGTGCCGTTTGTGGCAGTGACGTTCACTGAGCGGACGAGGGTACCGTTCATGTCGTAGATCTCAAGCTTGGCTGGACCGTTCGGAACGTTGCCTACGGTGATGGTTGCAGCATTACCGGACGGTGCCGGGGCTACCTTCATCTGACCAAGGGTGTTTCGGTTCTGACCGGGCTGACCATTGAGCGGGTCGTTGCCAAGCATTTCGTCTTCGATAGGGGGCATGGTGCCATCCCAAAGCACGAACTTGAGGGCTGCGTGTTTGCCGTCTTGTCCCATGAGCGGCAGACCCATTCCTTGTGGTCCGTGACCTTTCTTGCCACCACGACCCATTCCTTGATGTTCACTGCTCCAGGTCTTCATGATCTCCCGGGCTTTATCGCGCCAAGCTTCGATCTGATCCTCGTTCGTATCAAAGATGGAGCGGAGCTTGACCTTAGAGCGCTTGATGATAGGTTTTACGCCATCAATGATGTTCTCCATAGCATCGTGGTGCTTCTCCCGGAGGGCTTCCATCTTCTCATGCATTTCGTCTCTATCACCTTTCTTCATGGTGCCCTTGAGTGCCATCATGTCCTTGCGCATGGCATCCTTGAGTTGTTTTGCCTCTGCGCGATACTTGGCCAATGTTGCGAGGTCTTCGGAAGAAAGGCTGGCATCGTATTCTTGGTGCCACTTCTTGAGCGATGGGTAAACGTCGGCTTCAAACCATGTGCGCATATCACTGCGCAGGTCTAATGCGGCTGCTCTGCGCTCTGCCTTGGTCGGCTTGTCTTGTGCTTGGATGGGCTGTGCGGCAAGGACGATGAAGAGTCCGATAGCTGCGAGGAGAAGATGTTTCATGACTGATGCCTCAAGTGTTGTTCGTGTATTGCGGGCACTGAGACACAGATGGGGCTTCTGGGTTTAAGGCTATTCTGCCTCTATGGCGCGCTTCCTTGCGAGCACGGCCTGACGTCGGGGTCGGAGAGCCCCCTCTACAACCTTTCTCTGGAGGATGATCATCACTTCTGCGAGGGTATGGAAATGATGATGCGGTATGCCCTTGCGTGTGCATTCCGCTGCCAACGTGCCCTTGGCAAAAACGATGTCGGCATGTTCCACAGCACAGGAGTCTGAACGTCCGTCTCCCACATAGATGGCGATGTCATCGTCAGCAACACTTGCGATCACGACGTTGCGCTTGCATGACGCACAGAAACACGTACACGATTCGGTGGCTCCGGGAAAGGCAACGGTAAATGCTGTTCCATTCCAGACGAGAGTGTTGCACCACACCCGGAGTTCATTTCGCATTCCGCTGCGATCGAGAAGGGGCTCGATGTAGAGGTTGAATCCATCACTCACTACAGACACTGCGATGTTCGAACGGCGTGCCCAAGAAACGAGCGGAGCAAAACCGGCATCGAGTTGTTGTGCGAGCGCAAAGGCCGTTAGGGATTCGGGAGTGCAATCCGGACGAAGCAAAGCAACGGACCGCCGGTAGTATTCTGCCACGGAGATCTCGTTGTTCATCAGCTGCGTGTGGACTGGCTCGAACTCACCGAAGCGCTGAAACAGTTCGTTGCCTACGTCGGTCTGGGAGATCGTGCCGTCGAAGTCGAGGAAGAGATGAATGGCCATCTCGATCAGGCGTAGGTAAAGAAGCCCTTGCCTGCGGCCTTACCGGTCCAGCCGGCGCGCATCATCTGCTTGAGGAGTACACATGGACGGTAACGTTCCTGCTCATACTCTCTGCGGAGTCCGTCAAGGATGAGGGTCACAACGCCAATGCCGATCTCATCTGCCCAAGCTAGGAGCCCCTTTGGATAGTTCACACCCAACTGCATGGCCTTGTCGATATCCTCCGGCGTAGCTAGCCCTTCCATCACTGCGAAGGCTGCTTCGTTGATAAGCATGGCCAATACTCGTATCTGCACAAGCCCAACACGGTCCTCCACTCGTTCAACAGTGTATCCAAGTCGGTGAAGGAGTGCGAGTGCGTGCTGAACATGAACGTCTACGGTGTTGAGTCCGGCCGACATATCGATCGTCGTACTCGTGGTCATCATACTCGGCAGAAGGCTCACACCAACGATACGATTTGCAACGTTGGCGAGCATGCCAAGTTCTGTTGCGGTGTTCGTAAGAGCGCTGGCAATGACCGTTGCGCGCGGGTTCACCGAACTGGCCACTTCTACGGTGATCTTGCGGTCGAAATGAGCCGACACTGAAAGGTCGATGATGTGCGTGTACTTTCCGGCATTACCACGCACGTCTCCCACAACGCGGTCTGCGAACGGACCGTATTCGGCGGCATCTAGTGCCGCATCGGCTAACTGTTGATCAACAAGATCGAGTTCAACATCCAATTCGTCCATTTCATCCATGGACGGAAGAATATTGAACGGCACATCGTGTCGGTCAAGGATCCCGGCGAACTCCACTACGAAGTCCGTATCACCGGTGAGGAGTACGTTGAACGTCTCCCCTTCTGGCAGATTGTACACCGTCATAGGATGCGAAAGTACGTAGCTTCGCGTCATGACGAACCTCACAAAACGAATTCTTGTCGGCTTGGTGGGAATTCCCTCGGCCATTGGGATCGTATATATCGGTGGTTGGCTGTACGCCGGCGCGGTGATCATTCTTACGACGCTTGCCCTGCGTGAGCTCTATGGTCTGGCAGAATCCAAACACGCAGCCCCTAATGTTTCTCTGGGACTGGCCTGGAGCGTTGGTATGCAGATCTTGGTTGCAAAATCTGTGTTCACCTATCCGGGTGGGGAGGGAGCTCTTGGAGCTGCGATCGATGTTGCTGTTCTAATGGTCCTTGGAACCATCGTCACACTCGCAACGGAACTGTTCCGCAACAAACCGAATGCGCTTTTGAATACGGCATTGACGGTGTTCGGAGTATCATTCATAACACTTGCGTTATCGTGTTTACTCCTGTTGCGCCAGACCACCCATGACTCGTTTATCGGTGAGTGGGGCAACCTCGGTACGTCTCTAGTGGCCACGCTCTTCGTCACGATCTGGGCAGCTGATAGCGTTGCGTATTTCGTTGGGATGAGTATCGGCAAACACAAACTCTTCCCACGCGTGAGTCCAAAGAAGTCTTGGGAAGGGGCTATTGGCGGCCTCGTGGGTTCCACTGCCGCATTCTACGGCATGGCGTTGTGGATCATGCCTGAGCTGGATAGCGCGGCTGCCGCGGCTTGCGGTGCCATGGTTGGGGTTGTTGGACCGTTGGGCGATCTCGCAGAGTCATTGTTGAAACGTGATGCAGTGGTGAAGGACTCCGGCGGATTGCTTCCCGGTCACGGCGGAGTATTCGATCGGTTCGATTCCATGCTCTTTGCAGCACCGGTGATGATCATCATCGTGTATTACAAGAATATTGTCACTCTCTTTCTTCCCTGATGTTGGCTCACGTACACACCGGTGGTGGACATGGCGATCATGATCATCATCACGGTCATGGTCATATCCATGAACACCGCGACATTCGCCCCCTACGAATAGCAATGGCGTTGACCGCCACGGTCTTTGTTGCCCAGGTGGTAGGTGGGATCTTCTCCGGTAGTCTTGCTCTTCTCTCCGATGCCGGCCATGTGCTTGTGGATCTTGCATCCTTGCTCATCGCCTTCTTCGGACTGCGGCTTGCAGCAAAGGCTCGGGACCAGCACGATATCAAGTACACGTTCGGACTGCGTCGAATAGAGATCCTTGCCGCTCTTACGAATGGCTTCCTCCTGATCGGCATATGCATCTATATCATCGTTGAGGCTATTCGACGGCTCATTGATGCAGATACGCATGTACATGCAGAATCGATGCTTGCCATCGCCATCATTGGCTTCATCGCCAACGCCATCAGCGCAATGTATCTGCATCGTTCAGAGCACATCACCACTCGCAGCGCCTACCTCCATGTGATCACGGATCTTATGTCGAGCGGCGGTGTGATCATCGCTGCCATCATCCTCTCGATCACGGATTGGGAATGGATAGATCCAGTGATATCGATCCTCATCGCCCTACTCATTTCGAAGGGGGCTATCCGGGTTATTAAGGAGTCGAGTGTGATCCTCATGGAATCCGCTCCCGAAAACATCAATCCTGAGGAAGTACGGACAGCCATCGCATCGATCAACGGCATCACGAATGTCCATGACGTTCATGTGTGGCAGCTTACTCTCAACGACAATACCGCAACCGTACACGTTGTTTCGTCGAGACCAACCGATGATGTGGTTCGAGACGTACGCTCAACGTTGAAGGAGAAGTTCAACATCGAACACGTAACAGTTCAAGTCGAAAGCGATCAGCTCCATGCCGATGGCGAGTGTGGCGCATGTTAAAGCGCATCCTCGATCCCTGGTACCTTGCGATCGTGGTTTCAGCCATCACGGGGCTCCTTCTTTCGCTCCTCGGAGAGGGAAATGGGAACCTGCTTCGTGCGGGTGATGTGATCCTCAAGACGGGTCCGGCTACGTTCTTTGCTTGTTCCCTCGCCGAGCGCTATTTCGACGTGCTTCGGTCACGCCTGCTTCGCTGGGTGATGATCGGCGCGTTCACACTCCTAACCGCTACACTCATTCTCGAGATCATCGATCCCGAGTTGTTTGTGTCGCTCATTGTACTCCAAGTGATGTTGCTCGTTACAGAACAGATCGGACTTGCTGCAGCCTGCATCGGACTCACCCTCCCTATGGCAGCAAATAGCCTGCGCGTCCCATCAGGCCGTATTCGCGGCTACACAGCCATTGCCATGGCGCTGCTTATGGCAGCCACGCCATTCGTTGAATGGCCGGTAGGGATAGCGTGTGTGGGGTTGGTGGTAGTGGGGAGACTAGTTACTAGTTACTAGTTACAACACTTTCATCTCTACACGGCGGTTGAGTCTGCGGCCTTCTTCGGTAGAGTTTGTGCTGATCGGACTGGCCATGCCGAGCCCCTTTGTTGAAAGACGATCGGCGGCGATGCCTTTTTTGATGAGGTAGTCACGAACGGCATTGGCGCGACGAAGTGACAGATCGAGGTTGTCGCTCTTATTGCCAACGTTGTCGGTGTTGCCCGTGAGCATGATGGAAAGCTCGGGTTTTGTGCGAAGTACCTTGACAACGTTATCGAGTTCCGTGAACGACGTTGGTTCAAGATCTGCCTTTCCGCTTTCGAAGAGGATCTTTGTGAGGATGAAGGTCTTGCCACGTTCAACCTTGCCCGTAAATGTGCCTGCATCAGAGACGAAATTCTCTTGAATGAAGTAGCTCTGGTTGAAGGTTGGCAGTCCGAGTTGAGACCTGCCGGACTTCAACACAATGGCGTTGACAGTGAAGGTGCAGGCAGTGCCGGCGCTATCCGGCTGCTCAATGCGGGAGAGATGGTCGAGATCGAATCCGCTAACGTAGATCTTTCTGTCAGGGCCCAACTGCAGGCTACCACACCACGTTTCGGTTGTACCGATCTTGATCCCGGAGCGTTGTATGGACTCTGTTGATCCGGCGAGAAGATCATACTGCATTATGTTCTTTGCAGAGCCTGTGGAGATGTAGAGATACCTGCCGCTCGGACTGAATTCAATGCCATAGGTAAGCCCATCGTCGCCGGGAACAAGTACGATCGGGTTCTTTAGCACACCGGTTGCATTGTCGAAGTCGAAGAGGTCCACGATCTTCTTTGATTTAATCGCAACTGCTATCTGCGAACCATCCGCGCTTGATTTCAATGCACCGATCGTTGCATCCTCGCCACCATCATGTTTGGTCCCAACCATCGATACGGTGGGTTGCGTTGCAATGCCTGCTGCAGTGAGTAGATAGGCATAGAAAGCCTCATCGCCGATGCCGTGCACGATGAGCCAGGTGTCGCGACCGTTTCGATGGCGTACTGCAGTGAGTCGCTCCGTGACAACTGCTCGGATTGGAACGTTCTTTGTTGTGACCTCGCCTATGCCATTGTTCTTGCGGAGATCCACCTTGCTGTAGCAGAATCCACCCTTGCCACCCATCACATCAACGGTGAAGACATAACACAACATGGAGTCTGCGGGATCCGGCACGATCACGCCACTTTGTGTGCTGCTGGCATTTCCCTTCAATCCGGTGCCGTTGGGAAGGGGCTTGTGGTCCCTACCCCAGACCGTGACGCCGTCGGTATACAACATCAACGAACCGTTCTTATCGCTGAGCGTAGCACAGCCCTCAACGGTGTTCATCTGTCCATCCGTTATGGCAACCGGACCATCCTTTTCAAAGCGGAGGCCGGCCATGTTCCCGAAGTACCAGGTATTGCCCCCTCTATCCGTCTGAGCAACGAGAAATACCTGGGAGAAGATCACCAAAGCGAGACAGACAACGGAAGTGTTCATCCACAAATGTAGGGTCGAGGCCCCGTCTCGACCGAATCTTGCTATCTCTGCACGATCAAGGGGCGAACCGTTGCTCCGGAGATGTGTTGGAGTCTGACGTAGTAGTTGCCGGACGGAAGGGCGGATACGTCCAGTCTAATGGAAGAAGCCGTACCGTCATGCATGATCTCACCGGCAGTGGCGATCTGACGTCCGGTTGCATCAAAGAGTCCGATACTCACCCTGCCTTGCGGTGCAGAGAATCCAACCGAAACGAACGACGTTGCAGGATTAGGTGCGATGAACAACGCGCTTCCGGTATCGGCGAGCTGATCCATCACTGAGGTCGTAGAAGCCCCCTCAATGAGATCGAGTTTGCCGAAGTCACGGTTGAGAAGGGTGTTCACAGTGGACGGATCAACACAGAACCAATCACGCAAGAGTGTGGCATAGACACTGCGGAAGTCGAACTGCATCGGAACGTTGTCTTCAGTGGTAACGCTCTGTGGAATAGTTGGATTGTTTCCAAGTACACCGTTCTTGACGTTGGAACCGAAGAGGAAGACAGGTGCTGCAGCGCCGTGGTCAGTTCCACCGGAGCTGTTAGACTTTATACGACGTCCGAATTCGGAGAACGTCATGCCTACTACGCGATCTTCCACACCAAGGAGCTTGAGATCGTCTTGGAAGGCATTGATCGCAATGCTGAGTTGTTCGAGCAAGGTGCCGTGGGGAATCGGGTTGCCCGGACCACCCTGTGTCTGATACGAGTGTGTATCAAAGCCGCTGTGATTGACGATGTAGATGCGTGTCTTGAGTCCACCAGCGATAAGCTGTGCAACGATCTTGAGTTGGTCGGCAACAAGATTTGTCTTTGCCGCAGGGTAGAGTGTCGACTTGTTCTTTGCCCGTGCGGCTGCATTCTTGACAGGGGTTGCGAATCGCTCGATCTGTTGACCTACATCACGGATGTACCTCAACTCGGTACCTGCTCTGCGACCAACTCCCACAGGTGTGTTCTGATTGGTGATGTTGAAGTAGGAGTTCGGATCGGTGAAGGCCATGCCCATATTGGCCGTTGTGCCCTCAAGTCCGGGAGAGATCACGGATCCAACTTGGATGGCAAGCGGATCAGGCATAGATGCATTGGGGTAACCAAGGGGGAAGCCGGGATAGGCGTGTTCGAGATATCTCCCCATCCAGCCCGTGCTGATCACTTCTTCTGAGTCCGAGGCTGAAAGCCAGATGTCCGTTGATCGGAAGTGCGAGTAGTTCGGCGTTGGATATCCAACGGCCTGCACTACACGTACAAGGCCATTGTGATACATCTGCGAGAGCCCCGTCATCTGCGGATGGAGTCCGGCCTCATTGGTCAACTTCAAGACCTTTGCCTCTTCGATCGCAATGTTGGAACGTGCCGCAGTGTATTCTGCGTATTGATCCAACGGGATGAGCGTGTTGAGTCCGTCGTTACCGCCATTGAGCTGCACGAGTACGAGCACGCGATCTTCGCACGGTGCTGCATCGAGTGCGTCAAGGAGCGGTGATCGACCGAATGCTGTTACAGGAAGTCCATTCAAAAGAACGGGTAGTGCTGCTGCTGAGGCGCTGTTTCGTAAGAAGGTTCTGCGTTTCATTGGGTGCTCCTCAACAGACTTGATTTTCGGCCATGGCCAACATGAATTTTAAGAGGTTGCGCAGACGTGACTCCACAACAGCGCGCAGTGCTTCGTCATCCGGAGCCCCTTCCCATTGGGCCCATGCAGTAGACCAAGCGGTGGAGGGTTGACCTTCCAAGACGATGTCGACAAGTGCCTGACGTTGTTCGGGCAGAATTGCAACAGGGAAGAGGATGTCAGAGAGTTCGTCAACCAGCTTTGCAGGGTCTTGTGGGTCGCTCAGCCAGTCCTTGATCACGAAGACATCGGCGTAGGACTTTTCGTATGATTCATCGAGCTGGATGCCGTCCTTCATCAGGTCATTGGTGAACTTCACACGTTTCTGCAACGTGTCCGAGTTCACCCACATCTCATGGAACGTTGGAGCTTGATGGTAAGCAGGCCATCCCGCAACATTGGGTGGTGTAAGGATGTCCATTTGCATTGTACCCATTGTACGGCGCAGTGTCCGATAGGCCCAGTGCATGAGCTTCATATCATCCGGATAGATATCCGGCACATGGAACAACCTGATCGTGCCGATGACAAGATCGGCCGGTGTCTTTATGGCGCATCCGATACGCTCGTTGTCAAAGAAGTGTGCACTCATCAGGAGTTCTGAGAGTACCGGCTTGATCTCGAAGTCATTCGATCGAAGAGTAGTGGCAAGGGGCTCAATGATATCTCGTTCCGTCTCAGCCGTTATGACGTAGTCAACGAACCATCGGTAGAGTTTGCGGACGATCGCGCGTGCGGTCTCCGATTGATCGAAGATCATCGTGATAAGCTCGTCGATCTCCTGACGTGCGCCCGTTTCCGTGTTGCGTCCGGTGATCGTTCGGCCTCCGTAGCGTGCTGAGAAGGTCTTGGTACCTACATCGTGATTGCCTGCTGTGAACTTCGCAGAGATGCCGGACTGAACGTCCGACCATCCCGTGAGGACCCGAGCAGCTGCCTTTACGTCGGCTTCGGTGTAATAGGTGTAGTCGCCAGGAGCAACCTCTACACCCTTCCCGATGGTGAATAGTTCTTGAAGTTCTCTGCCGTAGTTCTCATTCGGCGACTTCTTCGTGTTCGTGTTTCCGCTGAGGTAGCGGAGCATGGCCGGATCGAACGTGATCTCGCGCACAAGGTCCTTCACGCTTCCTAGTGCTAGGTCGCGCAGGACAGTGTTCTGACGGTACATATACCGTGCGTCCTTCACCTGCTGAGAACCGGTTGAGAAGTGGTTGGACCAGAACAACACCATCTTCTCGCGAACCGAAAAGTTCTGATTCAACATCAGGTCTATCCACCACGTCTGCAGAAAGGCAAGTCGCACATTCTCTGCGCCGGATTCATAGGTGGACTCCGTCCAGGGCAGACCTTCAGCTACAGCCCCCGTCTTTAGGTACGCTATCGGCTCTGTAGGGGGCGATGTGGTCCCCAATAAGACGTTAACAGAGGCGGAAAGCCCCATGCCAAGTGCATTGGAAATGTCTGTCGGTGTTGCACCGAACATTGTTCGGCGCACAAGATGTGCAGCCTGAGCCCTGCCCCACGGGCCGGCATAGACAGGTATCGCCATGGTCTCCCTCTCCCCGGAACGAATTTTTCGAGTTATCGGTTCAAGAATACACTCCCGACGAACTGGTTACAACACGTTATATTCAACGAGTTGGGCGAGGCGAGGCCTCGCCCCTACCCCCGTAACCCCGTAACCCCGTAACCCCGTAACCCCGTAACCCCGTAACCATGTCTACCTACTACGACCCCAAAGACCTTGGAAAATTCGGCGAGATCGCCGAATTCCAACCTGCACTGGCTGAAAAGTTCTTCTCATGGTACGGCGATGTCTTTGCAGAGGGGGCTTTGACCCAACGCGAGAAGTCGCTCATCGCTCTGGCCGTTGCCCATGCGGTGCAGTGCCCGTATTGCATTGACGCCTATTCCACGGACAGTCTGCAGAAGGGTGCCACGGAGGAGATGATGATGGAGGCCGTACACGTGGCTGCAGCCATACGCGGCGGTGCGTCCCTCGTCCATGGCGTGATGATGATGAACAAGGTCAAAGAAGTGACGATGTAATCGAATGGCACAAGCAACCACTAGTTTACATCGACGCGGCGCCGACCTCGCCAACGCCGCGTTCCAGCTCAACGTTCTGCATCACGGCGATTCGGTAGAGAACCTCCCATCGTTCGCTGAAAAGCTCAGACCAAGCGGTTTGATGCCACTTCGCCCCCTATCACCGGAGATACTTCAGGTGAACGTGGGGAAGATGTGCAATCAGGCGTGCAAACACTGTCACGTTGATGCCGGGCCTGACCGAACGGAGATCATGTCGCGCGAGACCATGCATCAATGTTTGGACGTCCTTGCGCGCACGGACATCGGCACGGTGGATCTCACCGGTGGTGCTCCGGAGATGAATCCGGACTTCCGGTGGTTTGTGGACGAGATCCATGCGCTGGGTCGTAAAGTGATCGTGCGCTGTAATCTCACCATCATCGTTTCGAATCCGAAGTACCGAGATCTTCCGAAGTTCTATGCTGAGCGCGGAGTACACGTAGTATCATCGCTTCCGTTCTACGACGCAAAACACACGGACCGTCAGCGCGGTGGTGGTGTGTTCGATGACTCCATGGAAGCAATGCGTCTGCTCAATGCCGAAGGCTATGGAGTAAGGGGCTCTGGACTCGTGTTGGATCTCGTGTACAATCCGTTGGGTGCGTTGTTGCCTGGTCCACAAGCATCTCTTGAGAAAGAATTCAAACGTGTGCTTTCAGACAAGCACGGTGTTGCGTTCAATTCGCTGATCTGCATCACCAACATGCCGATCTCGCGTTTCCTTGAATACCTCATCGACAGCGGTAACTATGGTAAGTACATGGAGACGTTGGTGAATGCCTTCAACCCGGCAGCCGCGCTGAATGTGATGTGCAGGAATACGATCTCTGTGGGATGGGACGGACAGCTCTATGATTGTGATTTCAATCAGATGTTAGAGCTTCCTGTAGCATCATCCTCCAAGCATATCTCAACGTTCGATGTTGAAAAGCTCAATTCGCGAGCCATCGTCATTGATCAGCATTGTTATGGATGTACGGCCGGCGCCGGGTCCAGCTGCGGCGGACAACTGACGTAATGTCATCTCGAAACATCTGCATCATCATGTGCAAGGCCCCCGAGCTCGGGAAGGTGAAGACGCGCCTTGCCGCAACGGTCGGCGATGCGTCGGCGTTAGAGATCTACACAGCGATGTTCCAGCATATTCTTGGAAACATCCATGAAGCCCCCTGCGAGATCCTTCTTTGTGTAGAAGGTGATGAAGGGGCTCTTCCTTCAACGCACTATCATCGATATGCACAACGCGGCGATGGATTGGGCGAGCGCATCGTGAATGCGATCGTCGATGCAGGGCCGTTTGATTCTTGCGTTGTGATCGGCACAGACGCACCGTTCCTCGACGCGCACGTGATTGGTAACTCATTTACGCAATTGGAGTCCAGCGATGTTGTCATAGGCCCCTCACTTGACGGTGGCTATTACCTCATCGGCTTCAACGTAATGAACACAACCCTTTTCGATCGCATATCATGGAGCAGCGAACACGTGCTTCTGCAGACCATTGAACGTTGTAATGAGCTCGACCTGAAGCTGGTACTTCTCCCGTCGATGATCGACGTTGATACCGTTGGCGATGTTCTCTTGCTTGAAACAGAAGAAGAGCGTCACACATCGATCGTGCAGCGATTGCGTTCGATCATAACTGTGCTGTTCGTTGTGGTGTTGTGCTCAGCCCCCTTGTTTGCCGATGGCGGATGGATCCGGAAACAGGGAGAGATCTTTGGTAAGGTGTCGTACCAGATGCTTTCAACAACAAGCGCCTACGATCTTGAAGGTGTAAAGACCACCACGCCCAAGTATTCACTGTGGAGTGTTGGACTCTTTGCAGAGTATGGTTTGGTGAAGGATCTCATGATCGGACTCAATGTCCCACTTTATCGTTCTTCCACCGTTGAGAGTTACGGCACCGTAGGCGGCTTGGGAGACATGGGCCTTGATGTGCGCTATGGTATCGTTGGTGGAGACTGGCCGATAAGTGTCGGCGTTGGCATGGAGCTCCCAACAGGAGATGAATCCGGAGTGATCATCTCCGTTGGAGAACCCAACTGGAACATGGAAGACATCCATCTCCCAACCGGAGACGGAGAGCTCAACATGTGGCTCAACACCGGCGTTAGTCACTCGTTCTGGCCTACCGAGGCATTTGTCAGCTTCGATGCAGGATATAACGTACGAGCCTTGTCGGTATCTGATTACACGAAACAATTCGATAACGGTCAGTTTACAGATCAATATCGTGTGTCTCTGAAAGGGGGCTATAAGCCCCTTGACAAACTCTGGGTGACCTTGGCCCTCTACAGATTCGCTACTGCAGGCACAGCAAAGTCCGGACGCTTCACGTTCAACGGTCTTGGAGAGGGAGTTGAGTACAACGCCTGGGATCTTGGCCTGATCTATGAGTTCAATAATGTGTTAAGCTTTAGTGTTGATGTCTCAACGGCGTTCACTACTCCCCGTGCCATCTATGGTGGCGTGAATGTGTTTGCAGGTGTAATGTTCAAGATCTAATTCTCATCTGGTGATTCATGCAAAAACTCCTTTTCATATTCCTTTGCATGACCTTCTTTGCAAGTGCACAAACAAGTACAGTGTTGGTGGACGCATTCACGAACTCACATTGTTCTCCATGTGCGGGAATGCATAACGCAGTGAACACGTCGATTAGTGGTACGTCTCGTGCCGCCAATGTGATTGTTGTCTACTACCACTGGAGTACGTACCTAGACGATCCAATCTATCAGGCAAATACAACCGAGCCCAAGCTGCGCGCAACATGGCTGGGTGGGGTGTCGGGTACGCCTACCACGTATTTTAATGGAGTTCGCCAATCCGGATCGTATAGTCAATGGCCGTCGGTCCTTGATGGTCTTATTGCGTCTGTTCCTGCCTATGCTATCGTGCCAGTTCTGACGTACACGGGAGACTCTTTGGTCCTTACGTACACGGCAACGCGCAACTCTCAGGATGGAATGTCAACCATATATGGCGTACTTGTGGAAGATGTTACTTACAAAGGACGCAATGGCGTGTCTGAGCATGACGGTTCCATGCGTGTTCTGCTAACGCCGGTAGCTGGCAATCCTCTTGATTTCAACACTGATAATGTTGCAACGGGACGTATTGCAATTGCGCGACAAGAACTCTGGGACATCTCGAAAGTGCGCGCAGTGGTTTCCATTCAAGATCCAGCAACAAAGAAGTCTCTTCAGGCCTCCCAAGTGATTGCGCAGATGGCTACTGATGTACAAGAAGAAACGTTCGTGGCTTCCGGTCCGGCAACTGTTTTGGTGGTCAATGTTAGTGGAGCTGTAATGTCGCGCCATGAGGGTTTGCAAATTGACAATGTTGATATCATATCACAGGTAACGAGGACATTGCCCTCGGGTGCGTACTTTGTGAGAATCGTTCGCGGGACTAGAGTGTCTGTTGTGCCGGTGTCTATTGCTAGATAGTTTATTCAAAACACGTGTATGCTCAAGAAGGACATTGAAACACAACAAACGGTCATGGTAAATACACTACCTAATGGAGTGTACTACTGCGTTGTACGATTCGATCATGGACTAAAATCATTTGCATTCGTAAGGCTGCCATGAGATCATATATAGTAGCTATGGCCATTCTCTATTGTTGTTTTCATTTGACGACTACTCGAGTGGTGGCGCAATGGGTAGTGCTTCCAATTAATCAAACCAATAAGCTGTCAGCCTCAAGCTTCCTTAATAAGGATATAGGCTTTGTTGCTGCAGGAAGGGAGATCCTTCGAACAGTTGATGGTGGTTTGCGTTGGACATCAGTGCCTGTATCAAATAGTGTGTGGTCTATAAGCGCGGCTAAACAAAGTCAGGTAGCATTTGCCGTAGGTGAGGCGATATACCGTACAATTGATGCAGGTGAAACGTGGGATAGTATTTACAAACAGGGTGAGACTGGCCTTTTTGGAAGCACGGTGGATGTAAGTTTCTCTTCAACAACCTACGGCTGTATACTAGGTAGCGTTCTTGAGTTTACTACGAATGGTGGCTCCTCGTGGAACGTTGGTGAAGCCGTACCACTGCCGTTTAGCGATCCCTTGAGTGTCTTTGCCCTTAGTGAACGTATTGCCTACGCTGGTGGATTCTTCTCGGAGTACATGGTCGGCGCTCTAATGAAGACGACTGATGGTGGTATAACGTGGAGACATATTATCAACCATCTGCCACCGTTCGGAGGTGCTCCTAATGGTATCCGTGCCATTCATTTCTTCAGCGAGAGTGTAGGGATCATTGCTGGCCCTTTAGATCCGCCACAGAGCCCAAGCCCCCCATGGAGGCCGCACGTACTTCGAACAAATGATGGCGGGCAGACTTGGCAAATGCCCGAGTATATATTCTGGTATGATGTAAACACCATCGCCTTCGCAGATTCCCTCCGCGGTTTTATCGGAGATGCCGCAGGCAACATCTACTCAACAACGGATGGTGGGATCACGTGGAAGAACGACAACGTGCCTTCTAGTGGCAGGTCTATTAATTCCATCTGTGTTGCAGGGGGCTCCAGGGTTTTCGCCGTTGGTGATAGCGGACTGATCCTCCGTTTTGATTTGCCTGTGTCTGTTGACGAACATTCGATCGCGGCATCCCCCTTACCGACACTGCGGCTACTTCCCAACCCGGCAACGGGGAGCGTTCGCGTAGAAACGGGCGGAGCAGAAATCGCTACTGTTAATGTTGTTGACATACTTGGTAAGGTGTTGGATGTGCCACGTTCAGGTGCAACACTTGATACGTCAATGCTGCCAGCGGGAATGTATGTGGTGATGGCTCGAGTTAACAATGCTGTAATGAGCGCTATGTTGATGATCTGCAATCCGTAACTCTCGTACATTGCGCTCATGCGCATCGTCATCATCGGCAATGGGGTAGCCGGCATCACGGCTGCACGTCACCTGAGAAAGCTTTCTGACCATGAGATCATCGTGGTGTCGGATGAAGCCCCATATCATTTCTCTCGTCCGGCCATGATGTATGTGTCGATGGGGCACATGACGCTTGATCAAACGAAGCCGTATGAAGATGGGTTCTGGAAGAAGAATCGCATTGAGCTGTTACATGATGCTGTGACGTCGATCGGACATGCCGAAGGGCCGTTTCATTCTGTTGAGCTTCAGTCCGGTTCTTCCATTGATGCAGACATCATCATCTTCGCCACGGGTTCGCAGCCGGCTTGGTACAACTGGCATGGAGAACATCTTCCGGGTGTGCAGGGCTATGTGAGTAAGCACGACCTCGATCTTCTGGAACGGAATCTTGTTGGAGCCCGAAATGCTGTGGTAGTAGGGGGCGGACTTATCGGGATCGAAGCGGCAGAAGTGCTGCACTCGCGAGGACTTCACGTGTCAATGCTGGTTCGTGAAAGTACGTTCTATCGCAAGGTCTTTCCGGCCGACGAATCGGAGATGGTCACGGAGCATATCGCACGTAGTGGTGTTGATCTCCGCTGTGGAACCAATCTCGAGAGAATCGTTGCGGGCGACAATGCTGCACGAGTTGATCATGTGGTTACATCTTCTGGTGAGAGCATCCGTGCTGATCTTGTGGTCCTCGCTACAGGCGTAAAGCCACGGATCGATCTAGCGCAAATGTCCGGCATCGCGGTATCACGAGGCATCCTCGTTACTGATCGATTTGAAACGTCGGTACCAAACATCTATGCCATTGGCGACTGTGCGGAGTTCGACCATGGAGTTGAACAACTGTGGTATACAGCCCGTGCACATGGTGAACACCTCGCACGTGTGATCACACAAGGTGATGGAGCCTATACGAGAGGCATCTACTTCAACTCAGCAAAGTTCTTCGATCTCGAATGGCAGATCTACGGTACAGTGCCGGCTGCTTCTACGGATGCAACATCCGTCTTCTGGCGAGACGCTGCGAGCGAACGCTGTCTTCGCATCGCCCACAACCACGGAACGGTCATTGGCATCCATGCCATTGGTATCAGACTTCGTCAGGACGTGTGTGAGCGGTGGATACTGGAAGGCCAGTCTGCTGCGGTGGCAACAAAGGAGATACAAAGCGCCATCTTCGATCCGGAATTCTCACGAAAGGTCACGATATGAGTCTCGTGCAATTGACCGTGCCGGATTCCATGCGCAACCATGGAACCATGTGGTCGAAATGGAAACATCGGGGATTGCCAGCCTATTTCCTGGCCTTACTCTTCACCGGATTCTATGTTCTCGTGTATTGGTTCCCGGAGCCGCTGAAGCCCCTTTTCAGTCTTCTCGACCCGCTGTCGAATGTCCTGCGCGGAAGTGCAGCGGACCACTGGTTCCTGTATGGGACGGTCTATACAGTAGCGGTGATCGTGATGGGTATCCGTATGCTGATCCGGTATCGCACACAACGCTATCACATCTATCGCACGTTGACCTTGATGGCAGTGCAGCTCATGCTGTCGTATCTCATACCGGCTTTGCTGATGAGGATCGGCAGCAAGGAATTCTACTTCAGCTACTTCTGGCCACTCAAACCTGAGTACCTCTTCCCGTCGAGCATTACAGCGCTCGTGCAAAGCAATGACGGACTGCTCATGTTCATGGGATTCTGGACGATCGCCATGACGGTGATTGCTACTCCTGTGCTCACCTACTTCTATGGCAAACGTTGGTATTGTTCCTGGGTGTGCGGATGTGGCGCATTGGCCGAGACAGCGGGCGATCCGTTTAGGCAGAACAGCAACAAGACACTCGCAGCCTGGAAGATCGAACGGTGGATGGTGCATTCCGTCCTTGCTTCCGTTATTGCGATCACTGGACTGCTATGGTGGGCTAATGTCGATCCCACATCGCCCCTTGCCTCCTTTGCTCAGGGGGCTAATCGTGTGTATGGGTTTCTGATCGGGTCGGTCTTCTCAGGCGTGATCGGAGTTGGCTTCTATCCGCTGCTTGGATCTCGTGTGTGGTGTCGGTTCGGATGCCCAATGGCCGCCGTTCTCGGGATCCTCCAGAAATACGCCTCGCGCTTTCGCATCACAACCAACGGCTCGCAGTGTATCTCGTGCGGAAACTGCAGCACCTATTGCGAGATGGGCATCGACGTACGCGCCTACGCCCAACGAGGCGAAGACATCAAACGCGCCTCCTGCGTCGGCTGCGGCGTCTGCGCCACCGTCTGCCCCCGCGGCGTCCTCAAACTCGAAAACCGTTAGCACACTAGCACATTAGCACATTAGCAGATTAACACAATGAGAACAAACATCTCCTCCGGCGCCCCATGGGAATCCATTGTTGGCTATAGTAGAGCCGTGCGTGTTGGCAACATGATCGAAGTTGCAGGCACAACTGCTGTCGACGGAGACCAGCTCGTTGGAGAAGGCAACGCGTATGAACAATCACGTTTCATCTTCGCGAAGATCCAAACAGCACTCGAGCAAGCAGGATCATCGATGCGTGATGTTGTACGAACACGGATGTACGTCACAACATCCAATGTGATCGACGACGTTCTCCGAGCCCATGGAGAGGTCTTCATGGATATCCGACCGGTGGCAACCCTTGTCGTTGTAAGTGCACTTATCAACGACAAGCTCCTTGTTGAGATCGAAGCATCTGCCATCATCGATCCAGATCGCAGCGTATAATGATCGATACCTTTTCACTCCCCGTTTGGTGGGATCTCACTGCTACGTTCCTCCATGCGTTGGTAGGCACTCGGTTTGCCATCATGCGTGGCTATGACGTTGTTGGTGTGTTGATGATCTCGTTGATCGTAAGTGTGGGAGGGGGCTTGTTGCGCGACATCCTCCTTCAAGCCGGGCCGCAGGTAGCCCTTCGCGATCCGATGTATACTGCCATGGCCTGGGGAGCGGCCGTTGTAGGTCTTGTTCTATACAAGAAGGTCCCACGTTTGCAGCGCATGATCGATGTAGTAGATGCGCTCTCCATCGGACTCTATGGCGTGTATGGTGCCCAGAAAAGTATGAGCTTCGGCCTCGGACTTCTCGGTGCGATCTTCGTTGGAGTCCTCAATGCGATAGGGGGAGGCATCCTGCGCGATATCATCGTTCGAAACGAGCCCGAAGTCTTTCGTCCCGGAACCTTCTATGCTGTTGCTGCCATTGTAGGCGTGACATGCTTCGTAACTCTCTCAAGAATTCTCTCCGTGGACGCAGACATCGCCGCTGCCACCAGCATCGGAGTCACTGTTACGATCCGAATGCTCGCCCTCCGCTTCGGCTGGAAAACCAAAACGCTCGCTTAGAGAAGGCGCTTAGAGAAGGCGCTTGCAGAAGGCGCTTGCAGAAGGCGCTTAAAAAGGCGCTTAAAAAGGCGCTTAAAAAGGCGCTTAAAAAGGCGCTTGAACAAGCCTAGAGGCGTAGCATCATACCCAGTGTAACACCTACGGACGTAGTTGGTGCAGACATCGTCACACTGGCAACGGACCGGTAGCCAGAGGTGTACAACGTGTATGATGCAATATCTGCTTCTGTAATCAATTGTTGGAGTCGGGCCTCCACGCGAAACTCCCATGATTGAGAGACTGGATATCGAATCCCACCTGAAAAGAGTACCGACAAGAATGGTCCGCCTAGGCCGGTGTCTGAATCCTGAGAAGAGAATGGCGCAGAAGCAGATTGTCCGCCCTCACTATACGTCTGCGTACCGGAAGCCCCGATCGTTGTTGATGTTGTAGATGAGAGCATCGCCCCAAAGCAGAAGAACGGATGAATTGTTGATCCTGAATCTGTCGGGCTGAACATAGCCATGATGGGAAGATCAAGGAACGTAGCATCCGTTGTCATAACCCCAGTTGCACTGATGATGCCATCGCCCGATGCGGCAGACCCGGCAAAGCCAACATCGCCGCCTACGGTCCGGATCTGTGGGTCAACTCGCAGACCCCACGTTCGAGTGAACATTCCTTCAAACGATAGACCGCCAACAAAACCCACTTGGCTGGATGTTGACGTCACGTTGCCGGTTGCCCCAATGCCACTTACCGGAAGATCCGCACCTACGCGTGGACCTACGTGACCAGATGCGCAGCCCACAAGTAGTGCCACGCAGAGAATGCAGATCTTATTGAGCATAGAATCTCTTTGCATCAGTTTTCATTTGGATGAGTGAAGGCTTCAGCAGATACATCATATGTCCGGCAGGGTAATACGTCATGCCAATGTTCTTCTGTAACGAACCAGGGAGCCCCATATGACTAAACGTGTATTCAGTACCATAGAACGGAGTTGCAAGATCATAATATCCATTGAGAACCCACACTCGAAGTGACGGATTCATTTGCATTGCCTCCCTCAGACTAGGGGCAACATTGAGATACTCGTTTTGAACATTTGAGAAATCCCACGGCCACACACGGCCTGTGAGAACTTCATATGGAAGTGTTGTGGAGACGTTGAGTTCACGAGAGAGATAGTCGTTGATGCACGTTGAGAAACAGCCGGCAATGGTAGGGTGGTGACTGGGATCGCGTTCCATGGAGTTGCCGAGCCTGTCGGAAACTGTTCCTTTGTACCGACTGTCGAACCGGCCAATAACAAGTGCTGAGTCGGCCAGTAGTTCTTGGCAATAGCGGAAGATCACTGGACGAAGTTCCGCCTTGTCGATGTATTCGCGTGTGAGTCCGGTGTAACGAGCGATGCGGTCGATCACCGCTGTACGCTCACTTGCACTAAGAGCGTTGCCCTTCATGAGTGCAACAGTATAGTCGCCCATGGCAAACGTGCGGGCCTGCTCAACGACCTGTTCGAGTGGCAAGGCTTGCATGTCTGCACTGAGTTTCTTGTGATACCATGCAGTTGCGGCATATGTTGGGAGAAATGTAGCAAACGGCAGGTCGTTGCCGTCCTTGAAGTCGATCGATTGGAAGTTGAGCACGGCACTCACGAGGATCACACCATTGAGATACATCCCATAGCGGTGTTGGAGATGTTCGGAGAGTCCACTAGCACGTGTCGTTCCGTACGACTCGCCGATCAGGTACTTCGGAGATGCCCAACGTTTGTTGTCGGAGATCCATCTGCGGATGAACTCACCCACCGACTCTATGTCTTGATTGTATCCGTGAAACTGTTTGGCATCCTTCTCCTCGTTGGCCCGTGAATAGCCAGTGCTCACAGGGTCTATGAAGACGAGATCTGTCATGTCCAGCCACGACTGATCGTTATCGACGAGTTTGTAGGGAGGGGGCAGTGTGGTCCCGTCGTCATTCATCGCAACTCTACGTGGCCCTAGGACACCCAGGTGCAGCCACACGCTCGAAGAACCGGGACCACCATTGAACGAGATGGTCACCGGACGTGTAGCCGGATCGGAAACCCCGGTCTTGGTGTAAGCGATGAAGAACACCTTCGCGCGTGGTGAGCCATCCTCCTTAAGCAAGGTGAGATGTCCGGCAGTGGCTTCATACGACACCTGAGCCCCGTTGATCGAAACGCTATGCTTCGTGGTGACCGGTGTTTGGAACAAGGCTGCCTTGGCGGCGGCAGAATCAGCGGCGTATACGGTGGAACAAACTATGCCGAGAGTCAGGAAGACGACGAGGAGTTTCATGGGCCATAGATGAAGTGTGAAGAGCGTAAGTTACAGCATGGACACGACGAATTCTCTCTCGGAAATGCAGAGTAAAATGCACGCGCTTCTCCGTGCTGGACGCCATGATGAGGCCTTTGCCTATGCAGATAAGGCTGAGGCATTGCAGACGCAGGAGTCTCGAGCCTTTGCCGCCTATGCTCGTGGTGTGATACACAGTGAGCGTGGTTCCTACCCGGATGCACTCGCACACCTACGTCAGTCCATAGAGCTGTTTCAGAGTGTTGGTGACGATCTCGGCGTTGCCCGTTCCAGCAGTATGGTGGGAAAGATCCATACAATGGTGGGAGACTATCCGTCAGCACTGATGGTGTTTCGTTCTGCGCTCGACTACTTTGAACGTGTTGGTGAGAAGCACTCCATGGCTCTTACACTAACAGGTATAGGTCATGTCCTCAATGGAACTGGAGAACACCAGAAGGCACTAGAGGTCTTCTACCGCGCATTGGCTCTTAGCACAGAGGCCGGAGACGCAACGAGTATGGCCGGTACGAGGTTAAACATTAGTTCTGCGTTGTTATACCTCGGTGACGTTGAGGGCGCTCACGACGAACTATGCGTGGCGAGGGATCTCTTCGTAGAACAAGGAGACGTTGCGAGAATTGCCATGATCGATGTGAATCTTTCGAATACACTTATCACACTTGGTAGACCTCAAGAGGCAGAGTCTGTTCTCCATCGTGTTGAAGTGAAGACGGTGGGAGATCCTGAGGTGCGATTCACCTATTATCAGTCGGTCGCTGCGCTGCGCGAGCTGTCAGGAGATTTCGAAGAAGCAATGCTGTCGTTCAGAAAGATGCTAGATCTTGCAGAGTCGTTAGGTATGCGCGCGCATGAGGCGCGCGTACACATTCAGCTCCGTGATCTCGCCAAGAAGCGCAACGACTTCGATGCCTATATCGAGCATAACGATGCGTATGTGAAGATCAACGAAGAGATCAAGGGGGCGGAAACAGCGCGGAAGATGTCACTCCAAGACAGGCAGCGTGAGCTCGATGTGATCGCACGAGAGCGAGAACGCGAGCGATCCGTCCTGTACTCAGCTCTTCCGCGTTCGATCGCCGATCGCGTGATCAATGGCGAGATCGTGAACGATCATATTAATGAAGCAGGTGTGATGTTCTTCGATATCGCAGGGTTCACGACCCTCTCTTCCGCTACTCCGGCTTCCGACGTCGTAGCCACACTTGGCGAGATCTTCTCGCGATGTGATGAGATCTGCGCGCAGCATGGCGTAACCAAAATCAAGACCATAGGCGATAGCTATATGGCCTTTGCACCAGTCCAACTGTCGCCGCTCGCCGCCGTTGCCAAGGATATCCGCTCCAGCATCTTCTTGTGGCCGGACGGAACACCTAGCGGAACACCCGTCCAATTGCGCATCGGACTCCACGTAGGACCCGTGGTTGCCGGAGTACTGGGTACAGAGCGACTCCAATACGATGTCTGGGGCGACACCGTCAACGTTGCCAGCAGAATGGAAAGCACTGGCGAGCCCGGCAAGATCCATGTCTCACAAGACGTGGTTGACCGACTCCAACATCTCCCCGATACATCGTTCATCTTCATTGAACGTGGTGAGATCGACGTAAAGGGTAAGGGGCGTATGAGAACGTATTGGATGCAGTGATGTCATCCCGAGCGTAGTCGAGGGACCTCGGAAGAAATGACGAAATGACGAAATGACTTTGTGACCATCGGAAGCAAACGTGCATTGGTATGGTGTGAGCAACAACGATCAGTTCCTCGAAGCCTACCGCGCCGTTCGGCGTGAGGTGGAGCGATTTGCGTTGTTCGTTGAACGGGATCGCGACAATGCTGCTGATCTGTTGCACAATGCACTCGTTTCTGCCTTGCGGGCATGGGGCAGGATAGGGGATGCCCCCTCACTAAAATCCTATCTCATATCCTCAATGCTGCGAATGCATCGTCGAGGAAAACGACATGCAGAGCGGTTCGAGATATCAGAGATGGATAGTCTGGTTGCTCCGGATGCACTGTCGCCGGAGGTTGCAGCAGACATGCGCATTGTTCGTGATGCGATCGCCATGCTACCTGATGCAGAGCGGATCCCATTCGTCCTGGCCGAGGTTGAAGGCTGGCCCTTGGCGGACATCGCAAAGGAGCTCAACATCGGACTATCTGCGGTGAAGATGCGAGTCAAACGCGGTCGAGACAAGCTCATTGCCTTGCTTCAGGAAAAACCAATGGTCACCGAGGAGACCCCCCATGTCTAATGAACGACTTAACTCTGCACTTCAATCCCTAAGCAACTCAGCCGTTAATCCCGAACTCATCTCAGACGAAATGATCACGGGGCTTCCCACACACCGATCAACCGTCACTTGGTGGTTGGCTGCACTCGGAGTAGTCGCAGTGATTGGTGTTGGGGTGTGGATGAACCGGGAAATGCACGATCACAATCAAGATGCAGTGCACACACTGCACTTGATGAGTGGTGCTGTTGGTCTGGGAGCTGACCAGCAACTTCCAGCTGCAGGTGTTACGACGTCCGACTCAGCTCGCTCTTTAAATGACGAAAGTCTTGATGCTCTTGATCCGAATTCTATCCTGGTACTCAATCTGAGTGATCAGGAGTTGGCAAAGTTGGGGATCAGTCGGAACAATGATACCGTCTATGTAACAATGCAATCGCTCGTTGTTGATGATACCTCGATTGCAAAGAAGCTCGGTTTGGAACCCGCCACGTTACGTGATTCGAGTGCGCTGTTTCATTGGCGTTGTTCAGCTACGCCAACGGGAGTAGATCATATTGTCCCAACGAGCTTCGACGGAACAAGGCTCGATCATCTGGTGCCCTTTTGGGTTCAATCGATTGACAGTAATAATCGCCTCGCGTATGTTAGGTACATTCAACAGGCGATTCTTGACAAGAGAACGAGGGATGAAGAGATAATGACAGAGATTCTTGAGCTCATGAACTCTGTATCTGTTGACTCGCTGGAATATGAAGCCC